>BTQS01000030.1:0-14517 GCA_036985995.1 Acidimicrobiia bacterium
GCAACGAAGCCGTTATACCACGCAGCGGCCGCTGCGTCCGCGAACTTCACGTTGTCGGTGCTCGCGCTCGCGGAGGACCTGTTCGAAGGAGCGGAGGTTCCCTTCGCGACTGCACGTCCGCTCGTCGAAGCGATTGTCGCCAATGCGTTCGAGCTCGGTCCACGGCAGGCTCTCACCGGTCCGATAGCACGGGGCGATGTAGCGACCGTCGCTAAGCAACTCGAAGCCGTCAGAAATGCAGCAGGTCATCGGCTCGCCGACTTCGCAGAACTGGCGGCTCTGACCGCTCGAACTGCCGGCACCGAAGGGCAATTTTCGGAGCTGCTCGAATGAACGTCGTTCGCTCGTTTCGGGAAGTTCGAGGACTTGCCGCCGGTACGGTCGGCCTTGTGCCGACGATGGGGTACCTCCACGAAGGCCACATCGCTCTCATCGAGGCGGCAGAACAACGGTGTGGCACGGTCGTCGTGTCCGTGTTCGTGAACCCTCTCCAGTTCGACAGTGCCCGGGACCTCGAGACCTATCCCACGGATCTTCAGCGGGACAGTGAACTCGCAGTTCACGCAGGGGCTGACATCCTGTTCGTCCCCGATGCCTCCGACATGTACCCAACACGACAACATACGACCGTGACGGTGGCAGGGATCGGTGACGCGATGGAGGGACTGTATCGGCCAGGGCATTTCGATGGAGTGGCGACGGTCGTGGCCAAGCTGTTTTCCGGTATCCAACCCGACGCCGCCTTCTTTGGACGGAAGGACGCTCAGCAACTCGCCGTCGTGACGGCGATGGCCGCGGAGCTTTCGATGCCGGTTGAGGTCGTTGGGCTGCCAACCGTCAGGGAGCACGACGGTATGGCGTTGGGATCACGAAACACCCGGCTGTCGTTGTCGGCGCGAAGCGAAGCGCGCATTCTGTCACAAGCCCTGTTCGCCGCTGGTGAGCTCTTTGCCGCTGGTGAACGCGACGCCACTGTGCTCACGTCTACAGTACGAGACATCGTCGGATCGGTACCGGCAGTTTCCCTGGATTACGTGGAGGTCGCTCACGCAGCCACTGCCGAGATCATCGGCAACATCACAGGGCTTGCGTTCCTTGCGCTCGCTGCAAGAGTCGAGGATGTGCGTCTGATCGACAACATCTTTCTCGACGGTGCCACCGGAAACGTAGACACAGGTGTCAAGCTCCAAGACACGAGCATTCTGTATGGAGGTGGAAGGTGCTGCTGACGATCGATGTCGGGAACACACAGGTTGCGCTTGGCATGTTCGATGGTGAAAAGCTCATCGGGCATTGGCGTGTGTCGACCGAGCCCGAAGCGACGATCGATGAAATGCGTTGGCAGATGGCGGGCATACTCGGTGCGGACGGCTTTGCACAGAGCGACATCCGGGGTGTTGCGATCTCCAGCGTCGTTCCCGCCATAACGACGTCGTTGAGGCGGGTGGCACCCCACATCACGTCGGGGGATGTCGTCGTCGTCGAGCCCGGGACACGAACGGGCGTGGCTATCGAGATCGACAACCCGAGGGAGGTCGGCGCGGACCGGGTAGTGAACGCTGTTGCTGCCCGTGAGCGTCACGGAGCTCCGGCAATTGTTGTCGACTTCGGAACGTCTACGAACTTCGACGTCATAGGCCGGGAGGGCTCCTACGTCGGTGGAGCGATCGCTCCGGGACTCGAAGTCTCGACGGAAGCGCTTGTTTCAGGAACCGCGGCGCTGCGGCGGGTCGAGTTCGAGGAACCTCGGTCTGTGATCGGGAAGGGCACCGTCGAAGCTATCCAGTCGGGTGCGTTATACGGGCATGCAGGACTCGTCGACGGGATCGTGGAACGAATCGCCAAAGAGCTCGGGGGTGATGTGAAGAGAGTCGCAACGGGAGGCCTTGCCTCTACCATCGTGCCGCACTGTCGAAGCGTCGATACGATCGATCCCTATCTGACGCTCGAAGGGTTGCGGATCATCTACAACCTCAACCAGGATCACGCATGACAAACGAGGACCAGGCAGAACTCCCGCTCGATGACGGCGATGCGCTCGAATCCCATGCGCTGACCCGCGAACGCCTGGCCAAGTACAGGGCACAGATCGAGGCAGGTGGCTATCCGTACTCGTTCCGACGCTCCGATACCGCCGCGCAGCTCCATGAACGCTTTTCGGACCTCGACCCGGGTACCGAAACCGAGGATGTGGTAACGATCGCCGGTCGGCTGATGAACACGCGGGTCATGGGCAAGCTCGTCTTCGCCGTCGTCAGTGACGTGTCGGGAACGATTCAGTTGTTCGTGGACGTACGAACGCTTGGCGATGACGAGTTCGCAGCGTTCCTGGACCTCGATAGCGGAGACTGGGTCGGGGCGACCGGTACGGTCCTCACGACGAAGCGGGGGGAGCTATCGGTACGAATCTCATCATTCGAGCTGTTGCAGAAGAGTCTCCGCCCGATGCCGGACAAGTGGCACGGTCTCAAGGATGTCGAAGCTCGAAGCAGGCAGCGGTATCTCGATCTCATCGCCAATGAGGAGTCACGACGCACGGCTGTGGTTCGATCGAAGATCGTCTCGGAACTCCGTCGCCAGTTCGAGAGCAGGGGATACATCGAGGTTGATACCCCTGTGCTCATCCCCGAAGCGACGGGGACTACTGCGCGGCCTTTCGCAACGCACCACAATACGCTCGACCTCGATCTGTTCCTGCGCATCGCAACGGAGCTGTACCTCAAGCGACTCGTCGTCGGTGGCCTGGAGAAGGTCTACGAGATCGGCCGCATCTTCCGCAACGAAGGCATTGACAGTACGCATTTCCCCGAGTTCACGATGCTCGAGTCGTACGAGGCCTTCGCAGACTACGACGACATCATGGAACTCGTCGAGCAGGTGATGGCAGCATGCGCGGTCGCAGCCACGGGATCGACCAGGATCCGGTATCAGGGACGTGACCTCGACCTGGCAGGCCCCTATCGCCGCGTAACGATGCTCGATCTCGTGAGGGAGGCCACGGGCGAGGACATCGGCTATGAAACGAATCTGGAGACGCTTCGGTCGCTCGGGCAGCACCACGGGATTCACGTCGAGGACCACTGGGGAAGTGGGAAGATCGTCGAGGTGCTTTTCGATGAGCTCGTCGAATCGACGCTGTGGGAGCCAACGTATGTCACGGAGCACCCGATCGAGACCTCACCGCTGTCTCGAAAACATCGTTCGAAGCCGAATGTCACCGAACGCTTCGAGTTGATCATCGCCGGATCGGAGTACGCCAATGCGTTCTCCGAGCTGAACGATCCCTTCGAACAGCGGGCAAGGTTCGAAGTACAAGCAGAGTTGAAGGCTGCGGGCGATGACGAAGCACACCCGATCGATGAGGACTACATCCGTGCCCTCGAGTACGGGTTACCTCCGACGGGTGGCCTCGGCATCGGCGTGGATCGCCTCGTGATGCTCCTCACGGACAAGCACCACATCCGTGAGGTCATTCTGTTCCCAACGATGCGTCCGCGGGCTGACTGACTAACCCCACGGAGGGCTCGTCTGACGTCTGCCGTTTCCTGCGTACCATTGAGGCACAGCTACTCAGGAGGTTGATGTGCAGCTCACAGAGAAAATGGCAGCCGAGTTCAACCGGCAGTTGACGATGGAACTCGATGCATCTCATGCCTACCTCGCGATGGCAGGCTGGCTCGAACAGGCAGGATTCCCCGGCTTCGCCTCTTGGATGCGTATGCAATCCGAGGAAGAGCGACTACATGCACTCAAGATCTACCAGTTCATCCTCGACAGGGACAGCCTGGTTGCGATCGGATCACTCAACGCTCCCAAGTCTGAGTTCAGCTCCGTGATCGACGTTTACGAGAGCGCCTTGCATCAGGAGCGGGAGGTCACCGCGTCTCTGTCCCGTATGTACGGTCTCGCCAACTCGGAGAGCGACTTCGCGAGTCTTCCGATACTGCAATGGTTCGTGAACGAGCAGATCGAGGAGGAATCCACGATGACCCAGATCATCGACGATCTCAGGCTCGCCGAGGGCAATCCGCAGGCTTTCTTGCTCCTCGACAGGGAGCTGGGTGCAAGAGTTGCACCGACGCCAGTATGACAGCCGAACCGGCGGCGGATGTACGTATCGATATCGCCACTGCCCTCGAGATTCCCGAGGAGGGCACCTTGTCAAAGGTGCTCTACACCGACGATCAGATCCGTGTCGTCGGGTTCGCTTTCGACGCAGGCCAGGAGCTCACGGAGCACACCGCAACGGTGCCGGCCGTCATACAGGTCGTGTCCGGTCGTTTTCGATTCACTGCAGGCGATGACCGCTACGAGATTGGCCCCTCTTCATGGGTGCACCTGGCGGCCTCGGTACCGCATTCGCTGTACGCCGTTGAACCGTCGAAATTGTTGCTGACGCTCATCAAGGCGAGTTGAGCAGACTCCCCGGCGCCGCTACGCCGCTCCGAACAGCTCGGGACGGCGGTCTGCCCACGGCCGTGCACGTTCGAGCTGACCTGCCAGACGGATCAGTGTCGATTCGTCGCCGAAGCGGCCGAGGAAGTGGCTACCGACCGGCAATCCGTCCGACGTCCACGACAACGGAACGGACATCGCAGGGAAACCCGAGAAGTTAGCGAGCGGTGTGAAGGCAACGTATCGGAACAGGGTCTCGGTGAGTTCGTCCCAAGGTCTCGTCTGGTCGATGGCCCCGGTCCGCAGTGGCGGCGACCCCAGTACCGGGGTCAGGTATACGTCGTACCGCTCGAGGAACGCACCGGCTACATGCGCAATGTCCTGGAGGGTTGTCTCAGCAGCGAGAAGGTCTGCTGGCCGTTGACGCATTGAGCGCCGGGCCAGTGCCCACGTGAATGGCTCGAACGCCGGCATGCCCGAGTCGCGAGAGTCGAGCTTTGCTATGGCCTGAACAGTTCGATAGTCGCCGAGGACAGACCGCATACGGCGCACCGATGCGCGCTCGGAGGCGGTGTCGAGCACCAGTTTGAATAGATCTCCCGCGAGTCCAGCCCACACGTCGATAAATCCTTCGGCGAGCGCCTGGCCGTCGATGTTCAAAGCTTCTTCGACGACGTTGTGGCCGAGTGTCTCCAGGAGTGAAGCCGTTTTGAGAACTGCCGCCTCGACCTGTGGATGAACCCTGTTGCCGCGATAGTCGTAGATGCTGTATGCGATCGTGAGTTGGTCGGGATCCCGTGATGCCTCCTGGTGATATGGGCCCTGCGGTTTCGGAGCGAAGTACTGATCGCCGGGCGCAGCTCCTTGGACGGCGTCGAGCATGGCTGCTGAGTCCCGGACAGTCCTGCTGACACCGAGCTCCACCGAGAGGTAGTCCGAGCTTGCTGCAGGCGATCGAGGACCTCGCCCGCGAGATGGTTTCAATCCGAACAGCCCGCAGTTCGAAGCCGGGATACGGATCGAGCCTCCACCGTCACTTCCCTGAGCGAGCGGCACGATGCCTGCCGCAACGGCCGCGGCTGCCCCACCACTCGAACCGCCGGGCGAATAAGCGAGGTTCCACGGGTTTCGGGTCGGGCCGTTGAGCATGGGCTCGGTGATGGGAAGCAGCCCGAACTCTGGAGTGTTGGTCCGACCGAGGTCGATGAAGCCTGCTCGTGCAACGCGATCGATGAACGTGGACGTCGTGTCGCCGACATAGTTGCGGAACAACACCGAGCCGAAGCTCACAGGCTCTCCTTCTGAGATGATCAGGTCCTTGATCAGAATGGGCACGCCTCCGAAGGGACCGCTCGGTTCCGTCGTGGCTGCGTGTTCTCTGGCAGCACCGAGCTTCGGTCGGATGACTGCGTTGATCGTTTCGTTCGTGGTCTCGATTCGTTCGGCGGCCGCTTCAACGAGTTCCCCCGGGTGGATCTCACCGGATGCCACAAGTTCGGCGAGACCTACAGCGTCGTACCTGTTGTAGTCAGAGAAGGCTTCCATGCGCCGCAATCTACAGCAGGCTCGCTGCACCTCGCTTGCGGACTGTCCTTCCCTTCAGATGGGCACCGAACCACCGGGGAATCTCCAGCACCTCCAGGCTCGCGGGCTCGCAGGCCCCCTAACTCGCTGCGCTCGTTCGTCCCCCCTAAAGGGGGGACTGGTGGCTGGAGTTCAGACGGCTATGCCGCCCTCGCCGACGGGGCGCCATTCGCCGTTGAACGAGCCAACAACGTCGACGAGGAAACCGTCTACCGACGCGAACGCCATGCACCGTACGGTTCGATCGCCCTGCTCGAATGCGTACGCACCGAGGCCGACAGGGAACACGTCGAGTTCACCAGGCCCGTTGGCTAGCTCATCCAAGAGTGGTATACACGCATCGACGAACGCCCTGTCGCCCGGCTTTGGCCAGACATCCGCATCGACGACGACGTCACCGAGATACTGGTATGTGTGGGCGACTTGACAGTCGACCGTGTCGGCAGGCAGGTTGTTGACGAGGCAATCACCGACGTCTGGTTCCCATGTCAAATCGTCCAGGGCTGCCATCGGGCCGGTTATGAGATCGCTTCCGTCGTTCCGATCTATCTTGACCACACAGGCCAGGTATCGGTCACCACGATCCCATTCGTCTGCGTCCGGCATGTAGGTCACGAGGCTGGGCGTGTGCGTGCGTTGACTTCCGAACGTCTCCTCGTAGGCCTGGTCGCACTTGTAGTCGCGATCATATGTGTTGGCGTCCTCGTCGTAGTCTGTCAGATCGGTGCCGGTCTTGATGCCGAGCAAGACCTCAGCGTTGTGGGCTCCGGTGCACGGCACAACGACGTCTTCGGGGAACGGGGCATAGGGGAGGCCCTCGTCGTCAGCGATGTACAGACAGGATCCGGATGGCCAGACATCGTTGGGAGCGCCTGAGGCCGACATCGTCACGAGGTACGCGATGGCGGCGTCTTCGTCCGGGGAGGAGGCGACGACAAAACCATCTCCGGTGGACCACAGCTGCATCACGGCCCCGCTCGGTGCCTTCGCAGTGAATATGCCGTCCCCAGGGCTAAACGGCTGATTCCCCGTGAGCACCACGATGAGGGACTCCACAAAGCCAGGGTCGCCTCGCCAGGACAACACCGGTATGACCGACACGACCGAGACCGGTGTGCCCTGATCGTTTTCGTACACCGCATCCGCCGTACCAGCTACGAGGTCGGGCGGAAGCCAGGTTTCCACAGCCACTACGAGATCCTCCGCGTACTGTGGCGGCTCGTCCATGAAATCGAAGCCGTTGACAGGTGTAAGCGCTGCCTTGGCGACGCCAGCCGCGTCACCACGTTCCGGCGGTAGCAGGTTTCCATCGCCGTCGAGCGGTGGGGCGATTGTCGTCGATTCGGGAGGGATGGTGGTGGCGGTTGTCGTTGTCGTGGTGGAATCGAGGACGCCTGCAGGCGCACAGGCAACAGCCACGAGCATGATCACGGTACCGAGTGCGATGAGGTGTATCGGTGATCGATTCATTGATGTTCCACCGCGCCCCAAGATGGTCAATCCTACGTCCGTGCCGATTCCACGCGATCGAGCAGGTACTGATCGAGATTGTGAAGCACGTCTGTCAACGGGTTGTCAGGTATCCGATGGGCCGCCTTCTCGGCGATGCGGATCCGCTCGGTGGCCTCATCGAGGACAACATCGACGTACCCGCCCCGAATGATGAGATCGATGACCTGCTCGATGGCGGATTGCGGATACGGCTTACCGTCGCCGAGGAGATCTCTGATCTCATCTCCGTGTGGACCTTCGGCTGCAAAGAGAACGGGGAGCGTGAAGGTTCCTTCTCCGATGTCGCTTCCTGCGGGCTTGCCGAGGAATACCTCGTCGGCGATGAGGTCGAGCACGTCGTCGGTGATCTGAAACACCATGCCCATCTCCCACGCCCACTCCGAGATCGCTTCGACGGCGTTGCGGTCCGCGCCACCGGTCATTGCCCCGAGCCTGGCGGAGGTCCTGATGAGGGAAGCCGTCTTCCCGCCGATCACCGTGTGATATCCGGCAGGCCCGTGAGAAAGATCATCTGCGTAGACGAGTTCGGCTACCTGGCCCTCACAAAGTGTCGCATAGGTGCGGGCGATCAATGCGACCGCTTCTTCGCCGAGGGGTGCAGCTACTTCCGATGCTCTGGCGAGCAGGAAATCTCCGGCAAGGATCGCGACCGTGTTCGACCAGTTCGCGTTGACGCTCGTCTGTCCCCTACGAAAATCCGCTTGGTCGATCACATCGTCGTGATACAGGGAGCCGAGATGTACGAGCTCCACTGCGATACCAGCCTCGATCGGCTCGTTGCCGAGGTTCGTGCCGAGCTCCGCTGCAACCTGTGCAAGAAGCGGCCGATAACGCTTGCCTCCAGCCGAGAGCAGGTGTTGAGCGATCTCGGTGAGGAAGGCGGTGTCGGCGACGGTCACCTCTCGAAGGCGCTGTTCGACGCGTTCCATCCGTTCCCAAACACGGGGGATCGGGACAAGTTCTTGAAAGATCGGACGGTCCACGAGGGCTCCGTGTACAGGGAATGCGGATGCTAGCTGCTGGGTTCCAGGTACTGAACACAGGAGCGATGTCGCATCGGAACCAACTGGGCGGTGTCTCAGGTATTCCCCCCTCTATTGAGTCCGAATACCTATACTCTGCGAGGCGCCCCGGTTTCTGGAGCGCCACATATGTATACGAGGTGAGGGACGTTGTTCGAACGTTTTACAGACAGGGCCCGCAGGGTCGTCGTACTCGCTCAGGAAGAAGCGCGTCTCTTAAACCACAACTACATCGGCACCGAGCACATCCTTCTCGGTCTGATACATGAGGGCGAGGGCGTCGCGGCCCGCGCGCTCGAGAGCATGGACATCAATCTCGAATCCGTGCGCAATCAGGTAGTCGAGATCATCGGGCAGGGCTCCCAGGCCCCTTCGGGACACATCCCGTTCACTCCCAGAGCGAAGAAGGTCCTGGAATTGTCGCTTCGCGAAGCGCTTCAGCTCGGCCACAACTACATCGGCACCGAACACATTCTCCTTGGCCTCATTCGAGAGGGCGAAGGCGTTGCGGCGCAGGTACTCGTCAAGCTCGGCGCCGAGCTCACGAAGGTACGCCAAACGGTGATTCAGCTGCTCTCCGGTGTGCAAGGAGAAGAAGGAACAGGGTCTGGTTCGCATCCCGGTGGCGGCTCGGGTGGTTCTCGTGGCGAAGGCAGCTCATCCGGATCCACTGTTCTCGACCAGTTCGGGCGCAACCTCACACAGCTCGCCCGCGAGCAGGAGCTTGATCCCGTCATCGGCAGAGCGACTGAGATCCAGCGGGTCATGCAGGTGCTATCACGACGCACGAAGAACAATCCGGTCCTCATAGGCGAGCCTGGTGTCGGTAAAACAGCGATCGTCGAAGGCCTGGCTCAAAAAATCGTTGACGGCACCGTGCCCGACACCCTCACCGACAAGCACATTTACACCCTCGACCTTGGCGCACTAGTCGCCGGATCGAGGTACCGGGGCGATTTCGAAGAGCGTCTCAAGAAGGTCTTGAAGGAGATCCGCACCCGCGGCGACATCATCCTGTTCATCGATGAGATCCATACCCTCGTTGGTGCCGGTGCCGCTGAGGGCGCCATCGATGCAGCGAGCATTCTCAAGCCGATGCTCGCCAGAGGGGAACTCCAGACGGTCGGTGCAACGACGCTCGAGGAATACCGCAAGTATCTGGAGAAAGATTCGGCACTCGAACGGAGATTTCAGCCCATACGAGTCGATGAGCCCTCCGTTGCCGACACGATCAAGATCCTCGAAGGTTTGCGCGAATCGTACGAAGAGCACCATAAGGTCGAGTTCACCGAGCAGGCGCTTGTCAATGCAGCGAACCTCGCCGACCGCTACATCGCTGATCGGTTCCTCCCCGACAAGGCCATCGATCTGATCGACGAGGCTGGGAGCCGGATGCGTCTCCGCCGTTCCGACCTCCCCGCCGAGGTGAAGGAGATCGACAACCAGATCGGGAAGCTTCGCTCAGACAAGCGAGAGGCGATCAATGCCCAGCAGTACGAGCGTGCAGCGCAGCTCCGCGACCGCGAACGTGAGCTGCTCACGGAACGCGCTGAGGCTGAAGGTCGAGCGAGCACCGGCGATAGCTCCTACTCGGCGATCATCGACGAGGAAGAGATCGCCGAAGTGTTGGCCCAGTGGACCGGGATTCCGGTGCACCGGCTGACTGAGGAAGAAACGTCGAGGCTCCTCAACATGGAGGAGGAGCTCCACAAGCGGATCATCGGCCAGAGCGACGGCATCGCCGCTGTTTCGAGGGCAATTCGCCGTACACGGGCCGGCCTGAAGGATCCGAAGCGCCCGGCCGGGTCATTCATCTTCCTTGGCCCCTCCGGCGTCGGCAAAACAGAGACGGCCAAGGCGTTGGCGGAGTTCCTCTTCGGAGACGAGTCTGCGCTCATTCAGATCGACATGTCCGAGTACATGGAGAAGCATGCCGTGAGCAGGCTCGTTGGTTCGCCTCCTGGATACGTTGGATATGACGAAGGCGGCCAGCTCACCGAAGCTGTTCGTCGCAAGCCGTTCTCAGTTGTTCTCTTCGACGAGATCGAGAAGGCGCATCCGGATGTGTTCAATATCCTCCTGCAGATTCTCGAGGATGGCCATCTCACCGATTCGCAGGGCAGAACGGTTGACTTCAAGAACGCCGTCATCATCATGACCTCGAACCTCGGTACTGCCGATCTTCGCAAGACGAAGATCGGCTTCGCCGAGGCGAGCGACCAATTGAACTACGACAAGATGCGCGAGAAGGTCATGGACGCCCTCAAGCTGTCCTTCCGTCCTGAGTTCCTCAACCGTATCGACGAGGTCATCGTGTTCCACGAACTGACACTCGAAGAGGTCAAGCTCATCGTCGACCTGCTGCTCGTCAGAGTTCGTGGACAACTCGAGAGCCAGGCACTCGACCTGGTGCTCACCGATGATGCCAAGGAGCTCCTTGCGAAGAAGGGGTACGACCCGCAGCTTGGTGCTCGTCCGCTTCGTCGGTCCCTTCAGCGCTTGCTCGAGGATCCGCTGTCCGAGAAGGTGCTGTTCAAGGAGTTCTCAGCCGGGAGCACCGTGCTCGTCACAGTGGACGGGGACGATCCCGAGGGCCTGACCTTCGAGGCCATCGAGACTCCAGACAAGCCCCTGGTGGACTTCGCAGAGAATTGAGTTTCGACGAAGCGATTCGACCCCGCTTCGCGAGGCAATTTGACCTCGGGCGGTACTACCATTCTGGCGTTTCCCCGGGCATGACTGCGTAGGGGATCAAGTACACGACGAATGAAAGGGTGCGTAATGCGCTCACTACTCAAGCGAAGGGGAGCACTGTTCTCCTTGCTCCTCGTTCTAGCGCTCGTCGCGGCTGCCTGTAGCAGCGGTGATTCAACTGAAACCACCGCGGCCGGCGGTGGCGAAGAGACAACAACGACCACCACTGTCGCGCCCAAGGCAGGCGAAGGCATCAAGGTCGGTATGGCCTTCGACATCGGTGGCCGGGGCGATCAGTCCTTCAACGACTCGGCAGCTGCCGGTCTCGAGAAAGCGATCGCCGACTACGGCATCGAGACGAAGGAACTCGAAGCCGACGCTGGTGGCGAGAACCGTGAAGAGAACCTTCGCCTCCTCGCGGAGGACGGAAGCGATCTGCTCATCGCGGTTGGTTTCGCTTTCGCCGAGGGTGTCACGAATGTGGCCACAGACTTCCCCGACGCATCCTTCGCGATCGTCGACGACGCAAGTATCGAGCTTCCGAACGTTGCGGGTCTTGTCTTTGCCGAGCATGAGGGGTCGGCCCTCGTTGGTGCGGCGGCGGCTCTCAAGTCACAGACCGGCACGATTGGATTCATCGGTGGTGTTTCCGGTTTCGGTCTCATCGAGAAGTTCCAGGCTGGCTACGAGTTCGGTGCGAAGCAGATCAATCCGGGCATCGAGGTACTCGTGACCTACTTGAGCGCTGCTCCCGACTTCGCCGGCTTCAACGACCCGGCGAAGGCGAACGAGTCCGCACTCGGCATGTACGACGAAGGCGCCGACGTGATCTATCACGCTGCCGGTGGTTCCGGCGGGGGTCTCTTCGAGGCTGCGAAGTCGTACTCCGAAGCGAACGACCGCAAGGTGTGGGCTATCGGTGTCGACTCGGATCAGTACAACACGGCCAATCCTGCGGTTCAGGAGTACATCCTGACCTCCATGCTCAAGAGGGTTGACGTTGCGGTGTACCAGACCATCACCAACTTCATCGAAGGCAACCGGCAGTCTGGTGTTCAGGTCTTCGACCTGAAGGCTGACGGCGTCGGCTATTCCACCTCCGGTGGATTCGTCGACGACATCACGGACCAGCTCGACGCACTTCGCGAGAAGATCATCACAGGTGAGCTCGAGGTACCGACGGTGCCTGAGGGCTGAGCCGCTCGCGCATCCGTCGAAAGGGCCCGGGGATGTCACCCCGGGCCCTTTCGCGTCCAGAGTCGCAGCGAAGCCGATTCGAGGACGAGTCGTCGCGTGTCTCGCGTCGGGGTCCATCGCCAGGCTACGATGCAGACTTGACGGCGCCAACGGTGCCGGGGGCTTGTCCGATGAGGAGCTGTTGGTGACCGACAACGATCGAGCTGTTGAGCTCATCGATATCACGAAGACCTACCCCGGCGTCATCGCGAACGACAAGGTGAACCTGTCCGTGCGGCTTGCCGAGATTCACGCGATCGTCGGCGAGAACGGCGCCGGCAAGTCCACGCTGATGAACCTGCTCTACGGCATGCAGGTGCCCGACTCCGGCGAGATTCGCATCCGGGGAGAGATCGAGCACTTCCACTCTCCCAAGGATGCCATCAAGCGCGGTATCGGCATGGTGCACCAACACTTCATGCTCGCCGACAATCTGACCGTCCTCGAGAACATCGTGCTCGGGTTCGAGCCGAAGGCGGGCGCGACCATCGACTTCAAGGGAGCGACGGCCAAGATCGTCGAACTCGGCAGTCGGTACGGCATGACGATCGACCCTGACACGCTCGTCGAACACCTTTCCGTAGGTCAGCGTCAGCGAGTCGAGATTCTCAAGGTGCTCTTCCGCGGGGCGAATATCCTCATCCTCGACGAGCCAACGGCTGTACTCGTTCCCCAGGAGGTCGACGAACTGTTCGAGAATCTGAAGGTGTTGCGAGATGACGGCGTCACGTTGATCTTCATCTCGCACAAGCTCGACGAGGTGCTCTCGGTTGCTGATGCGATCACCGTCATGCGGGGAGGTAAGACCGTCGCGAGTGTCCTACCGGCCGATGTTGACGCTCGGCAACTTGCGGTGCTCATGGTTGGCAGCGAGCTTCCGACCCCGGATACCGCGGTCTCGACGGTGACCGAGGAAGTCGTGATGGACGTGCGCAATCTGACGTACCGTGCACCGGATGGGCGGGTCTTGCTCGATGACGTCAGTTTCGCGATCCACAGCGGAGAGATCGTCGGGATAGCGGGCGTCGAGGGCAACGGCCAGTCCGAATTGATCAACGCACTCATGGGCATCATCGAAGCCGATTCGGGATCGGTCGAGCTTGCCGGCAAAGACATCACCCACGACGACACGATGAGCAGGCACGAGAATGGCATCGGCATCATCCCGGAGGATCGGCATCGCCAGGGGCTTCTGCTCGGTGCCCCTCTGTGGGAGAACGTGATGCTGGGTCATCAGACTCAAAAGCCCTTCGCCAAGGGTCCCTTTATCGATATCAAGGGCACTCGAGAAGCGACCGAGGAGGTTGTCAAGCGATTCCACGTCAAGACGCCGAACATCAACGTTTCTGCGCTTGCGCTATCGGGTGGTAACCAGCAGAAGCTGATCGTCGGCAAGGAGATGATGGCGAACCCACGCGTCCTGATCGCCGCTCACCCAACTCGCGGCATCGATGTTGGCGCACAGGCTGCTGTCTGGGACGAACTTCGGGCCGCACGTGCGGCCGGTCTCGCAACGTTGCTGATCTCTGCAGACCTCGACGAGCTCATCGGCCTTTCCGACACACTCTTGGTCATATTCGATGGAAGGATCGTTGCGTCGCTCGAGCCGGCCGAGGTGACTCCGGAGATCCTTGGTTCGCACATGACGGGTGTTGGCGCGGAGGCCGCGTCGTGAAGCTGAGCAAGGTCCTGTTCTCGCTACTTGCACCCGTTTCAGCGATCATCTTCAGTCTCGGTGTCGGAGCGGTCGTGCTGCTCATCGTCGGGATCAATCCGCTCGACGCGTACTCGCGGATGTTGAGCTTCTCCGCCGATTCGACTTCGTTGGCGTCGATGATCAACAAGGCGATACCTCTGTATGTGTCTGCGGTTGCTGTTGCCATCGGCTTCCAGATGAATCTGTTCAACATCGGTGTGGAGGGGCAGTACCTCATTGCTGCGCTTTTCGCCGGATGGGTTGGCACGAACGTGGTGTTGTGGGGCCCATTTCACATCGGCGTCATCCTCCTGACCGCCATCGTCGTCGGTGCGATCTGGGGAGGCATTGCCGGTGCGTTGAAGGTCACCAGGGGTG
>BTQS01000031.1:0-14406 GCA_036985995.1 Acidimicrobiia bacterium
CGACACGTGGATCGTGATGAATCCGAAGGGGGAGAGGCTCATCATCGAGTTCGGAGACGTGCACTTCGAGACGTCGCTGGAGATGGGGGAGGATCCAGGGCTTCAGAAGGACGGCGTTGAGCTGGAACTCCAGGAACTGCTCGCTGATCGCCCCGAGACCTTCGGTGAAGGCATGGAGCTGATTCGCCGTGAGTACCCGACACCGATCGGTCCGGTGGATCTCCTGTGCCGGGACGGGGACGGCCAGACGGTGGCGGTCGAGATCAAGCGACGCGGCGAGATCGACGGGGTAGAGCAGCTCACGAGGTATCTCGAATTCCTCAACAGGGACACACGGCTTGCTCCGGTGCGAGGGATCTTCGCAGCACAGTCGATAAAGCCTCAGGCGAAGGTGTTGTGCGAGGACAGAGCTATCGAGTGGGCCGAGGTCGATTACGACGAGCTCAGAGGTACCGACTCGGACGTGATGAGACTGTTCTGAACGCCGATGGCTTTCACATCAGGCTCTTGAGGTTGTGCAGCGTCGATGGATGCCGGAGTCGTCCGAGCGCTCGCGTTTCGATCTGGCGTACGCGCTCGCGGGTGACACCCAGCCTCTCTCCTACATCGGAGAGGGTTCGTGGCAGCTGCCCGTTGAGGCCGTATCGGAGGACGAGTACCGTCTGCTCACGATCGTCGAGCGTGGCGAGTGCTCGCGTCAGCTCCTCGTGACGTGCGACGTCTGCGATGGTTGAAAACGGGTCTTCAGCGTCCGAGTCCCTTACGAAATCGCCAAGCTGGGCATCCCCCTCGTCGCCCACAGGGCGGTCGAGTGAAACAGGATCACTTGGGGCGTTCAGAGCGATCAGGATCTTCTCTTCATCGAGGCCACTCACCTCAGCGATCTCGGCGATCGTTGGTATCCGTCGCAGCTTCTCTTGGAGCGACAGCTCGGTTTCCTGAACGGTCCGAACCACATCGACCATATGGACGGGCAGCCGGATTGTGCGTCCATGGTTGCCGAGTCCCCTCGTGATCGCCTGGCGGATCCACCACGTCGCGTAGGTCGAGAACTTGAAGCCCTTTCGCCAATCGAACTTCTCGACTGCACGGATGAGACCGAGATTGCCCTCCTGAATGAGATCGAGGAGGTCGAGCCCGCGGCCCGTGTAGCGCTTCGCGATCGAGATGACGAGTCGGAGGTTTGAACGGATGAACTGCTGTTTGGCGTGGTCGGCGAGGCGGACATAGCGAACCAGCTCGACCCGGCGCTCGGGTGTGAGCTCGCCGGCCGTTGCGAGCTCATGTTCAGCTTTGTGGCCGCGTTCGATGGCGCGCGCTAGGTGTACCTCGTCCTCCGCCGTCAGCAGGTCGTGGCTCGACACGGCCTCGAGGTACATGCCGATAGCATCGGCTACCGTCGTCTCCCTTGCAACGTCAGCCATGAAGCCCCCCGCTCTTGGCATCCTGCAAGCACTTGTTCAGCGCACCCGGAAGGTATCACCATGGGGACGGTTCGGCAAGAGAGTTGTACCCTTTCTATGTCCCTTCGAACAGGTTCCCCTCACCATGGCTCGTCGACCAATCTTCGGTATCGCCCTGATTGCGCTTGTGCTTTCAGCGTGTTCGGGCGCGCTCAGCGTGGCCCCCGGGGATGCTGTAACTCCACCAGAGCTCGGCACACCGACGATCGAGATCGTCGCGCTTGCGGCTGATGACCTTGTTGCAGTCCCGTCGAAGGTGACTGCCAATGGTGTTGAGCTCGCGGATTCAAAAACCGAAAGGCCGGTCGTCGAGTGGGAGGGGACCCCCATCGAGTTGATCATTGAGGCAGATGGATTCTCCCCACGGGAGTACACCATCGAGAAATACCCAGACGGAGGGCGGATCGAGTTCAGGCTCGAGCCCGTGGTGTTGTCCGGTCGGGTCACGACCGACGCTGGAAGGCCGCTGCCGGGAGCTGCTGTAATCCTCGGAGACGCACAGGACATGACGGACAACGAAGGCCGATACGCCCTAGAACGCGCCATCCCAGGCACCATTTCACTGTCGCGGCCCGCATGGAATCCTGTCGAGTACCCGTGGGGAGGTGCTGCCGATCAGTTCGACATGTCGATGACTCCAAAGGTCATCAACGCTCTCAGGGTTGCGCCGGACAGCGTTCTCGACACGGAACGATGGGACACGATCCTTGATCTCGCTGACCGTTCAGGAATCAACGCTCTCGCTATCGACCTCAAGACCGAGGACGGAACGGTCGCATATCCGACCGATGTACCGACGGCGAACGCGATCGGTGCTGTGAGCAGCTATTTCGATGCAAGCGACGTGGTTGCCCAGGCGAAAGAGCATGATCTCTATCTCATCGGGAGGATCGGTGTATTCCAGGACAGTTTCTTCGCCGAGGCAGAGCCCGGCCGTGCCGTGACGAACGAGGACGGGACCCTGTGGAGGTCCCGTAACGGCTACGCATGGTTGGATCCGTCAGACCCCGCCTCGTTCGAGTACTCGATCGCCCTTGCCGAAGAAGCCTGCCGGCTCGGGTTCGACGAGATCCAGTTCGACTATGTGTCGTACCCGATCGGTGGTGACGTGTCTACGGCGGTCTTCGACGGTGCCTACAACCAGGAGGTTCGGGTTGCGTCGATCTCGGCGTTCCTCACCAGGGCGTACTCGGTGCTCCACCCGACGGGCTGTACGGTGTCGACCACGATCCTCGGAATCGTTCTCGAGTCCACCGCCGATGAAGGCGTCGGCCAACTCCCGAGCACGATGTCGCGGATCGTCGACGTGCTCTCTCCGACCCTGTACACGACGAACTACAGGTCGGGGTGGAAAGGGTTCGAGAACCCGGATGACAATGCCGTCGAGATCGTGACCACTGCGCTCGCCGGGGGGAAGAGCAAGCTCGATGGGCAAGGGTACCTGCGGCCGTGGCTGCAGACCTGGGCCATCGATACACAGACCCAGCGCGCGGTGCAGTCAGCGGTCACAGAAGATGGGATGGGTTGGTTGTTATGGAGCAACAGCGCGAGCTATTCGGCGGACGCGCTCCCGCCTCGCTAGGGGAGCTTGAAGCTGCCGTTGTCGGCTGTGTCGCATGCCCGCGCCTCGTTGCCTGGCGAGTAGAGGTCGCAGAAACCAAGCGTGCCGCCTTCCGTGATGATGAGTACTGGGGACGGCCCGTTCCCGGGTTCGGCGATCCCGAAGCCAGGATTGCGGTGATCGGCCTGGCACCCGCGGCACACGGAGCGAACCGTACCGGCAGGATGTTCACTGGTGACCGCTCCGGTGACTGGTTGTATCGGGCCATGTTCAAAGCAGGGCTCGCGAACCAGCCAACATCGACGCACCGTGACGATGGGCTCGAGTTATCGGACGCGTGGATCACGGCACCCGTGCGGTGCGCACCCCCTCAGAACAAGCCAACGCCGGCTGAGCGGGCGAACTGCACCCTGTGGTTCGACACCGAACTCGGGTTGCTTCCAAACGTCTCCGTGTACCTGACGCTTGGTCAGATCGCCTACCACGCGCTGTGGGCACACCTCGGCCGGATCGGATGCGACCTGCCTCGCCCCCGTCCGACGTTCAGTCACGGTGCTGAGGTTGCCGTGGACGACCTGACGATCCTCATGAGCTACCACGTCTCACAGCAGAACACGTTTACCGGCCGGCTCACCGTCGAAATGCTCGACGAGGTGTTCAGCGGGGCGGTCGCCCTCGTCAGAGAGGGTTGAGTCCGGAACGAGCGAACCGGTGCTCGCGGTCCCACGCATCTTCGAGGTAGGGGTAAGGATTGAGACTCTCACCCTTGTGCGTGATCGCAAGGTGCGCGTGAGGGATCGTGTCTTCCGCGTTCCCTGAGTCCCCGACGTATCCGATCACGTCCCCTGCGAACACCTCCGCTCCGACCGTCAGTGTCGGGTAGAAGGCCGTCCAGGTGCCACCCTCACCATCGTCTGTGCCGATGGTGTCGTTGTTGAGATGCAGGTACGTCGATTGCCACCCGTGGCCATGGTCGATTCGTAGGTAGAACCCTGACGACGCGCGGTAGTCCATCTCGGTGATAATGCCATCAGCGGCGGCACGAATCGCTGTGCCTCTGGGGCTGATGATGTCCGTTCCTGTGTGGCGGCGGCCTCGGGCCCGTCGCTCGCCCCAGGTGTTCTTGAACCTCGCGTATTCGTCGTCCACCGGGAATACCGCGATCGCGAAGTTCGCATCCCGAATTTCAGCGTGTGCCGGGGTTGGGGTGACCGTTGACTGGAATCCAATGAGTGCGATGGTGATCGTCGCGATCAGCGCGACAGAACCCAACATGGTGGTTCGCATGAGTCTGACCTCCTCGAGCGGCGCCTCTTCCTACCAGCGGCCGCCTCGATCGTGATGTCACGCTGAACGGTAGGCGCCGCCCTCATATAACGCCACCGAGATACACATATAACGCCACCGAGATACACACACGGCCATGGTGGAAACGGGTCGGTTGGTCACAACGGAGGGGTATCCTGCGCCGGAACTCACGAAGGATCGCTCCGTTGCCCGACTCATCTCTCTTTGGTACCTCAGATACCGCGTGGATGGCGGAAAAGCGCGCGGCCGCCATCCAACTGCTCCCGTCCCTGTCGATGCCGACGGAACGCGAGGAGAACTGGCGCTATCTCGATCTCGATTTCGACCCTGCCCTTGACGCTGCTGCGGTGAAGCCGGGCACCGGCACTCCGGACCCGATCGTCGAAGGATGGCACGGAACGGTGGTGAGCATCGTCGATGGGTTCGCCGTCACGGAGGGAGTTCCGACGCTCGCGCAGCTCCAGGATGCTGAAGATCTCATCAAGGACCGCGATCTGTTCTCGACTGCGTTCGTGGCCTATGCCCCCGGATCCGCATACGTCGGCAAGGATCTCATCGACCACCCGGTGCTGGTCGACATCCAGTCGACAGGGTCTGCAACAACCTTCCCCGGTGTTCACGTTGATGTTCCGGCAGGCAAGGACGCGACCGTTGTCGTTCGTATGCGGTCGACCAACGACGAGGCATCAATCGTGATCCCAACCGTTGCCGCGTCGGTCGGTGACAATGCCCGCTTGACCTTGAGCCTCATCCAGGACTGGAACTACCAGACCAGGGCCATAGGCCGCTGCGTCATCCAGCTCGGCAGGGATGCTGGTCTCACCTTCAGCGAGATCGGGCTCGGGGGGAAGGTTGGCAGGCTCCACCTCGACGTCGACTTCGTCGGAAACGGATCCCACGGCAAGATCTACGGAGCCTACTTCGGGGAGGACAGCCAGACGCTCGATTATCGCTACTTCATGAACCACATCGGCACGAACACGCGGGCCGACATGTTCTTGAAGGGTGCCGTCGCGGATCGTGCCCTGTCGGTGTTCACCGGCATGATCCGCATCGAGGAGACCGGCCAACGAACGGAGTCGTTCCAGACCAATCGAAACCTCATCCTCTCCGACGGTGCTTCTGCGCAATCGGTGCCGACCCTCGAGATTCTCAACAATGACGTCAAGTGTGGACACGGATCGAGTATCGGCCCACTCGATGGAGATCAACGGTACTACCTCATGTCTCGCGGCCTGACGCCAGAACGCGCCGACCGGTTGCAAGTGCACGGTTTCTTCGAAGAGGTCGTTGAGCAGATTCCCGATGATCACGTCGCGTCCTGGGCACGCGACCGGATCAACAGCAAGTACATCCAGGCTCAAGAAGAAGGCCGCGTATGAGCGAGGTGCGCGCCGGCTCACTCACCGAACTTCCCGAGGACACGGGCACCTGTGTCGATCTCGACGGAACGGTGATCGCGGTGTTTCGAAATGGCGACAAAGTGTACGCGATCGCAAACCGCTGCTCCCACGCCGAAGCGTCTCTTTGTGAGGGAGAGGTGTTCGATGGCGAGGTCGAGTGCCCCCGGCACGGTGCGACCTTCGACATCGCGACGGGGGCCGTTTTGACCCTTCCCGCCACCAGGCCCGTTGCCACATATCGCACCGAAGTGCGTGACGGTGATGTGTTCGTATCCGATCCAGAGGGTGAGGACCACTGATGAGCTACGCACTCGAGGTTCGGAACCTGAAGGCAAACATCGACAACCTCACGATCCTTCGGGGCGTCGACCTCACCGTTCCTTTCGGCGAGGTGCACGCGATCATGGGGCCGAACGGTTCGGGCAAATCAACGCTCAGCCATGTGCTCATGGGAAAGACCGACTACACGATCGAAGGCGAGGCCTTCATCGATGGTGTCGACATCATGGGAATGACGGTCGACGAACGGGCCAGAGTTGGGCTCTTCGAAGCGTTCCAGTACCCGACCGAGATCCCCGGCGTCTCTCTCGACGAACTCACCGCAGCGATGGCTGCCAGTAACCCGGACGACAGCGGATTCGGCGAGCGGATCGCGGAGACGTCCGAGCGCCTGTCCATGGACCCCTTTCGTGACCGGGCCGTGAACCTCGGACTGTCCGGTGGCGAGAAGAAGCGATCCGAGATGTACTTGCTCGGCGTGGCTAACCCGAGGGTTGCCATCCTCGACGAGATCGACTCAGGTCTCGACATCGACGCGGTTCGTGAGGTAGCTGAGATGGTCGAATCGCTTCGCAGCGACGATCTCGCTGTCGTGATCATCACCCACTACAGCCGCATCCTGTCACACATGTCGGTAGACAAGGTGCACGTCATGGTGAAAGGTCAGATCGTCCGCACAGGTGGTCACGAGATCGCCGATGAACTCGAGGACTCCGGCTACACGGAATACCAGGCGGCGACCACCGGTTAGGTGGCAACATGCAACGGGTCCCCGATCTCGAACTGGTCTACGTGGGTGATCCGATGTGCTCGTGGTGCTGGGGTTTCGCCCCGGTCATAGAGAAGATCGATGCTTCATTCGAGATCCCGCTCAGAGTCATCGTCGGCGGTCTTCGACCGGGGGAGCGCGCAGAGCCGCTTGCTTTGATCCGCGGCCACCTCGAACACCACTGGAACCAGGTTGCCGCAGCGAGCGGTCAACCATTCGACCCTACAGGGCTCGATCGTGAGGACTGGGTCTACGACACGATGACGGCCGACACCGCGATCGTGACGATGCGTGAGATGGCCCCCGACGAGACACTGCGATTCTTCACGCGGCTCCAGCGCGCCTTCTATGCCGAACGTGTCGACGTCACCGACCACAACGCCTATCCGGATCTGCTCGCGGGTTTTCCCGTCGACGTCGACGAGTTCCGGACGAACCTGGGCTCCACTGAAATGCGGGAAGCAGCCGAAAAGGACTTCCAGGAGGCCCGGTGGCTCGGTGTGACGGGTTTCCCGACACTCCTGCTGCGCGACGGCCCTTCCACCGTTCCGCTGAGTCTGGGATACGCACCGTTCGAGCGGGTCGCTCAACGCCTCAACGCCCTCCTCGAGAGAAACCATCCCGATGTTGCCGGAGGCCTCGTCTGCGATATCGAGGGCAAGGCCTGCTGATCGGCCTATGTACGGCCCCGGGCTCGCGGCGGTATGAACTGAACGTGCAACAATGCCGGCGATGGACGAACAAACGCGCGCTCTTGCTCAGCTGATCGACGATGCCGATGCGATCCTCATCGTCACGGGTGCCGGTGTTTCTACCGAGACAGGGATCCCTGATTTCCGTGGACCGAAGGGTGTGTGGAAGACGCAGCGACCGGTCGAGTTCCAGGACTTCATCAGCTCCGAAGAACGACGCGTCGACTACTGGGATCAGAAGATCGCTTCCGCTGAGTACATCGATGCCGCACAACCGGGAGCTGTGCATCGGGCCTGTGTCGAACTCGAGGAGGCAGGCAAGCTCGAAGCGATCGTCACGCAGAACATCGACGGACTCCACTCCATGGCGGGTTCATCACCGGAGAAGGTGGTGGAGGTTCACGGGACGGCACGCGAGGCCGGGTGTCTCGACTGTGGGAAGCGGTCACCGATCACGCCTCACCTCGACACGTTCACCAAGACGCGAATCCCACCCAGGTGCTCGTGCGGAGGCCTGCTCAAGCCTGCAACGATCAGTTTCGGTCAGCAGCTCGACCCGATGACGATCTACAAAGCAACACGGGCAGCGGAGGCTTGCGACTTGGTCATAGCGCTTGGAACCACCCTGTCGGTGTACCCCGCTGCCGACATCCCGCTGCATGCGGCACGCAGGGGGGTGCCCTACGCGATCGTCAACCAGGGCCGCACCGACCACGACGAGGCCACGCTCGTCACTCTCCGCATCGAGGGCGACGTGGGCGAGGTGTTCTCGCGAGCTATCGCCGAAGCCCTCACCAGCTGACCATTTCGCGTACTCAGGGTTGTAGAGCGGCTATACCACGCGGCTATACCACGCTGACAGCCCAGAGAATGAGGGAAGTCACCCCTCGAGCCGGAATCCCTGAGCCTGAGTCTCACTATTGTTGACGTTGTGCGATGAATCGATCTGAGGAGACTGCACATGCGCATCGAACGTGACTCCATGGGTGAGGTACCGGTTCCCGAAGGGGCGTACTACGGAGCGTCGACGCAACGTGCGGTTGACAACTTCCCGATCTCGAACTTGAGGTTCGGGCGTACGTTCATCTGGGCCCTCGGCCTCCTCAAGGCCTCGGCAGCCGTGACCAACAAGGCGATGGGCTCCATCGACCCCGAGAAAGCCGACGCGATCATCCAGGCTTCCCGGGAGGTCATGGACGGAGACCTCGACGAGCACTTCGTGCTCGACATCTTCCAGACCGGTTCGGGCACCTCGACCAACATGAACGCTAACGAGGTGATCGCAAACAGGGCCTCAGAGATCCTCGGCGCAGAGCTCGGCTCGAAGTTCGTCCACCCCAACGATCACGTCAACGCGGGCCAGTCCTCCAACGACACTATTCCAACAGCGATCCACGTCGCTGCCGTAGCCGGCATCGAGCAGGACCTGTTGCCCGCCCTTGACGCCCTCGCCGCCTCACTCGACGCTAAGGCCGTCGAGTTCGACGACATCTTGAAGTCGGGGCGGACACACCTGATGGATGCGACACCGATCCGGCTCGGCCAGGAATTCGGCGGCTACGCGGTTCAGGTCGCCAACGGCGCAGATCGCATCCGCAACGTGCTCCCCGAGCTCCTCGAACTTGCTCTTGGTGGCACCGCAGTCGGCACGGGGATCAACGCACCCGAGGGGTTTGCGGCAGACACGATCGCCGAGATGGCCAAGCGCTCGGGCTACGACTTCGTGGAGGCGCCCAACCACTTTGAGGCACAAGCTGCTAAAGACGCCGCCGTCAACGCCTCCGGGGCGCTCAAAACCGTCGCTGTGTCACTGTTCAAGATCGCAAACGATCTACGGTGGCTCTCTAGCGGTCCCCGCACCGCGATCGCGGAGATAACCCTCCCGTCTCTCCAGCCCGGCAGCTCGATCATGCCGGGGAAGGTGAACCCGGTGATCGCCGAGATGATGATGCAGGTGGCGAGCCAGGTGATCGGCAACGACACCGCCATCACCTGGGGAGGTGCGAACGGCAACTTCGAACTCAACGTCATGATGCCCCTCATCACCCACAACTTGCTTCAATCGATCGATCTCCTTGCAAGTGCCGCGACCGTGATGCGTGACAAGATGGTCGATGGTATCGAGGCCGACGCCGAGCGTGCGCAGTGGCTTCTCGAGCAGAACGTGATCATCATCACAGCGCTGGTGCCCGTGATCGGCTACGACAAGTCGGCAGAGGTTGCGAAGAAGGCCTTCAAAGAGGGCCGGGGTGTGCGCGAGGTCGCCCTGGAGATCGGTGTGCTACCCGAAGATGAGCTCAATGCCGCACTCGACCTCCGTCCGATGACCGAAGGCGGCGTGGTCGGGTGACCAAGGACCGGGTGACCGAGGACTCTGGCGTAGATTTCGGCACGAAAACGGCGGTTTTCTACGCCAGACGCCGGGTAGGGTGATCGGATGCCGGAAGATCGTCGGGACCTGACTGAGGGGTTCCTGTTTACCGACCAGTATCAGCTGACGATGGCGCAGCTGTATTGGAAGCACGGCCTCGCCGAGCGGACCGCCCAGTTCGACTACTTCTTTCGCAGATACCCCGACTATGGCGAACATCAGGCGGGGTATGTCATAACGGCCGGTCTCGGTTGGCTGCTCGAATGGATCGATCGAACCCGAATCGGGTCGGAGGACCTGGAGGTGCTGCGTGGCCAGGTCGGCCCGGGCGGGCGTCGTCGCTTCGATGACGGTTTTCTTGCATGGCTCGAAGGTGCTGAGGGCTTCGGATCCCTCACCGTGAGGGCGGTGCCGGAGGGCCGTGTGGTGCATGCGGCAGCACCACTCGGCGTCGTCGAAGGGCCGCTCGCACTCGCCCAGATCATCGAGACGTCCCTGCTCAACCATCTGAACTACCAGACGCTCATTGCAACCAAGGCATCGCGGGTCGTTGAGCAGGCCCGAGGGGGAGCTGTTCTGGAATTTGGCATGCGGCGAGGGCCGGATGTGGGTACGAACGCAGGGACGAGAGCGGCGCTCATCGGCGGCGTCGATGGGAGCTCGAACGTAGGTATCTCACATGTGCTCGGGAGCAGCCCCGCGGGCACACACGGTCATTCGATGGTGCAGCTGTTCATGGCTCTCGGCGGAGGGGAGCTGGCTGCCTTCCGTGCGTATGCCGACGTCTATCCGGACGAGTGTGTGTTTCTGGTCGACACGATCGACACGCTTGGGAGCGGGATCCCCAATGCCATCACGGTGTTCGAGGAGCTTCGTCACAAAGGGCACGAGCCGGTCGGGATCCGCCTCGACTCGGGCGATCTCGCACACCTGGCCGTTCGTTCGGCCCGCATGTTGACCGATGCTGGATTCGACGACGCGGCGATCGTGCTGTCGTCGGACCTCGATGAGTTGGCAATGTGGCAGATACGTGCGCAGATCAACGAGGAGGCGTCAGTCTATGGGCTCGATCCAGGCGAGGTGACAAGGAGGTTGATGTTCGGAGTCGGGACGCGGCTCATCTCATCGGATGGATACCCGGCTCTCGGCGGTGTGTACAAGCTTGTCAGTATCGATGACGGTGGGTCGTGGAGGCCGGCTATGAAGATCTCCGACACACCGGAGAAGATGCCGATCCCCGGTGACAAGCGGCTCTGGAGGGTGTACGACGAGCGAGGTCTCGCGACAGCCGACGTCGTGTCTGCCGGATCCGAGACTCTGAACCCCGGCGAGACCCTTCGTGTGCACCATCCGCATCAGGCGCGTGTTACTCGGGAACTCGGTCCTTCGGACACTTCCGAAATTGAGCAATTGCTCGAGACCGTGTATGCCGACGGCAGCCGGCTAGATGGGTCACCGGACCTTGCCGAACTGCGCCGAAGGCGCCTGGCGGACCTCGATCGCCTGGACGTCGGCGTCCGGAGGTTGATCAATCCGCACCGTTATCACGTGTCGGTCACCGAAGCGGTGAAGGACCTTCAGGGCAGGTTGATCGCGCAAGCGAGGTCATGAAGCATCATCTCGGGCCATGGTCATGCGAAACACCGATCGATGAGGCATACATCGTGTCGCTTGTCGATAGCGCACCAGCTACGGTCTGAACCAGGGCCGATGCTTCAGCGGATCGCCACGCCGGCGATCACCATCTCAGCGCATGCGCGGGCACCGTCACCCGGTTCCAGGTCGACCGCACTCACACCGTCCGCGAGGACCGTCGAGCCGAATCCGTAGCGAACCGCATCGATGGCCGTCTCTTTCACGCAGTAGTCGGTCGCAAGCCCTACGACGATCACCTCTGCCACGCCACGATCGGTGAGAAGCTGGTCGAGGCCGGTGGGTTGCTCCTCGCCGGTGACAGGGTCCCGAACAGAGAAACCTGAGTATCCGTCCTCGCCCCCTACACCTTTGCGAACGACCGTTCCCTCATCCAGAAGGCTTGGATGGAACATGGCGCCCCATGTGCCCGCAACGCAGTGGTCGGGCCAGATCCCGCCGTCTTTCGCGAAATGTGGGGTCGATGCCGGATGCCAGTCCTGCGTGCGCACGACGGTTGTGCCTGTTTCGCGGGCCTGACGCATCTGATCGTTGATGAAGTCGAGGACCTGTGGCGCGCCCGGAACGAAGAGCGAACCTTCGGGGTCGGCGAAGTCGTTCTGGACATCGACCACGATCAACGCCGTCGATGGGGAGTATGTCGTCATGAAGCGGAGGCGACCCGTTCGAGAGCGTCCGTCAGCGTGGTCCACGGGAGGTCGGCACACTTGATGCGGACGGGGAACTTTCGGACCCCCTGGAGCGCCTCGAGGTCCCCGAGCATCGAGCCGGGCCGGTCCGGGTCGACTGGGTTCTCGCCGTCGACGATGGTCATCATCACCTTGAATCTGTGGGTGAGATCCTCGACCTCTTCGATGGACTTCCCGACGATCGCATCCATCATCATGGATCCCGATGCCTGGGAGATCGAGCAACCTTGCCCCTGCATCGCGGCATCGACGATCACTCCGTCTTCGACAGCGATGTCGATGGAGAACTCATCGCCACACGACGGGTTGTTCCCTTCAGCGTGGATGTGTTTGCCGTTGAGCGAACCACGCTTTCTCGGGTTCCGGTAGTGGTCGAGTATGACCTCTCTATAAAGCTCGTCTAGCTGTGCCATGTTCAATCGATCCGTCTGTGAAATGCGTAGGCAAGGTTATCGGACATCGGTTGTTCTGATCAGGCGAGGCCGAAGATTTCCCTGGCCTTCATCAAGGAGGTCACCAGCGCATCGACTTCCTCTGGAACGTTGTAGAGATAGAACGATGCGCGTGCTGTTGCTGCCACTCCCAGGTATTTCATGAGCGGCTTGGCACAGTGGTGGCCCGCCCGTACCGCGATGCCGTCCTGGTCGACGATCGTCGCGATGTCGTGAGCGTGGATGTCGCCGAGTTCGAAACTGACGGCGCCACCTCGTTGTGTGACGTCCTTTGGTCCGTAGATCTTCAGATCCGGAATTTCCGAGAGGCGTTCGAGAGCATACGCGGTGAGCTCTCGTTCGTGGGCCGCGATCGTTTCCATGCCGACCGCGGCGAGATAGTCGACGGCTGCCCCGAATCCGACCGCCTCAGCGATCGGAGGCGTGCCTGCTTCGAACTTGTGCGGAACGGGCGCCCATGTGGAGGTATGACGCTCGACAACATTGATCATCTCGCCGCCTCCTTCCGTCGGCTCCATCTCCTCGAGACGTTCAGGCTTACCCCACAATGCGCCGATACCCGTCGGTCCCAGCATCTTGTGGGCGGAGAAAGCGAGGAAGTCGACGTCGATCTCGGTGACGTCCACGGGGTGATGAGGAACCAGCTGTGCGGCGTCGATCACGATGAGGGCCCCAACGGACCGTGCCGCCTGCGAGAGCACGTCGATTGGGCCGAGGGCGCCTGTCACGTTCGACATGCCGGAGAACGACACGATCTTCACACGGTCGTCGAGTATGTCCTCGAGGCCGTCGGTGTCGATGGTGTACTCATCGGTCAGTTCGAGATATGCGAGCTCAGCGCCTGTGTGGCTCGCTACGAGTTGCCACGGCACGATGTTCGCGTGGTGTTCGGCGATCGTCACGAGGATCCGGTCGCCCTCGGTCAGATGGTTGAGTCCCCACCCGTAAGCGATGTGGTTGATCGCCGTGGTGGTACCCCGGGTGAACACTGTTTGTGCCGCATCGGCGCCGATGAAGCGTGCCACCTTGTCCCTGGCGCCTTCGTAGAGCTCGGTTGCCTCGAGGGCGAGGGTGTGGGCTCCCCGATGAACGTTCGCGTTCGACTCTCGGTAGTACGCATCCATCGCATCGAGGACTGCGATGGGCTTCTGGGTTGTCGCTGCCGAGTCGAGGTACACGAGCGGGTGCCCGTTGACCTCGCGCGACAAGATAGGGAAGTCCGAGCGGAGGCTCGCCAGATCGGTCACCCGCCGACCACTTCTGCCCGGTAGTTGTCGTAGCCGGTCTCTTCGATCCGCTCGGCGAGGGAAGCATCTCCCGATTCGACGATGGCACCGTCTAGGAACACATGCACGACGTCGGGCGTGATGTAGTCGAGCATCCGCTGGTAGTGCGTGATGATCAGGAAACCGCGCTCGTCGGTGCGGAGCCTTTCAACACCTTCAGCAACGATACGTAGAGCGTCGATGTCGAGACCAGAGTCGGTCTCGTCTAGGACAGCGAATTCCGGTTCGAGCACCGCCATCTGCAGAACCTCATTGCGCTTTCGCTCGCCACCCGAGAAGCCCTCGTTGAGGTAGCGGTCGGCGAAGCTGTCATCCATCTCGAGGTCTCGCATCACATCCATGACCTTGAGGCGCAGCTCGAGGACCGTGTAGTCGGTGCCGCTCTTGTTCGACAGGGCGGTTCGGAGGAAGTTGACGACAGAGACGCCGGGGATCTCTTCCGGGTACTGGAATCCAAGGAACATTCCCGCCTGTCCGCGG
>BTQS01000032.1:0-14168 GCA_036985995.1 Acidimicrobiia bacterium
CCTCGTTGCTGAGCGCCGGAACGTCTAAATGGGTGCGTCCAGCTTGTTAACTTGTATCACGAAACCAGGGGACGGGCTGCTCGATGGACGATCAAGCACAGCAACAACTAGCTCGTAGGCAGCTTTGGAGGACCGTCGCGATACGGTCGCTCTTCCTCCTTGGCGCGCTTGTGGTCTTATACATCCTGTGGCCGAAGATCGTGGACTTTCTCTCCAAGACCCCGGAACTGAGCGGGATTTACTGGTACTGGTTCGCCCTCATGGCGGCACTCATGACGGGTGCCTTCGCCGCAGCATGGGAGTTGACACACATCGCGGTCCCGAATATCTCCCGATTCTTGGCCGCTACGAGCCAGCTCGCATCGAACGCCCTCGCGAAGGTCGTCCCGGGTGGAGTCGTCGCCGCGGGCGCTACATACTTCCAGATGCTCTCCGTGTCGGGTGTTCCCCGCGGCCAGGCGGCTGCCGCTCTCGCCGCAGTGTCGTTCATCTCGAACCTCGTCCTCTTCTCGCTCCCAGGCGTAGCGCTGGTTCTGGCGGCGCTGTCGGCGCCGATTCCCAAGGATCTGCTTCCCGTGGCGATCGCCGGTGGCGTGCTGTTCATTCTGATGTTCGCCGGGGTGTTCATCATCGTTAAGTACGACAAGCCCCTCCTCCTCGTCGGAGGTGTTGTCGAGACGATCGGGTCGTGGGTTGGACCCAGGCTGCACAAGGATTGGGACCTTTCAGCTCAGGGGTTTCTCGATCGACGGAACGAGGTGGTCGATGCACTCGGTCAGCGGTGGCGCAAGGCACTCGCGGCGGCGGTGTTCAACTGGGTGCTCGACTACATGGTCCTCTTCGTTGCTCTGTATGCGGTCGGCGCAAGGCCGAGAGCGAGTCTCGTGCTCATCGCGTTCGCCGGTTCGGCTGTGCTTGGCATGATCCCCATCACGCCGGGAGGATTGGGATTCGTCGAGGTCGGTCTCGCATTCATGCTCGTCGCAGCCGGAGTCCCTGGTCCGGACGCGACGCTTGCGACGCTTGCGTACCGGGTGTTCCAGTTCTGGCTGCCGATCCCCGCCGGTGCGGTTGCGTACCTGGTGTTCAAGCGCAAGTACGGACAACCTGGAAACCTGGAAGGTTCGCCTGCGTAGCGACCCGACTCGCAAGCTCACCGGGCGCAGTACGTAGAGGGCCCTATCCCAGCCGCGCGTCGAGACCGTCGATGATGATCTCGAGTCCGAAGACGTACTCGCGACCGAACTCGCACTGAGCAAGCAGCGGAGCCATCCGTGCCACATGGGGGAAGTGCTCGCCCAGTCGCGCTAGTTGGGCGTCGAGGCTGTCGTACTTCTCCTCCACGGCCCCCTGGTTCGTTGCCTGCTGAAAGGTGTAGCCCATGGTGTGCGATGCCAGCATCTGCCAAGCATGGTGCGTGTCCTCGTCGCTGAATCCCGCTTCGATGAAGACGGCCAGTACGTGGTCCATGAAGGCCAGCGCCCCCGGGCCGAAGTTGCCCCGCGACATCAGCAGGGAGACCACCCAGGGGTGTTGGGCGAACCGCTCCATGGCAGCGGTGCCGATCCACCGGACCGAGTCCTTCCAATTCATGTCGGGGTCGGGAAGGGGGATCGAGGTGAACACGTAGTCGATCATGCCGTCGTAGATGTCGTCCTTGTTGTCCACATGGTTGTAGAGCGACATCGCCTCGACCCCGAGTACCGCTCCCAGCTTGCGCATGGAAAGAGCGTCGACCCCGAACTCGTCGGCGAAGGTGACGGCTGCATCGACGATCCGACTCCTGGTGAGCGGTGCTCGTGCGGTTGTGGTCATTCCTGCATCGTAAGTCAAAGAAATCTCCATGTCGACCTTGACAAGCTTACGGCGTACGTATAGGTTTACACCGTACACTTACATTGTACGCATACAGCGTATATCAATCAAGGGGGAATCCCAATGGCGTTAGGTACCGAGGCACTGGCACGTGCAAGCGCAAGAAAACCGTGGAGGACGCTGGGCGTCTGGGTGGTTGTGTTGATCACCGCTGCTGTCCTTTCCTCACAACTGCTCGGAAGCGCATTGACCACGTCGGTGAGTTTCACGGATAACCCGGAGTCGGATCAGGCTGCTGCGTTGATCGAAGAGGTGCGGGGTGAATCGGCCAATACCGAATTCGTCGTGATATCTAACGACACCGTGACCGCCGCCGACCCTGGGTATGTCGCGTACGTAGCGGAGGTGCAGTCCGAAGTTGCCGCCCTCGGGCCGGACGTGGTCTATGGGGTCGGATCGTATCTGACCCAGGACGGTCCCGTATCTGAGTCCGGACGTACCGCGCTGCTGCCGGTGACCATCGCCGGAAGCGATCCGGACACTGTCTCGGGCAACGCAGAACTGGTCGTAGAGGCGGTTGACGCGATCGAGGCACCGGATGGATACACGGCACTTGTCGCGGGACCCCAGACCGTGGCGAACGACATCAACCGTGTTGCGGAGGAAGATCTCAGAACAGGGGAGATGATCGGTATCGCTGTAGCACTTGTTGTCCTGGTGCTCGTGTTCGGAACTGTTGCTTCCGGCATCATCCCGATCGTTCTCGGAATCGCGTCCATCGCTGTTGCGATGGGACTCGCCGCCCTGGTCGGCCAGGTCTTCGAGCTGAGTTTCTTCGTCACCAACATGATCTCGATGATCGGTCTCGCCGTCGGGATCGACTACTCGCTGTTCATCGTCTCTCGCTATCGGGAGGAACGCGCCAGGGGCCTCGAGAAGATCGACGCGATCGCCAGAGCCGGTTCCACGGCCACGCGCGCCGTGTTCTTCTCCGGGCTGACCGTCGTTCTCGCGCTCATCGGGATGCTCCTGCTTCCGAATACGATCTTCCGATCTCTGGGCACAGGGGCGATCCTTGTGGTACTCGTAGCAGTTGGTGCGTCGATGACGCTGCTGCCTGCCGTGCTGTCGATCATGGGAGACCGCATCAACTGGCTGCGTGTGCGCCGCCGCGGTTCTCTCGACAATCAGGGTCGGTTCTGGGATCGCGTCACGGCGGTGGTCATGGGCCGTCCCGTGATATCTCTGGTCGTCTCTGCCGGAATACTCATCATCTTCGCCACCAGTTTCTTCTCCATCGACACCGGGTTCGCCGGAGTCTCGACGCTTCCCGACGAGATCGAGTCGAAGCAGGCCTTCGAGATCCTCGAAGAGGAGTTCAGTGGCGGCCTCGCCTCGCCTGTGGAGGTGGTCGTGCAGGGCGACGGGGTCACCGAGACGGTCACCGCACTCTCTGAAGGTGTGGCCATGGATGGCCGGTTCGGGCCTTCGTTCGTCGACCCGGACTCGACCACGGAGTTGGCGATCCTCTCCGTCGTGCTTCCAGGAGATGTGAACTCTGTGGAGTCGCTCGATGCAGTACGCGACCTGCGTGCCGACATCGTCCCCCGAGCGGTCGCGCCCGGAACCGCGGTCTACGTCGGCGGAGAAACGGCCATCACAGTTGACTTCCTCAGCCAGACCGACACATACACACCCATCGTGTTCGCCGTGGTCCTCGGGCTGAGTTTTATTCTCCTGATGGTTGCCTTCCGATCGATTGTGATACCCGGCAAGGCGATCGTGATGAACCTGCTGAGCGTCGGTGCGGCCTACGGGCTGGTCGTCGCCTTCTTCCAGACAGGGGTCGGCCCGGAGTGGGTGAAGGACATCGCTTCGTTCCTCGGCTTCAGCCAGGTCGAAGTGATCGAGGACTGGATACCGCTGTTCCTGTTCTCCGTGCTGTTCGGGCTGTCGATGGACTACCACGTGTTCCTCTTGTCGAGGATCAAGGAACGCTTCGACATCACCGGCGATAACACCGAATCGGTGGCCTACGGGTTACGCACCACCGGAGCGCTGATCACCGGGGCAGCAGCGATCATGGTCGCCGTGTTCGCAGGGTTCGCAGCAGGGAGCCTCGTCACGTTCCAGCAGATGGGCTTCGGGCTCGCCGTTGCGGTTCTGTTGGATGCCACGATCGTGCGGACCATCCTGGTTCCTGCATCGATGAAGCTGCTCGGCACTCGGAACTGGTACTTGCCCTCGTGGTTGGAATGGATACCTAATGTATCCATCGAAGGGGTTCCACATGACGAACCCCACCCCGATCCCGACCTGGAGCCCGTGACAGTATGAGTGTCCAATCCCGAACTACAGAAGAGGTCCTTGGCCTCTATGAGAACCTGGCCGCGAAGTGGTGGCTCTTCGATATCCCAAGCACGCTCCTGGGGCTCAACCGTTTCCGATCCATGTTTCGGCAAGCCACAGGGGATGTCCTCGATGTCGCCTGTGGCACTGGGGAGAACTTCAAGTACCTCACCGGCGCCGACTCGGTGACAGCCTTCGACCTGTCACCCGAGATGGTGACGAGAGCCAGAACCCGGGTAGGTGGGTTCGAGGTCACGGTCGGAGATGCACAGAACATGGCATATGCGGACGACAGTTTCGACACCGTCGTCTCGGCATTGTCGTCCTGCACGTTTCCCGACTACGTCGCCGCCTTCAAGGAGATGGAACGGGTCACCAAGCCGGGTGGCCGGATACTGCTCCTCGAACACGGTCGCTCATCGGTTGCCCGGATCGCAAAGTATCAGGATGGACGAGGGGTCGCCAAGACCATGAAGTTCGGTGGCTGTCGGAGCAACCGCGACGTCCGTTCCGAGCTGGCCGAAGCGGGCCTCAACGTCGTGTCGCACAAGCGAACCCACCTCGGCATGATCGACCGCCTCGTGATCGAAGTCTGACAGGAGTCTGGCGTAGGAAACGGCATCATCGTGCCGTTTCCTACGCCAGAGCGAGCCGCGAGCCGATCAGGCGTTCAGCGTGGCGAGGTCGATACGGTCTGATCCAGATTCTTCCGACCAGGGTGTGGCGCGTCCGAGGATCACGATGAACACGAGCGGCAAGAACGCTGCTGTCGTCACCTGTGCGATCGTGACGGTACCTGTGATCAGATACGCGATCGTCGCTACCCAGTCGATAGCCTGGATGCCGATCATCGCCTTGATCCATGACAGGTTTCGCGCTGGGTTGCGCGCGGCGAGGAACATGCCGTACGAGAAGCCGATCGCACGGGCGGCGAACATGGCGAAGAGCCAGTCCACCCATCCGGGCGCCTCCTCCAGCCCCACGGTCGAGGCGAACAGCCCCGGAACGAGGAACATGATGCCGAGTATGAGTTGTACGACGCCGATGATGATCAGCGTCACTTTCAATGTTTTCATGAAGGCCCCTTTATAGATAAACTCAAGCAAGTGTTGATGTAGTTCGCTCACAAGATTGGGACGCACATGGGCGTCCCAATGGATAGCTCAGTTCTTGGAAACGTCTGCGATCGTCACCCCCTCGAGGCTCGAGCGCATGGCCAGTTCAGCCTCATCGAGCGCCCGGCGCAGATCTGCCTGACGTCGTGTTGGTGTCTCTCCCGTCACCTTCAGTGCCGAGTCGGTGCGAAACAGCGGCAACCGCTGCTCGATCGCATCGACGACCGCGAGCAGGCTGACCTGCTCGGGTGCCACGGCGAGGCGGACGCCACCTTTGGAGCCCTCTCGGGTCTCGATGATCCCTGCCCGGTTGAGGCCGCGCAGCAGACGAGACAGGCTGGGAGCCGGGATGCCGAGGTCATCCGCCAACTTACTCGTCGGAACGAACTCGAACTGTCCAAGGCGCACCTTGTCGGCGACATAGACGGTTGCCAGCATCGCCTGCCACACACCGAGCGAGTAACTCATCTGTTTCACCTCCAGGGTCTCCACGAGACTAACTACTCTAACTATATATGTAGTTGCTGTGTTATGTCAAGGTACCTGGACTCTGGCGTAGAAAACGACAGGTTCGGTGCCGGTTTCTACGCCAGAGTCCGAATGGATGGGTCAGTTCCTGGTGATCCAGACCTGTCTGTTGGCAGCTACGGCACGAGATACACATAGGTGAGCGTGGCGCCCATAGGTGTCACCAGCCGACGAACCCACAGATTTCAGGTGGACTGTCTGAGATAGGCCGTGGGGGGCAGGCCTCAGGCTTGTTGGGTTCTCGCTTGAGAAACCCGGATGCCTCGTTGGCGTCAACTACCACGAAAGAGACGGCTCCACCGAATGGAAGGGCCACGATCGCGGTGTCCCGCGAAAGTGCGTTGTGCCAGGCAACCTCCATCGCCGACTGCTGGAATGAGTTTGTGCTGGCGAAGAGATCTGGTCCAAAAGGCGCCCAACCCAGGGACACAGGCGTTGTGGAGTCGCCGATGGTGAAGGCCGTGTATGGCGACTCGCTCTCGAGATCGACGACGATCACATCGTTGCCTGTTGTTGCGGCAAGAAATCGTTGATCGTTTGAGAAACGGGCCGATCTGGCATCGAACGGTTCCCCGGTTGGCGAAGTGACTGTGAGGTCTTGCCCTGTTTCGATCGTTGTGATGTGAAGCACGTTGCATGCGGCTTCGCACCACGCAAGACGCGGGTTGATCCCTCGCGAGACGTCGCTGACGAAGCCAATGTCGGTGCCAAGGACGTCGACGGTCTCACCGATACTCGCATCCCACAGCACTATCCCGGCTTCCGTCTCGACCGCGAGACCACCGGGAGTTCCGATCGAAGGGAATCCGTCTACGTCCATGGCGACCGGTTCAGACAGTTGGGCGCCGGTCGATACCGATACCTGCCAGACCTGTGGCGTTCCTGCGAGTATTGCCCCTCCCGGGTAGTCGATTAGCCACACACGGGTGGGGTCGGATGCGGGAACGAAGATAGTGGCATCTCCAAGGGGCACCGAGTCGCGAGTTGCGACATTGTTCGCGTACACCGTGCCCCAACCGATGACCAGGTACCCGTTTGCGAGCTGGAGCCTGTAGGGCTGGTCGCCGGGTCGTTGACCGTCGATGACACTGCGGGATCCGATGCGCTCGTTCGGGTCGATGGCGAGGATGCCTTCGAGGCCGTCGTCGAAGAGCAGCACCCACGGAACTTCCACCCCGAATAGCGGGTCTGCTGCTGTCTGCAGTGTTGTGGTCGTCGTGGAGGCATCTCCCGGCGCCAGATAGATGTAGGTGAGAGTGGCACCTTTATAGCTAGCGGTGACTTGCCAGCAGCCTGGTTCGTTCGGATCGAGTCCAGCGATCATGAACCACCCCTCCTCGTCCGTGTAGGCGTTGGTTGCGTATCCGCCGTTCGAGGTCGGTTCGCCAGGGATGTCGATTCGCGTCCAGGTCACATCGACCTCGGGCTGCCCTTCTTCCCTCCCGCCGAGGAAGTTGACGCTCCACAACACCGTCTTGCGAGGGCGGGAAATGCCTTCGGTTTCGATCGTTGTCCATAGACCCTCGGTCCCATACCAAACCCCGGACACCGGCGTAGACGGATAGCCGTCGGGAGGTGCGAAACCGGGTTGAGGAGGAATCGTCACCGGGCAACTCGCAGGAGGCACCGTTGTCGTCGTGGTCGACGTTTCCGTCCATGCGAACGAATCGAGGATCTGCCATGTCTGCATCCGCTTCTCGGGAGTGGCGAACTTTCCGAACGCGACGAATACCTGAACGTCTCGACCATCGAGGTTGAAGGATCCCGACCGGGCATCCAGATCCGGTTGGTCGATACAGGTCTGGGCGTCGATCGGCACATCTGTGGGGAGGAAGCTGTCGGGGCCGAACGCGTTGGGCCATGGCGCGTCGCCACTCCCGCCACCGAGAACGATCGAGAGGAGAACGTCTTCGGGTCCGAGATCCAGCAGGGCATTCTCTGGGATGTTCGGGCAACGCGCCGCACCCGGGCGGAGCGGATAGGTACCAACCGAGAACACTTCTTCGATCTTCTGAGGCGGAGACGTCAGGGCGGGAGCCAGGATCTCATCGGCCTGATACCAGTCGACCGGGTATGCGATCTCGAAGCCATTATCCTCGTTGATGTAGGTATGTAGACCAGATATCGAGATGGGTAGGTCGACGCTCGTCAGCGTGCCACGCGCAGTGGCGAAACCCATGATGCCGAACGTCGGCGGCGGGAACATCTCGAGAGCGAGAACCTGGATTGCTTTCGCATCGGTCTGGTTCGCGGTGAGTAGCCGGAGGGTTGCAGGAAGAAGACTCGGGTTCTCGCGGAGTAACCGGATGGTGCCCTCGCTACCGGCCCATTGGAGCAACGCTTCTTCGTACGCCTCCGTCTTATCTACATATCGCCAGTCGAGCACCCGCGGATCGGTCGTGAGCGCTTCGATGACACGCTCTAGTTGGCCAGCATCGATGTCGTCCGCGAGAGTCACCGACACGATCACCCCTTCCGCCTCCGATGCCGCCGGCGGCGTCTCAGCTCGGAACCATGGTGACGAGATTGCAGTGACCCCTACGATGATGAGAACGGCAGCGCCTGCAGCGAGAGCGATCGCAGGTCCACGCCATCCGGCGGGTCTCGTTGTGACCGGTTTCGTGATGGCAGACCATTCGGGAGCGTCCGGTGCCTCGGTATCGATGTGCTCGAAGACATCCCGGAAGATGTCTCTGAATTGATCGTCACTGAGAGGCATCGAGCACCTCCTCGAGCTTGGTCCGCGCCAGATGGAGGTAGCGGCGTACGGTGCCCGGCCGGCACCCCATTGCCTCTGCAGCTTCGGTTGGTGTGTAGCCAAGCCAGTACACGAGATAGGTGGCCGATCGTTGCCGTGTGGGTAGGTCCATCACCGCGTCGAGTGCGGTGTCGAGTTCGGCTGGGGCCACGGCGCTCGGCGCGTCGAGTCTGACTATCTGACGTTTGACATAGCGACGTTTGTGGGATCTAGCCTCGTTGCCGATCGCCTTGAAGAGATACATACGAGGGTTGTCGAGATCCGACAAGTGACGTTTCGTGAGCACGCGCGTGATCACGGCAGACAACAGATCCGGGCCATCGTCGGGCCCCACGAGGGCGCTTGCGTACCGCACCAGTTCTCCGCTGAGTGTGTTGTAGATCACTTCATCCCTGTCGCCCACACTCAATCCACGTTGGAGACGTCCATAGCGTTGCACACTTCTTCAGGAGTCTGGCGTAGGAAACGACAGGATTGGTGCCGCGTTCTACGCCAGAGTCCGAAGGATTAGGTGCGATGTGTCGAGCGTCGGCGCCAGGCGAAGACGCCGACGCCGAGGATGACGACTATGGCGCCGGCGACGACGAACGGTGTCGGATTCGTACCGCCGGTCACCAGGATCGGCTCAACGGCAACTGCACCGACGTCACCGCCGACGGTCACTACGGTCCCACCGGTGGTCGCGGGCTCCGGAGGCTCGTCGGTGAACGGGTTGATCACGTCGAGCGCCGTGCTCGTTCGCTGGGTGAGCGTGCATGCGTTGTCCTCGAACGGCGGATCCGAGTTGATGGGAAACACGATGTAGGTACCGACTTCGAACGTGCGGTCGACAGATGTGATCACTGAGGGATCGCTTGGGCCTCCGTTGACCGTGACGACGTCTGGCAGTTGCGGCCCCTTCCAGACCTGCTCGACTTGCATGACGGCCGTGCGATCCTGATTGGACAACTCAACGACGTTCCCGATGAATACGACCTCAGCATCAGCGAAGGCTGTCTCGAGATCCGGAGGTTCGGCGCACGAGGCCAGGGCTGGTTGGGGCACGACAGCGATCGCTGCTGTTAGCAACAACGACGCGCCGAGAGCACGTGCGACTAGACGAGTCAGCATGGGTTCTCCTCTCTCCGATCTTACGACGTCGCGGGTAGCCCGCGCGGTTCCCGTCGCACTGGAGTCTGGCGTAGGAATCGACAGGATCGATGCCGTTTTCTACGCCAGACGCCAAGATCGGGGTGGGGAACTGGTACGCTTTGGGGGCTGGTGACGCCTCGCGGGAGAGCCGGCATGCCGGCGCCGAAGGAGCAACCGCCCCGGGAATCTCTCAGGCACCAGGACCGCGAGGAAGAGGCACCTCTGGAAAGCAGGGCACGACCCTCACCGAAGGTGAAAGCCGCCGCAGGGCGGTGAATCTCTCAGGTTGTACGACAGACGGGGCACGAGTTTTCGCCGTGTCCTGAGGAGCTATCGATGTCAGCAACCCCCCAACTCGGAGCTTTCGCTTCGCGACACATCGGACCACGCGAGCCCGATGTTGCATCCATGCTCGAGGTCATCGGGCATCCAACGCTCGATGCCTTGATCGACGCCGCCGTGCCAGAGGCGATCCGGTCTCATCGACTGCCTTCGGTCGACGGCCCGTTGAGCGAGGTCGAGGCCGTTGCCCGCATGAGGCGCGCCGCAGACAAGAACGATGTCTACCGATCGGTCATCGGCATGGGCTACTACGGCACGATCACGCCCGGCGTCATCCAGCGCAACGTGCTCGAGAACCCTGGCTGGTACACCGCCTACACGCCGTACCAGCCTGAGATCTCCCAGGGTCGCCTCGAAGCGCTTCTGAACTTCCAGACCGCCGTCACCGACCTCACCGGTCTCGAGATCGCGAACTCGTCCCTGCTCGACGAGGGCACCGCAGCGGCAGAGGCGATGACGCTCATCAAGCGTGTCGGTCGAAACAAGGCTATGTCCTTCTTCATCGATGAGGACACACACCCTCAGACGATCGAGGTAGTGACGACTCGGGCTGTGCCACTCGGCTATGAGATCATCGTTGGTGATCCCGAGACCGACCTCGACCTATCCGCGGTATTCGGTGTTCTCCTCCAGTACCCAGGGTCGTCTGGCCAGATCCGCGACATCGCTCCGATCATCGAGACGGCGCACGCCGCTGGCGTGCTCGTTGCAGTTGCGACGGACCTTCTCGCTTCCACGTTGCTCACGCCGGTGGGAGAGCTCGGAGCAGATGTCGCTATCGGGTCGTCCCAACGCTTCGGCGTACCGATGATGTTCGGTGGGCCACACGCAGCGTTCATGGCGACGCGAGATGCATACAAGCGCTCGATGCCGGGACGCCTCGTCGGGGTGTCGGTGGACTCGGCAGGTAGAACTGGCCTTCGTCTGACGCTCCAAACACGCGAGCAGCACATTCGCAGAGACAAGGCGACGTCGAACATCTGCACGGCACAGGTGTTACTCGCCGTAATGGCGGGTCTGTACGCCGTCCACCACGGACCCGCGGGCCTCAGCGCGATAGCGAACCAGATCCACGACTACACCAACGAGTTGGCCGCACGACTCAAGGCCGGTGGCCTGACCGTCAAGAACGACTCCTGGTTCGACACGCTCACGATCGAGGTCGAAGAGGCAGAGAAGACACTGGCGAAGGCCAGGCATCACAAGATCAACCTGCGGTCGGTCGATAGCCACACGGTGGGTGTGTCACTGGATGAGACCATCTCGGACGATGACATCGAGGCGCTCTGTGAGATCTTTGGTGTCGCTCCCACAACGGCTGCCCGTCCGGCTGTAGGAGTCGCTCCGCTGAAACTGAAGCGAACGAGCACTTTCCTGGAGCATCCAACATTCCACCGGTACCGATCCGAGACGGAGATGCTCCGGTACCTGCGCCGTCTCCAGGACAAGGACATCGCCCTCGACCGCTCGATGATCCCCCTTGGCTCCTGCACGATGAAGCTGAACGCGTCGGCCGAGATGGCGCCGATCACGTGGCCCGAGTTCACCGACATTCATCCCTTCGTGCCGCTCGACCAGGCAGCCGGCTATCTCGAGATCATCAACGAGCTCGAATCGTGGCTGGCTTCGATCACCGGTTACGACGCCGTTTCGGTGCAGCCCAACTCTGGAGCACAGGGCGAGTTCACCGGTCTTCTGGCGATCCGCGGCTACCACGAAGCCAACGGAGAGGGCGACCGCGACGTGTGTTTGATCCCGTCGTCGGCCCACGGCACGAACCCCGCCTCTGCGACCATGGCCGGGTTGAAGGTCGTCGTCGTCGAGTGCGACGAGGATGGGAACATCGACGTGACAGATCTCGAAGAGAAGGCGGCAGCGAACGAGGACCGCCTCGCGGCGATCATGGTCACGTACCCCTCGACACATGGTGTGTTCGAAGAGGCGATCGTCGAGATCTGCGACATCGTGCACAGGTACGGCGGCCAGGTATACCTCGACGGGGCGAACCTCAACGCCATGGTCGGGATCGCTGAGCCCGGGTCCTTCGGCTCGGACGTCTCGCATCTCAACCTGCACAAGACGTTCGCGATCCCCCATGGTGGTGGTGGTCCCGGCGTCGGCCCGATCGGGGTGAGGTCGCACCTTGCCCCGTACCTGCCGGGTCACGGACTGGTACCGGACCTTCAGGGGACCGATGGTGGGCGTGGCGCCGTGTCGTCCGCTCCGTGGGGATCGGCGGGCGTGCTTGCGATCTCGTGGATGTATATCGCGATGCTGGGACCGCTCGGGCTCCGCAAGTCGACCGAGATTGCGATCCTGAACGCCAACTACATCGCCAAACGGCTCGCTCCGCACTACCCGGTGCTCTACACCGGGCCCGGAGCGCTCGTCGCCCACGAGTGCATCATCGACATCCGCGACATCGAACATGACGCGGGGATCACCAACGAGGATATCGCCAAGCGGCTGATCGACTTCGGCTTCCATGCCCCGACGATGTCGTTCCCCGTTGCGGGCACGTTGATGGTCGAGCCGACCGAGTCCGAGTCGAAGTACGAGATCGACCGGTTCATCGATGCCATGATCGCCATCAAGGCAGAGATCGACGCGGTGGCTGCCGGTGAGGTGTCGGCAGAAGAGTCCGTACTGCGCAATGCCCCGCACCCCGCAGAGGATCTCATGGTCGATGAATGGTCTCGCCCCTATACGAGGGAGCAGGCGGCGTACCCGGTCGCGAGTCTTCGCGACTGGAAGTACTGGGTACCGCTCGGGCGCATCGACAACGCCTACGGCGACCGCAACGTTTTCTGCGTCTGTCCACCAGTCGAGGATTACGAGGACTGAGGTGTAGTCGGCGGGATCGGGTCCGGCCGATGCGCAATCCGTTCTTGGGTAACTGAGACCGCCTGGGGGTACTCAGTTACGCAAGAACGGATTCGATGTTCTCGAGGTTGGTGACGAGGTCGGAGAGAAAACGCTGGCCGAGGCCACCGTCGATGAGGCGATGGTCGTAGGACAGGTCGATCGGCGCAACCGTCCCGACCCCGATCGCTCCAGACTCGACCACCGGAGTTTCCTGAGCCCTTCCGATCGACAGGATGGCTGAGGTTCCGATGGGGATGATCGGAGTGCCGTGACCCCCACCGAGCACACCGATGTTCGAGATCGTGAACGTCTGACCGGTGGCTTCGCTCGGTGTGAGGGTGCCATCGATGGCAGCGGCAGCGAGACGCTCGAACTCTCCAGCGAGGTCATTCACCGACAGTTCATCTGCGTCGCGTACGACGACGACGAGGAGTCCTGCATCGGTGTCGACGGCGAAGCCGAGGTTGTAACGGTCCTTGTAGGCAACAGCGTCGCCATGGATCGATGCGTTGAACTCGCGGTATCGCTCGAGCAGGGGGAGCAGCGCCGTGCCAACGAGGGATTCGATCGGCAGGGACCTGAAGGCGCGGAGTTTCCGTGCCGCGAGAAGGCCCTCCGCCCTGACCTCCGCCTGGACGGTGACGTGCGGGATGGTGGTCCACGACTCGGTCATGTGGCGGGCGATCGCTTTGCGCTTCCGGCTGAGCGGGGTGACTTGGAGGGCCGGACCCGACTGAGCCGCCATCTCCACGTCATCCCGGGTGATGGCACCGCCGGGACCGGTACCTACGATCGTCGTGATGTCGACCCCCTTGTTCCCTGCGAGTTTGCGCGCGGCCGGCATCGCCTTGATACCCGCCGGCTTCCCTTCAGGGGGGACATGCGAGTCCTCGAGCGAGGAGACCACCACTTGCGATCCCCCTGCATCGCTCGTTCCTCGCTCTGCCGTCCCCCTTGAAAGGGGGACGGGTATCTCGGAGGTCTCGCCCTTCTCTCCGACCACGAAGAGGATCTCGCCGACGTTGATCGTGTCTCCCGGCGCTCCGCCCAGCGCGAGAACGGTTCCAGCGTGTGTCGCGGTGATCTCGACGGAGGTTTTGGCAGTCTCGATCTCGACGATGAGTTGATCGACTTGAACGGGTTCACCCTCGGCAACGAACCAGGTGACGATCTCGGCCTCGGTGAGACCTTCTCCGATATCTGGCAAGCGGAATTCGTGGGGCACGGCAGAAACAGTAGACCGACATCGCGCGACAGACGAAAGA
>BTQS01000033.1:0-14047 GCA_036985995.1 Acidimicrobiia bacterium
TTGAACGGACGCACCTCGACGTTATCGAGACCGTAGGCGAGGCGTGTGAAATCGAGGTTGTGTTGCACGTACGGGAGTTCCTGTTGGAGCTCGTTGGGCTCAACGGAGAACCGCTGGACAACGGCCGGATAGATACCCCCGACGCCGATCGATGTGATCAGCCAGATCCCAAAGGCGACCGCAGGAAGTATCCAACCCCTGAACCACACATTGACGAGCAAGATGATCGCAGCGGCGACGGATATGAAAATCAACAGGTTGAGTGCGGGAATCTGCGCGTTGACGTCGGTGTAGGAAGCACCGAACACCTGACCGCGGCCCGAGTAGAGCAGCTCCCACTTGTCGAAGATGTATCCGCCGGCCTTCAGCAGCGCGATGAAGGCGAGCAACACCGAGATATGGGCCTTCACGCTGCCGGACGTTCTCTCGCCGGGGGTCGTGACCTTGATGCCACCGTTGAGGTAGTGGGCCCCGATCACGATCAAGGTCGTCACCAAGAGAAGCTGGAACAGCCAGCCGTAGATGTCTCGGTACAGCGGAAGCCCGAATACATACAGCGACACATCGTTGTTGTAGATCGGGTCTGCGACCTGGAACGACACGCCGTTGCGCCAAAGCAGCCAATCCTTCCACCATGCGGAAGCTCCGAGCCCAACGAGCAGGCCAAAGAACACGGAGAACACCGTACGGACGAGAAACGCTCTCGGCTCGATCCACAACTGGTACCGCTCTAGGAGCTCTTCGTCTGGAGCGCCTGTGAGCGCAAGCAGGCTCCTCGGCGACAGTCGGTCGACGAGCCAGAGGTTGATCCAGAATATCGCGAATGCGATCACCGTCGCGCCGAGGATGAGCCACACCTTCGTAAATGTGACCGTATACCAAACATCGGCGCTGCCGAGCTCGTCGTACCACAGGTAGTCGGTCCACAGCGTCGCGAGCCAACGAGTAGCGATCAAGAGGAGAAAAGCGGCAGAGATGACGATGGTCACTAACCGCCTGAGTCCTGACGCCTGGCGATAATTGATGGGTTCCCTGTTGATCACGACTGAGATTCTATGGCAATGCCGGGCATGTGGGGTCGATAGATGTCAGACGGGCACAGATTCGTCTGCAAGCGCAGATGCCACGGCAACGACCCTACGTTCGGCTTCGTCGGACCGCCAGGTACGAAACACCTTGCTTGCCGCCGCGGCTACGGCACGGTCTCCTGAGCCAGCGTCCCTCGTCCCCACGATCGCCGATGTGACGGCTTCGGATAGATCGGCCGCGAATTCAGCCGATGCTCCACGATCATCATCACTGCCGGTCAGCGTGGTTGCGAGTTGTGCGAACGCTTCATGGAAGCGGTCGGTGAAGCCCTTCTTCGGCAGCCATGCTTCTTCTGTACGGAGATGTTCGAGCGCGTCGTTTTGCAGGTCGACGAGTGACCGCTTGATGGTTCGTAGCGCGGCGTTCTGCACGGGGATCAACGAGACGCCCGATTGGTCATCGGTAACAGCCGCCGCTTCCGCTACTTCAGGACCGCTTGGGGGCTCGTCACCCACCTGCATCGTCGCCGACGCTCCCCTGCCGTCCCCAGGGAAGGGGGAACTGCCGTCTGTCCGCTCAGCGGTATCGTCACGCAATCGTGCGAACAACGACCCGATCTCGTCGGCTTCCGATTCGTCCGTCGTCGTTTCCCCGTCGCTCGAAGTCTGTTGTGCCTCATCTGTCGGCTGTCGAGCTTCGCGCGTCGGGGAAGCCACGTCGTCTGTCGTGTCAAGTGTGCCGTGTGAAGTCTGTTGCTCGGGCTCGGGCGATTCGGGCGCTGATTCAGGATGAATCGCCGCGACCGGTTCTGGTTCCGTGTCTGCAGGCGGTAGGGGTGCGATCACTGCAACCGTCTCCACCTGGCGTGCTGGAGGTTCTTCCAAGTCGGGGTCGACGTTGCCTCTCCGCAGCGCCTCGATCTCTGCGACGAACGAGTCGGCATCAACGGGCTTGAGCGGGACGACCTTGCTCGGCGAGACGATACGAACAGAGCCTCCGTCCGACGTGTGATGCATCCGAGGTTCGTCGCCCATCACAAGAGGTGCCACAGGCTCGTCGAGCTGCTGGCGTTTGGACTCGATCTGTGTTTCGAGTTGGCCGATGGACGAGCGGGCTGCTTCAAGTTCGGTGAGCAGTTCGGAGCGTCGCTCCTCGAGAGCGCGGGCTCGTTCTTGGGCTAGCTCCGCTGCCTGATTGGCTGCGGCGAGAACCCCGTCGCTCTCGGTGCGAGCGTTCTCGATGATCTGATCCGCCTCGAGCCGGGTCGTGCGAATCATCTCCTCACGATCGCGCTTGGCGTCTCCCGTGAGCCTGATCGCCTCACGTTCGGCTTCCGCCCGGATGAAGAGAGCTTCCTCCTTCGCCCCGTCAAGAAGCTGATTGGTCTCCGCAAGCGCTGATTGCAACATGGACGAACCCTCGTTCCATGCAGCGCTACGCAACGAATGGGACTGCTCGGTGGCATCCGCCAGCGTATGCGACGCCTCCGCTTCAGCGGTGCTCCGCCACTCTTCAACATCGGCTACTGCACGCGAGCGCATACTGTCCGCAGTGGCCCGCGCAGCTTCCAAGATGGTTGCTACGTCGCCGCCGATGGCATTGAGTTCCCTCGCGAGTGCCTCCGGTTCGTCCAGGCCCAGGGAGATCTCAGAGTTCGCATCTTCGGCAGCCGACCGCTCCAGCTGTTCGATACGGCGTGCAACAGCGGCAAGGAACGACTCGACCTGCTTACGGTCGTACCCCTTTCGCACGACATCGAATTGGTGAACTCGCACCCCGTCCGAAGTAACTTCGTCGTCCATACGCGCGAGCGTACCCGTCGCAAAGGCCGTGGTCGCGGATTGTTACAGGGTGTCGAGGAAGGCCAGAGCGTCGTCGACCGTTGTGACACGCACAACCTCGATATCGTCGCCCGCCGCCTGCACAGCGTCGTCGTAGTTCGCGGCGGGTACGAGTACGGCACGTGCCCCGGCGTCGATCGATGCGTACACCTTCTGCTTGATGCCACCGATCGCGCCGACCGCACCGTCCCGCGAGATGGTGCCTGTGCCCGCGATCCGTTCGCCATGGGTGAGCTCGTCCTCGGTGAGCTGGTCCATGATCTGGAGCGTGAACATCAACCCTGCAGATGGACCGCCAATGTTCTGCGAGTCGATCTTGACATCGACCGGGAACTCCACAATCGGTTCGTTGTTGTCCAGCAGCACTCCGATCATCGGACGGGACGGGTCGTCGACGTGGGGACCGAGTTGAAGTTCGACCGGCGTCTCCTTGTAATCGTTGGCGCCATCATCGATCGGGCGTTTGATGAGCATCCCAACGGTGTCACCGATCTCGAGCCCTTCGAGCTGTTTGATGATGTCGTCGCGGAAGGCAACCATCTGTCCGTTCATCTCGATGATCACGTCGTTGGGGAGCAGCACACCATCGGCGGCGGAATCTGGCACCGTTTCGATGACCAGGGCCCCGGTTCCGATAAGCGTCACCTCGTAGCCGAGTTTGGTCAACGCGACGAACGTTGCATCCCGTTTCGACTGGTCCATGGCTGCGAGGCTTTCACGGCGCAGCTGTTCCTGGGTCACTCCGATCGGACGCACACGCTCTCGGTCCCGGATCTCGACCCTGGGATCGAGATAGCCAGCCGCCCACTCGAAGACGTTGGCCTCTTTGACGGAGACCGTGAGGAAGAACAATTCGCCATCATCACTCATATTGCCGTCCTTGACGGTGACGAAGTCGGATGTGTCGTATACGGGTCCGGGGCTCAGCGTGTAATACGGCACAGTGATGGGCCACGCAAGAGCGATCGCAATCCCGATTGCGATGAGAACGCCTGCAACCACCCACGGCCATTTTGGATAGGATTCGGGAGGCCGCACGCCGGGAGGAACATCGCCGTAGTCGCCGGCTGACTCTTTGGTTGCTACGTCATTACCCATCCTGCGAGGTTACCCCCTGAGCTGACCTTGCTTGGCCGGGTTCAGGAGATCCAGCGCCCTGCGACCAGGTCTGCGGTCACCACGATCCGATATCGGTCCGACCCCTTCGGGTGACAGGCGAACATCGTCAGCATCGGCCTATCCCTGTCGTACGTGATCCATAGATCATCGGGATCGACAATGGTGACCTCGGATACCTTGTACATGAACTCGAGCCCTTCGCCGACCTTCATGAAGACCAGATCGCCGGGTCGTAGCCTGTCAAGATCGTAGAAAGGTCGCGTGTACGTGGTGCGGTGGCCGGCGAGGACGACGTTCCCGTTCTGGCCGGGCATCGCGGTGCCGGCCCAGTGCGCTACGCCCAGGTTGATGACACTGGGCGCCACACCGCTACGGACCGTCTCATCGATCCCGATCGCAGGGACGCGGAGCGACCCTAGAGGTGCGCCCGAGGACTGCGACCGATGGAACGACGGTTGCCGTGCAGAGTTCGGAAACGCGTTTTCGGGTGCCGATCTTGCAAGCGCAGGCGCAGGTATCGCAGCGACCACCGCGACCACAACGAGAAAGCGAATGATCGAGCGTCGAAGTCTCATTCCCGCAATGATCGGCTAGAACCGACCCTCCCTGGATGAAAATCCTAGAGTACGCGTCAAACTTGGAGGAACACCGCATGCAGACAACCTATCCGGCGCGAACCATCGTCAACGTGGTTGTGCCACGCAATGCTGTGACAACGGCGACACTCATGGTCGGATTCGCTCTGCTGACGGCCCTTGCCGCGCAGATCGTCATTCCCATTCCTGGTAGCCCCGTGCCGATCACGGGTCAGACCTTTGCCGTTTTGCTTGCCGGTGCAGCGCTGGGGTCGCGGGCCGGCGCAGGAAGCCAACTCATCTACTGGGCGATGGGCGCCGTCGGTCTCCCGTTCTACGCAGATGGTCGGGGCGGCTGGGAGGTCGCAACAGGGGCCACCGCTGGATATCTCGTCGGCTTCGTCGCTGCTGCCTGGGTGATCGGATTACTCGCTGAACGTGGCCATGACCGAAGCGTTCCCTTCGCGATTCCCGCGTTCCTAGCTGGAAATGCAATCATCTATCTCTTCGGTGTCCCGTGGTTGATCGTTGCCGTCCCTGCGATCGACAGCGTGTCCGCAGCCCTGATCGCAGGATTCGTTCCTTTTGTGGTCGGTGACATCCTCAAGATCGTCGCAGCGGGACTCCTTCTACCCGCTGCTTGGAAGATGGTCGACGTCCTCCGTCGATAATCGCTTCTCCAATCCCGGCCTCCTAACCGATTCTTCACATCGCTCTTAGGAACCTCTCAGCTTCCGCTCATCTTCACCGTGCACGCGCATCGGACCCTTGATGCATGACGAAAGGAGATGTCATGCACTCGAAGCGACTGGCGCTCGCCGCCGGCATTGCGGTGGTGCTCGTCGCTTGTACGACCAACGGTTTACCCGCCTCTGGTGATGATCCAGCAGGAAACAACACCGCAAGCACGTCCACGACCGGGGTCGTTCGGACCGCTGGCTCACAGCAAATTCCGGTGACCACAACGTCAACAACAACGACGGTTCCAACGGCCGACAGCGTGGCAGTCGAGGAGGAGACCGTTACGACAACGACCGTACCTGTTCAGGCCTCGACCACGACAACCGCACCGGGGACCGATGACATCGAAGAGATCCTCGTTGTCATCGAAGACCTGCTGAGCGATCTCGACGGTCAACTCGATGGGCTCGACGCGGACCTTGCCGAAGTGACGGCAAGTTTGAACGCTGACGAAGGAGACATAGGACAATGAAACGACTCAGAAGGCTGATCGCAGTAGGCGTCGCCGCAGGGATGCTGTTCGCTATACCGGCAACAGCGAACGCCCAGACCGACGAGACCAGGGACGCCACGGAGGTCATCGATACCACCGATGCCACAACGCGACCATCGATAGACAAGATCAAGGAGAGAGCGGCCGCAGCGATCGACCGGCGACTCGCAACACTCGACACACTGACCGAACGTGTCGGCAACAGCAAGCACATGACAGATAGGCACAAGGGCACCCTGTTGGGCGAGTATGCGACGGCTAGCTTCGGCCTGTCCGCTCTCGGCAGGGATATACAAGCCGCCGAGACGCTCGAGGAACTGAGGAATCTCATTCCCGCGATCGCTGAGGACTTCCGCATCTATCTAGTGGTGGTACCCAAGAGCCGGCAGGTAGGAGCGTCTGATCGCGTCGCCGACGTCGTGGAGCGCCTCGACGAAGCGGCAGATACGGTCGCTGAGGCGATCAGGCGCGGTGAGGAAGCCGGCTACGACATGAGCGATGCCAGGTGGTGGCTGGTCTCGGCTCGTGACGACATCGCGGAGGCTCGTCGGACCGGCATCCCCGTCGCCGACGATGTGATCGGCCTCCAGGCGTCGGACTGGGAGGAACCCGCATCCAGCCGGCTCCAGGAGGGTCGCCGTCGCCTCGAGAACGCCAGGGTCGATGTCCGGAAAGCGAAGCTATCGCTCGAAAAGGCCAGGCGGGCCATCGAGGACGCGATCGGCTCCGACTGATAGCGTCGTTCCGGCAGCCCAGCGTCACCTGGAGGGGATCGCGACACGCCGCGGTCCCCTCCAGGTACGCTGCGGCCATGGCAACTCGGGAAAAGACGGTCACGGAAGCATTCGAGAACGACCCGTATGCCCGGTCACAAGGTTTTCGCCTCGTTTCCGTCACAGACAACGACATCGTCGTAGCCATGACCGTGCGCGACGACCACATCAATTTCTTTGGCGGGACTCACGGCGGCGTGGTCTTCTCCCTCGCTGATAGCGCCTTTTCGCTTGCATCGAACGCCTACGAAGATTCGGCGGTTGCCATCGATACTCACCTGGCCATCACCGCATCGTCCCAGGAGGGAGAAGAACTCACGGCGACAGCGCGCGAAATGACAAGGGGGAAGACTCTTGCCACCTACCGCGTCGACGTTACGCGGGCGGATGGAAGGATCATCGGACTGTTCACGGGAACCGTCTATATCCGCCCTCCCTAGACAGGTCCTCCCTTCAGGGGGGACGGGCGAGCTTGCGAGCCAGGGGGGCCTGCGAGCCCGCGAGCCTGGAGTGGCTAGAGGCTTCTTGGTGGTTCGGTGCCCTCCCGCATCGTCGCTAACGCTCCTCTGCCGACCCTGCCCGAAGCGACCGACCGCGGCACTCCCAACGACCCGACAAACGCTCCTACGAGCGCCGCCCAAACAAGACCGGCAACGCCGATATGCGCAGCGACCACGAAACTCGACTGGACCTGTGTGAAGACGTGCACCGCCCCAAGTGCCGCATTCACCAGGAGGGTAGCCAGCGCGGCATCCACGAGACGCCTCTCCACCACGGGGCGGCCATCCTTTCGTGCACGCCACACGATCACAACGAGCACCACGAATGTCACGGCCACCATGACCCGGTGGAGGTAGTGGATCGCCAGGTACGGCTCCGATAGGTCGGGTATCAACACACCGTTAACAAGTGGCCATCCAGGAAAGTACATGTTGTGGACGATGGACCCGAGGACCATCACGGCGAACACAGAACCAGCGCCTGCCCCGACCAGCACCGACCACCGGGGTGGAGCCCTATCCGACCGCTCGGCCCGTGTCGCAATAGTGATCACCACGAAGTGCGCGACGACGATCATCGACACGGCAAGGTGAATCGTCACCAGATCGCGATCGAGGCCACCCTTGACAACCATCCGGCCCAGCCACGCCTGGATGCCGATGACAACGAGCGCGGAAATCGCCGGGCCGGCGATCCACCTGCGGTCATACTTCCCGCGCACGGCTCCCACGACGACGAGCACGGCGAGGACACCGACGAGCAAGGCGATCCATCTGTGCGTCCACTCGATGATCATCTGCGTTTCGAATCGGGGAAGGTATCCGCCTGCAGCCCCGCCCTCACACAATGGCCAGCGGTCCTTGCACCCGTAGCCACTGCCGCTGCCCCGCGTGTAGCCGCCGAACGTGATGAGAACGAGCGTGGTCCATGTCGCCACCAACGCGGTGCGATGAAGAGTGACCCGTTTCATGGGACGGCAGCCTAGACCCTCAGGTAGAGGCTACGTGATCCCCGGTAAACGGTCCTCACACGTCCAGTTCTTCACCCAGGTAGGCCCGGATCACATTCGGGTCTCTTTGCACAACCTCGGGCGTGCCCGTAGCGATGACCTCGCCGAAGTCGAGCACCATCACCTGATCCGCGATGTCCATGACCAGGCCCATGTCGTGCTCGACGAGGAATATCGCGATCCCGAGCTCTTCGCGGATGTCGAGTATGAACCGCGCCATGTCCTCGGTCTCCTCGAGGTTCATCCCTGCAACAGGCTCGTCGAGGAGCAACAGCTCTGGCTCCATGGCGAGCGCACGACCGAGCTCCACGCGCTTTTGGACACCGTACGGCAGCATCCCAACCGGATGAAACCGCCATGCTTCGATCTCGAGCAGGTCGATGATGTCCTCGACCTTCGCACGGTTCTCCATCTCTTCGCGCTTGGCCCTGCCCCACCACAGCGCTCCGCTCATCCATCCGACATCGGTGCGTACATGCCTCCCAAGGGCGATGTTCTCGATGACGGTCATGTGGGCGAACAGCTCGATGTTCTGAAACGTCCTGGCGACACCGAGCGCAGCGATCTTATCCGGACTCAATTCCACGATCGATTGACCCTTCCACAGGATGTCGCCCTCCTGCGGTTTGTACACACCGTTGACACAGTTGAACGCCGAGGTTTTGCCGGCACCGTTCGGACCGATCATCGCGAACAGCTCCCCCTCATCGACTGTAAAGCTCACGTCGGTGAGGGCCTTGACACCCTTGAAAGCGAGGCTGACGTCGGTGAACTCCAAGAGATGGTCGCTCATGACAGCCACCGCTTACGACGCTTGTAATGCTTGACATCCCGGAACGATTTCCGCTCGCCTCCACCGTGAATTCCGAGATAGAACTCCTGGACATCCTCGTCGCCGAGGAGTTTCTTGGCATCTCCATCCATGACGACCTTGCCGGTCTCCATGATGTAGCCGTAGGCGGAGATCGAGAGTGCCATATTGGCGTTCTGCTCGATCAGCAGGACACTCGTCCCTGCCGCATTGATGTCCACGATGATGTCCCGGATCTGGGCAACCAGCATCGGCGCAAGTCCAAGCGACGGCTCATCGAGGATCAGCAGCGACGGGTTTGCCATCATCGCACGACCGATCGCGAGCATCTGCTGCTCCCCACCGGAGAGGTATCCCGCGGTATCCTTGCGCCTTGGTTGCAGCAAGGGGAACATCTCCATCACCTTGTCGTGGTTTTCCTTGATGCTCGCTGCGCTTTTGTCCGTCGTCGCGCCGGTGCGGAGGTTCTCGTCAACGGTCATCTCAGCGAACACCCTGCGACCTTCCATCACCTGGGCGATGCCGCCCCGTACGATGGCGGAGGCATCCTTCGAGTCGATCCGATCACCGTTGTGGGTGATGGTTCCCTTCGTGATGTCTCCTTCATGCACATCCAACAATCCCGTGATAGCGCGCAGGGTCGTGGTCTTACCGGCACCATTCGCGCCGAGTAACGCAACAATCTGCCCATCCCGGACCTCGAGTGAGAGACCGCGCAGGACGAGGACTACGTCGTTGTAGACAACCTCCAGGTTGGCAATCTCAAGCATCGTGGATGTGTTCCCTCAGGGAGTCGGGTGGGGGTGCGGCGGACCCGCACCCCCACATGGTTTCCTTCTCTGTTTCCTTCTCTACCCGGCCACCCAGCAGGGCTCCGTGAAGTCGAATGCCGCTGCTGCCGCACCAACGAAGAAGTCCTTTTCGAGCAACGAGCCGGTCGTTGCACCATCCTGAGATACCATCTGGTCGGCGCCGCCTGCCGCGGTGTACGTTGCGAGATCCGGATTCCATATCGCAGTTTGACGTTGTACGTACTCGTTCGGCGTACCTACGTAGCTCTGGTTCGGAGCTGAACCGCCGAAGTCAACGCTCTCGATCGAGTTTCCGGCAGCCACGAGACCTGCCCTCGTCAGGTCCGCGTTGGCGATAGCGACCTCGAGCACACTTCTCATCGTGACCGCTTCGTTCCAACCGATGATGAAGGCATCGCTCGGCCGACGATCCGGGAACGCATCCGCCAGCGCCGCCATCATCTCGTTGTTGCCAGGCGTGTCTACGCCCCAACCGACATTGTATGCAGACTGGTAGAACAGCTTGTCATACAGCGGACCGGCCGGTGAGTCGAGCAGCCTGAAGTCGTATGTCGGTACCGAACCGGTGAAGAGGCCCTGGTATCCCAGTTGAACCGCTCCAGCGAGGATCTCGGCGCCGATCGACGGGTTCGTCGTCAGGAATGTCCAGTCGGCTCCGGAATCGACAATGCCCTGGATGACGGGCGTCTGATCCTGGCCGGGGATGACCTTGCCCGTGCCGTCGTAGACAATTTCCATGCCATAGAACTCGGCAGCCTTGAACACGCCTGCTGAAGCGTCACCGCCATAGTCACCTGGGAACGTCGCAAGGGCAATCGTCTTGCCGCCCATCTCGTTGATGAAGTCGAGGATGTTCATCGACTCGATGCAGTAGTTCGTATTCTGCTCGAGCATCAGTGAGCCGTCGAACGCCGGGATCGCCCAGCCCGAATACCAGCTCAACGGTATGACCAGCATGCCGTCTTCCTTGATCTTGGGGAGCGCCGCAACGGTGGTTGGTGAACCTGTCGATAGGCTGATCGCCACGACCTCGTTACGCAGTTTCTCGTACTTCTCCAGGTGCTGCTCGACGTTGTAGTTGGTGTCCTCGACGAGGTATTTCACGGTCCATCCGTCGATGCCGCCCGCGGCGTTGAAGATGTCCCAGTACACCGTCTGCGCGTCGGTGATGTCCGTCGTCAGGGGAGCGAACGCACCCGTGAGGTCGGATAGCAAGCCGATCGTGATCACCTTGTTCACCGGATCGACGCCGATGTCGGTGGCAATCTCTTCGGCAGGCGGTTGTGTCGTCGCCGCGGTCGTTGTCACAGCTACGGTCGTCGTGGTCGTTTCGCCACCGCCGGTCTCCCCGGCGGTCGTGGTCGTTTCGCCACCGCTGCTACTGCATGCGGCGGCGACGAGCGCCACAACCACGACGAGGATGAATAAGCTCAATCGCTTTTTCACCTGTGTCCTCCTTGTTCGTTTCTTCCTTGTTTTCCTCCGACACCCTCAGGATGCCGGATGGACCCATGAACTATCAATACGAGAACGGCCAGCCCTTCCAGTAGTTTCTCACCCTCACCCATATACCGTACAGGCCGAGCGGTTCGACGATGAGGAACACGATAATGAGCACACCGAACAACATGATGTTGAACTGGAAGATGCTAAGCCCCGGACCCGCCGCCCCAAGAGAGATAATACCCACCGGATCATCCGGCGAGGTTCTAATGACGAGGTTGCCGAGCCAGGAAAGCGCGCCGCCGTCTTGTGCTTGAACCGCAAGGAAGTTCGTCGCGTTCTCGACGGCTCGGGGTATCAGCACGACGAAAAACGTTCCCATCAGCGTCCCGGCAACGGTACCGGCGCCACCGATCAGCACGATCGCGATGAAGTCGACCGCTAGCAGCAGATCCCATGACTGCGGGATCAACTGCCCGACGACCGAACCGAACAGGGCTCCTCCGACCCCCGCATAGAATGATGAGATCGCGAAGGCTTGTGTTTTGCCCTTGTACTCGTTGACGCCCATGACCTCCGCCGCGATGTCGCGGTCGCGGATCGCAGCCCACGACCGCCCGACCCTCGTCCGCATGAGGTTCTTCGCTACGATCGCGAACAGCACAACGAGAACACCAACGAAGAAGTATGTCTTAGCCGCGCCGGTCATCTCATCGATCTGAACCCATGGAAGGAGGTTGACCGGTCGAAGCCACCACCACAGGGGGCCGTTAGTAGCGAATGAGATGATGGGGTCCATCCCCCGCCAGAGTGTGAGCTCGAGCGGTGGCCACCTTCGACCGATACCGGGTGTTCCGGTGATCTTGTTCAGGTTGAGCCATAGATAGAGCCCGATGAACACGAGACCCAACGTTGCGAACGCCAGGTACAGACCTCGTACACGAACACCCATCGGCGCGACGAGGATGCCCACCACTGCAGCAACGATGCCCGCCGCCGGCAGCCAGACCCACATCGGCAACCCAAGACCCCATGTGGCGCTGCCGGCCTCTGACCCGAGAAAGACCGCTGTGTACGCACCGACCGCCATGAAGAAGGAGTGACCGAGAGAAATCTGTCCCGCGACGCCTGAGAGCAGGTTGAGACCGAGTGCAGCGATCGTGAACACCAATGCCCTGTTGATGAGGATCAACCAACTGCTGGATGCCAGGTACCCGGCGAAGGGCAACGCAGCGAGGGGTAGCAGCACGGCGATCACGCCGAGCAGGGCTATCGACACCTTCTTGGTTGTCGTCGGAAATAGCCCCATCTCTGAGGAATAACGCGTGTAGAGGTTGGGGCGTCCTCTCATACTCGGCGGATCTCCTTGGTTCCGAACAGTCCATGTGGTCTCACGAGAAGGACGATCATCATGAGGATCCACGGGACGTTGCCTGAGAACCCGACACCGAGCCACGATACTGAGCCGAGGTAAGTGCCTGCGAACACTTCGGCGAGCCCAATGAGCATGCCGCCAAGAATGGCTCCGGTGATCGAGTCGAGGCCACCGATGATAACCGCCGGGAACGCCCGGAACGCGACGAAGGCGGTGACTGGGCTCACGCCCGCCGCTCGTGGCGCGACCGACGAGAAGATGCCGCCGATCGCAGCGAGCACGGCACCGATGGCCCACGCAATGGCGAACACCTTTCCAACGGAGATGCCTTGCGCCATCGCTGCCTCCTGATCGAAGGCCGTCGCCTGCATCGCGATGCCGGTTCGCGAGCGAAAGAACACGACGAGCATGAGGACGATCGCTACCAGCACACCGACCGTGATCAACTGGGTGTACGAGACACGGAGTGGCCCCACCTCGTACAGTTCGGCTCCCCACGGATCGCCGAGGCCCCGGATCGAGTTGTTCATGAAGTCGTTGGTGACAGCACGGATGATCAGATCGAGACCGAGAGTGATGATGGCGACCGCGAAGAGAGGCTGGCCGATCATGGGTCGGATCGTTACGCGTTCGATGATGATGCCGATGAGCGCGGTGAACGCGATCGCCACGATCGCCGACAGCGACCATTGAATCCATGAAGGAATATCCTCGATCCACCTTCCCGGGATGTTCACGACCGTCGCGAAGTACACCACGAGATACGCACCGAGGGCAGCGATCGCACCCTGCGCGAAGTTGACGACCTGGGTAGCCTTGAAGATGATGACGAACCCGAGGGAGAGCAATGCGTATATCGCGCCGAGCGCGATGCCGGAACTGAACGCGTTCACTAACTTCTCAACAGGTGTCTGACCAACCGCCTGAGCGAAGATGACGAGGCCGATCACGAGTACATCGACTCCACGAGGTCGCCGAACATGTCTTCCATCGCACTGCGCTTGAGCTTCTGCGTCGCGGTGAGCTCACCGTCTTCGTGATCGAGCTCTTTCGGGATCATCCTGAACTTCTTGATCTGCTCCACCCTGGCGAACTTCTTGTTCGTCTCGTCCACAACGCCCCGAATCAACTCGATGACCTCTTCCTTTTCGGCAAGGTCGTGGTAGGTCGTATACGGGATCGAGCGGCGCAGGGCCCAGTTCCCGACCACGTCGTACTCGATGCCGATGAGGGCCGTGAGGTACTTGCGGCGGTCGCCTATGACCATCGCTTCCTTGACGTACGGGGAGGTCTTGAGACTGTTCTCGATCTCCGACGGCGAAATGTTCTTGCCGCCAGACGTGATGATGATGTGCTTGATCCTGTCGACGATCTTGACGTGAGTTCCATCGACCCATACGCCGACGTCGCCCGTCTTGAGCCACCCATCCTCTGTGAACGTCTCTGCGGTCGCTTCGGGCCTGTTCCAGTAGCCTGCGAACACCGCAGGGTGCTTCGTCTGGATCTCCCCCGTTTCCTCATCGAT
>BTQS01000034.1:0-13883 GCA_036985995.1 Acidimicrobiia bacterium
GACGACGTTGTCGTTGCGTCCATCTGGCAGAGTTTCGTGCGTGCTGCGCTCCATACCGCCGACGCTAGTCGCGAAACGGCATCAGGGTCCGGGCTTGGGACTCTGGCGTAGGAAACCGCAACATGTTGCGGGAATCTACGCCAGACGCCTCAGAGCAACAGGGCGGCGACCTCGTCGCGGAGGGTGGGGGTGGTGGCGATGAAGCCGGGGACGAGGGGATTCGGGTTGTTCCAGGTGGGTTGGGAGCCGTCCTTCAACACACCCCAGGCCCCTGCGGCTCCGAGCAACGCAGCTCCTCCTGCGAGGTCCCATTCATGCTTGGGACACAGGGTCCATGTGGCGTCGAGGCGCCCTGTTGCGACAAGCGCCAGTTTGTACGCCACCGATCCCTTTGGGACCACAGCGAAGACGGTCTGTGCGAAGCGGTCCCATTCCCCCCGTTTGAGCTCCGAGCGGCTTGCCCCGACGGTGGCATCGGCAAGCCCAACAGCTCCCGAGACTTTCCCACGCCCGACATACGTGACACCCGATTCCAACGTCCCGGTGATCCGTTCCCGTGTCGCGGGGTTGTGGATCCCTCCGGCCACAGGAACACCGTCCTCCACCAAACCGATCGATACGCACCACTCGGGGATGCCCTGGATGAACTCACGGGTGCCGTCGATCGGGTCGACGATCCACACGCGGCGCTTTCCGAGCCGGGCGTTGGAGTCAGCGCTCTCTTCCGACAGCCACCCCTCGCCGGTGTCTAGCAGCACGGAACGTAGTACCTCGTCGACCATGAGGTCCGCGTCGGTCAGCGGATCGCCATCGGCCTTGAGGGTCGAGTCGATAGCTCCCGGTGTGAAGCCGTCGAGTACGAGCACGGCAGCGTCGAGTGCGTCGTTGATGCGGGCGAGATCGGCTGCGTCGCTCACGACGGCCCCGGCACCAGGAGGGACAGGACGGCTTCGGCGGCCTCACCGAGGGTCATAACAGACGTGTCGATTGAAAGATCGGGCTCATCTGGTTTCTCATACGGAGCGTTGATCCCTGTGAAATCCTCGATCTCGCCGGCCCTGGCCCTGGCATACAACCCCTTCGCGTCGCGTTCCTCGCACACATCGAGAGGTGTGCACACGTGCACCTCGTAGAACGGCAACCCGGCTTCTTCATGTTGGGCCTTGATCCTGTCTCGATCCTCGGCGTAGGGGCTGATCAGCGGTGCGAACACGACGAGGCCTGCATCCGCCATGAGGCGGGCAACCTCACCGACCCTTCGCACGTTCTCGGTGCGATCGTCCGGATCGAACCCGAGGTCGGCATTGAGGCCCTGCCGTAGATTGTCCCCGTCGAGCGTGTAGGCGGCGCGACCGGATTCAACGAGCGCCGCTTCACAACGGTGAGCGATCGACGATTTCCCGCTGCCGGACAACCCGGTGAGCCACACGGTGCAGCCCTCCCCTTTGGTGATGGCTTCACGATCGGACCGGTCGACCTCGCTAGGATGCCGTCGGATGTTGCCTATGTCAGTGTCATCTGTCGCGGTGTCATCTCTCGCAGCGCCATCTGTCACAGTGCGGCTCCGCCGATGATCCCGGCCCCTACCGTGTTGTTGGTGTCCTCGTCGATGAGGATGAACGACCCGGTCTGGCGATTCTTGCGGTACTCGTCGAAGAACAGCGGTGCGGTCGTGCGCAGAGTGACCCGTCCGATCTCATTGAGATCGAGTGTCGGTGCGTCCTCGATCCGGTGCAGCGTTGACACGTCGAAGCGGTAGTGAAGGTCTCTCACCAGCGCTCGTGCCGACTTCGTTGTGTGCTTGATCCCGTACTTGGCTCCGGGGCGCAGCTTCACCGCATCGGACATCCAGGTTACGATCGCGTCGATATCCTGGCCCACCTGGGGCTGGTTGTGGGGGCGACAGATCATGTCGCCACGTGAGATGTCGATGTGGTCTTCGAGCCGGATGACCACTGAAAGCCCTGCAGGTGCCTCCTCGAGTGGCCCATCGAAAGTATCTATCGACGCGATTGTCGATTCGAAGCCTGAGGGCAGAACGATCACGTCGTCTCCCGGGCGGTAGACGCCGGATGCGATCTGGCCTGCGTATCCGCGGTAGTCGTGATGCTCCATGGTGTGTGGGCGGATCACGTACTGGACAGGGAACCGGGCGTCGATGAGGTTACGGTCCGATGCGACATGGATCGTTTCGATGATCTCGAGCAACGGGGAGCCCGTGTACCAGGGCATGCTCATAGACTTGTCAACGACGTTGTCGCCAACCAATGCAGACACCGGCACGAAGCGGAGGTCTGCAATATCGAGGCGGGCAGCAAAGCTGCGGAAATCGTCCGTGATGTCGTCGTACACCTTCTGGGAGTAGTCGACGAGGTCCATCTTGTTGACACACAGAACCAGGTGCGGCACCCGCAGCAGTGACGCGATAAATGCATGGCGGCGTGTCTGTTCTAGCACACCCAGGCGGGCGTCGACCAACACCAGAGCGATGTCTGCGGTGGAGGCCCCTGTCACCATGTTGCGGGTGTACTGGATGTGGCCCGGTGTGTCCGCGAGGATGAACTTGCGCTTCGGCGTTGCGAAGTACCGGTACGCAACGTCGATGGTGATGCCCTGTTCGCGTTCGGCACGCAGCCCGTCTGTCAGCAGTGCAAGATCCACATAGTCGGTACCGCGTCGTTTCGATGCTTCCTCGATCGCTTCGAGCTGGTCGACGAAGATCTGCTTCGTGTCGTACAGCATCCGCCCGATGAGGGTGCTCTTGCCGTCATCGACGGACCCCGTGGTTGCGAGACGGACGAGTTCCGTGTGCTCCATCAGAAGTAGCCCTCCCGCTTGCGGTCCTCCATCGCGGCCTCAGCAGTGCGGTCGTCCGCCCGTGATGCGCCACGTTCGGTTATACGCGTCGCGGACACCTCGGCGATGATCTCCTCGACAGTCGAAGCCGTGGACGCGAAAGCCCCTGTGCACGACATGTCTCCAACAGTGCGGAACCGGACCGTTGCCTCGAACACCTCTTCGTTGTCGAGACGTGTGATGTAGTCCGAATCTGCCATCAACAGACCGTCGCGTTCGAACACCAGCCTGGTGTGCGAAAAGTAGACAGATGGCAGCTCGATACCTTCGGCACCGATGTACTGCCACACGTCCATCTCAGTCCAGTTCGAGATCGGGAACACGCGTAGGTGCTCGCCGTTGCGGTGCCGCCCGTTGTAGAGGCTCCACAGTTCCGGGCGCTGGTTCTTCGGATCCCACTGCCCGAACTCGTCACGGAACGAGAACACCCGCTCCTTGGCCCGCGCCTTTTCCTCATCCCTGCGCGCACCACCGAACACGACGTCGAAGCGGTTCTCCGCAATGGCCCGCAGGAGCGGTTCGATCTGAAGCCTGTTTCGCGATGCGTTCACGCCGCTCTGTTCCGTGACCCTGCCCTCGTCGATCGCAACCTGGACAGAGGCAACGATGAGGTCCGCCCCCAACTCGGACACCGTGGCGTCCCTGAAGGCGATCACCTCAGGAAAGTTGTGCCCGGTATCGACGTGCATCACAGGGAAAGGGAGCCTGGCCGGGTAAAACGCTTTGACGGCGAGGCGCAACAGCAAAGCCGAATCCTTACCACCCGAAAACAACAGCACGGGCCGCTCCGCCTCAGCGACGGCCTCCCTGATGATATGGATCGACTCGGCCTCGAGCGCATCGAGATGGCTGATCTGGTAACTCACGATCGGCATCGTAGTCGAGCGCCATATGTTGGCTCCGCGGGGGCGGGCCGCTAGCTCAAAACGACGTGAGCGAGGCCCTCTTCGAGGGTCACGTCTGGCTTGTACCCGAAGTCCCTCTGTGCCTTCGTGATGTCGGCGAGGCTGTGACGGATATCTCCCGGTCGGAAGTCCTCGTAGATAGCGTCCGTGTCTGTGCAGTTAACTCCGTCTGCCGCAAGGGCGTCACGCAATGCGATGAACAACTCGTTGAGCGTTGTCCGTCCCCCGAGAGCGACGTTGTAGGCGTTGCCGTTCGTGGACTCATCAGAGACGGCGGCGAGCAGGTTCGCCTGCACGGCATTGGCCACAGGACAGAAATCCCTGGACGTTTCACCATCGCCATAAATGGTCGGCCGGTGCCCGGAGCGCATCGCTGCGACCCATCGCGGAACGACAGCGGCGTACGGACCTTCGGGATCCTGCCTCGGTCCGACCACGTTGAAGTAGCGGAGTCCAACGGTTGGGAGTTCGTGGGTGCGCCACAGGGTGTTCGCGTACAGTTCGCCGATCTGTTTCGAGGCGGCATACGGCGACAGTGGACGCCCGATCCGGTTCTCGACCTTCGGAAGGCTGGGCTCGTCGCCGTACACACTCGATGACGACGCGTACACCACCTTTCGAACACCGGCGCCGAGCGAAGCGAGGAAGACATTCATGGTTCCGTCGACGTTGACCGTGTGGGTCTCGCGTGGCTCTTTCATTGAGCGAGGAACGGACCCGAGGGCAGCCTCGTGGAGCACGAAGTCGACACCAGCCGCAGCCTCGACGCAGGCATCGAAGTCGCGGATGTCCGCACGAACCAATGTGAACGACCGCCACTGATCCTCGGAAACACTTGTCTTGACGAAATCGAGATTGTGCCGATATCCGGTAGAGAAATCGTCGAAACCGATGACCTCTTGGCCCAGACGGAGCAGCTCGTCAACGAGGTGCGATCCGATGAAGCCTGCTGCCCCCGTTACGAGCCAACGTTTGTTGCTCGACGCAACGTTGTCCTGCCACCAAGCGTCGGGCATCTCATAGTCTCCAGTACACGACGGTCGAGGGCAGCGTCGCCGGGTCGATGGCACCCTTGACGTCGATCAAGACCCGTGGACCGTGTTCCTTGACCCACGAAGCAACCATATCGATGACATCGCTGTGGGGCACAGCGAGGATGATCGCTGAGTAACTCGCCGGGTCTCCAGGATCGCCGATATCGAACCCGTACGCGGCCTTGACGGCGCCCGCATCACACACAGGGTCCCATACTGTTACGTCGATGCCGTACTCCGCGAGGTGCTTCACCACAGACACGACGCCGGTGTTGCGGAAGTCCGGAACGTTCTCTTTGAAGGCGATCCCGACGACGAGGACCCGGCAGTCGCTCATGTCGGCACCTGAACGTGCGAGATGCTTGATGGTTGTGTCGGCCACGAATTCGCCCATGCCGTTGTTGGTGCGGCGACCGGCAAGGATCACCTGTGGTTGGACCCCCACCTGCTCCGCTCGAGCAGTTAGGTAGTAGGGGTCGACCCCGATGCAGTGACCGCCGACAAGCCCGGGTGTGAACCGGTTGAAGTTCCACTTCGTTGCCGCGGCGTCGAGCACGGCGTTGGTATCGACTCCCAATCGGTCGAAGATCGTCGCGAGCTCATTGATGAGGGCAATGTTCAGATCCCGCTGTGTGTTCTCGATCACCTTCGCTGCTTCGGCGACTGCAATCGTGGGTGCTCGATGAATCTCAGCGTTGATCACCTTGCCGTACATGTCGGCCACGAGAGCAAGCGTTTCGTCGTCCTGCCCTGATACGACTTTGGCGATGCTCTCGAACCTGTGATCGTGGTCGCCCGGATTGATCCGCTCTGGCGAGTACGCGAGCTTGAAGTCGGTGCCGCATCGCAGTCCGGAAGTTTCTTCGAGGATGGGACCGCATATCTCCTCGGTCACACCGGGATATACGGTGGATTCGTATACCACGACGGCACCTGGTCGTAGTGCCGCTCCGACGGTTCGCGATGCCGCCTTGATCGCTGAGAGGTCTGGTCTGTTCTGTCCGTCGATCGGCGTCGGAACCGTGACGATAAAGAAGTCGACTCCTTCGAGATCGCTGACTTCAGCCGATGCGACGAGGCTGCTGTTGCGGAGCCGATCCGTGTCAACCTCACGTGTGCGGTCGATTCCAGTGTTGAGTTCATCGACTCTGGTGTGGTCGACATCGAAGCCGACGGTGTTCGGGAACCGCTCTGCGAAGGCAACAGCCACGGGCAAGCCCACGTAGCCGAGTCCGATCACGCCAACTGTCCTATCGATGTCGCTGCTCATCAGGAAAGCCAAGCTAACACGAATGCCGTCGCTTGAAACCCGAGCTCTGGTGGCCGTCCTGGTTTGAAGAGGGACGGCAGAGCGACGTAGGAGCGATTCAGGGGGTTTCCGCCGCGGTACTCTTCGCGCTATGTCCCGGCCCTGCCATGTACTTCGTGTCTTCACTCGCGGTGACCTCGGTGGTAACCATCTCGGGGTCATCAACGACGTTGTCGGCGTGTCCGATGGCCAGAAGCAGGCGATTGCGACGGACCTCGGGTTCTCAGAGACCATCTTTGTCGACTGGACGGACCCCGCAAGAGACCCTGTGGTACGGATCTTCACCCCCGTCGATGAGTTGCCGTTCGCAGGCCACCCACTGGTTGGTGCTGCGTGGGTGCTCGCCATATTGGGGCCGAAACGAGCCACACGCCTACGCACGAACGTGGGCACCTTCACCTGTGCGGTTGACGGTGATGGGGCAACGGTCACGGCATCGATCCCGATCTTCGAGGCTGACAACGACGTTGCCAGGGTCGCAGCTGATGCCGGGATGCCCGAACCCGTCCGTTCCCTCCGTCTGGCGCTTCCAAAGCACTACCTATGCGCCCGCTACGACACCTTCGACGACGTCGCTGCCCTCGACCCCGATATGGACGCCCTCATGGGTGTCTTTGGCTTCGCAGCGTTCGCGCGCGACGGCAACCAGGTGAAGCTGCGGTTCTTCGCCCCCGGTGCGGGTGTTCCTGAGGACCCTGCGACCGGAAGCGCCGCGGTGGCCCTTGCGAAGGCGTTCAGTATCTGGGGAGAACCTGAAGGGCAGGTCACCATCAACCAGGGTGACGAGATCGACCACCCGTCCACCATCCAACTCTCGTGGACCCCCGAGGCCGTCACCATCGGTGGCAGCGTGCGCCACGACGAGGTCGTCCTCGTCAGCTAGCCGCTTCCTCTGCGCGAGACTCTCTGGTTCTCTACTATCGGGCAGCGACCTGTCGACGATACGGAGAGTGCCGATGAAGATGTACACCACCCCCGGGGGCGTTACGGTGCCGCCCAATGTCAACGTCGTCCAGCAGCTCATGGTGCGTGCTGACGCAGCGCCCGACCATCCGGCTCTGGCGTACCGTGACGGGGACCGCTTCACGAACGTCTCAACGAGGGAGTTCTGGGCAACGGTCAGGGAACTGGCGGCAGGCCTCGTCGCGGCTGGCATCAACAAGGGTGACCGTGTCGCGCTCCACACCGGTACCCGTATCGAGTTCACATACTTCGACTACGCCATCTGGGCTGCAGGTGCAGCTACGACGACGATCTATGAAACGTCGTCTGCTGAACAGGTGCGTTGGATCATCTCGGATTCGGGGTCCGTTGCCCTCATTTCGGAGAACGAGGCGACGCTGGCCGCCTACGACGACGTCAAAGCGGATCTGCCTGACTGTACGAATGTGTTCGTCATTGAAGACGGCGCTGTCGACACCCTCAAAGGCATGGCAACGGATGAGTCGCGCGAGGAGGTCGATCGCCGTATCGCAGCTATCGCTCACAGCGACCTCGCAACCCTGGTGTACACGTCGGGGACGACGGGGAACCCGAAGGGTTGTGTCCTCACGCATTACAACTTTGCTTGGGAGGTCACCAACCTCGAGGGGTCGATAGCGGAGTTCGCGACCCCGGCGCATCGCACACTCATGTTCCTGCCTCTTGCCCACATCTTTGCGAGGGCCGTCCAGTCGGTGTGTGTTGCGAAGGGGACGACGATCTTCTACTCCTCCGGGATCCCGAGCCTGTTGGAGGAGCTCCCGATGGCCAAGCCCTCTTGGGTGTTCTCTGTGCCTCGGGTATTCGAGAAGATCTACAACGGTGCGAAAGCGAAGGCGGACGTAGACGGCAAGGGCGCCATCTTCGACAAAGCAGCAGCGATTGCTATCGCGTATTCACAGGGTATTGAACGGGGCAAGGTGACCGTCGGCACCAAGCTCGCCCATACCGTGTTCGACAAGCTCGTGTACACCAAGATCCGGGCCCTTTTCGGCGGTGAGGTGAAGTACGCCATCTCTGGCGGTGCGGCTCTCGGTGCCCGCTTGGGACATTTCTTTCGTGGCGTCGGCATCGTTGTCCTCGAAGGCTACGGGCTGACGGAGACGACTGCGGGTTCGACGTTGAACCAGCCAAAAGCCATACGTGTCGGGACGGTTGGGCGCCCGATCCAGGGCGTATCGATCCGCATCGCAGACGACGGTGAGGTCCTCATCAAAGGCGGAATGGTGTTCTCGGGGTACTGGAACAACGAGCAGGCCACAAGTGAAGCCCTCGACAGCGATGCCTGGTTCCACTCTGGTGACATCGGTGTCCTAGACGACGAAGGGTTCCTGTCGATCACAGGAAGGAAGAAGGAGATCATTGTCACCGCAGCAGGCAAGAACGTTGCACCTGCCGTGTTGGAGGACCGCATGCGCAGCCATGCCCTGGTATCTCAGGTGATGGTGGTCGGTGACGCCAAGCCGTTTATCGCGGCCCTTGTCACCATGGATGCCGAGGCGCTTCCCGCATGGGTAGCAGCGAACGGCAAGGAAGGCCTGTCACCAGACCAACTCCGCGACGACGATGACCTCTTCGCTGCGGTGCAAGAATCCGTCGACTACGCAAACAAGGCTGTATCGAAGGCCGAAGCGATCAAGACGTTCCGCATCCTCCCAGAGGACCTCTCTATCGAAGGCGGAGAACTCACCCCAACCCTCAAAGTAAAGCGGTCGGTAGTCGCATCGAAATACGCGGCGGTGATCGATGAGATCTACGGATAGGAAGAAAGTACCCGGACGTCTCGGCTATGTCTCAAGCACCTTCGAGCTCCGTTCAAGGGTCGCCCGGCCCTGGTGGGTGAACCCCTCGGAGCTCCGAAGCGTCACATCAGTACCGCTACGGACCGGTAGGTTCTATCTCGATGCACAAGCGTGTTCTGACCCTGGTGGTTTTCGCCGTCCTCGCCGGCGTCATTGCCGCGCCTGCTCTTGCACAAGTTCGACCCGCTAGTGGTCTACTCCCCGACGGGGACACCCGTCCTGTGATCGTGTCGGTAGCGCTCGAAGCTCCCCAGCGCCACAACGATCTCCTCGAAGCGGACCTGACGATCGACGCATACGACAACGACGGCATCAGCCGATACGAGTACCGATGGAACTGGGCGACGTTCGGCGCCGTCCGTACAACGAGCGCCGTGAACCCGACCGTGTCCTACGTCGGCACCACCCCTGATACGAACTACGCTCTTCAGATACGCGCCGTCGACCTCAACGGCTGGGAATCGGAGTGGTACGCCGTGGCGAGCGGCGCGACCCCCTCGGTACCGAATATCATCGTTGCAGGTGACTCCATCGCTTCGGGATATAGGCGGCAGTGGTTCACGGGAGACGCCACCTGTACCGATGCCGGATACTCGTACGGGAGCACCGTGGTTACCCAGGTAGCGGCCTCGTTGCCGGCCCCATGGGCGCCGAAGTACACGAACATCGCCTGGCCAGGCGCGAGTGTCGGAGACATGCTCAATGGCGGCTCGGATTCCTGTGGCGTCGGGTATCGCGCCCAGGTCGACCAGATCGAGGCGCTCGCTTCCGACGACACCTGGAACATCGTGGTCATCACGGCCGGGATCAACTCGACCAACTGGACAGACGTCGTTGTCGACCTCACAAAAGGCACGGTCCTCTCGTTGACAGAACGCGGGGACACGGACGTGTGCCGAATCGCTGTTCGCGACAGGTGGGACATCGGCCAGCGCCGCAGTTTCATCACGAGCGGTACGGCCGAGGTCACAGAGACCCTGTCGGCTACAACGAACGCACAGGTGTATTGGACCAGCTACTACGACATCACAGACACCGAGCTTGCACCCTTCTGGAGGCCTGTCGGTAGCGAATGCGCAGACGAGATGGGCTACGCACTTTCGGAGCTGCACAGCGCCTTGCGCGCTGGACTTTCAGATGACGTCACGTGGGTAGATATCGACCGGTCGGTGACGACTCAGAGGTGGGCAGGGTGGCCGCACCCGAACACTGAGGGCCACCGAAGAATCGGCCTCGAGATCGCTCAGGCCATCGTGGGTTGAAGAGTCGACAGGATCGGCATCGATGTTGCACCGGTGGCGTGTACATCCCGATGCTTTCGACACCAACTCGACAGCCGAAATGACGCGCCGAAACGTGCCACGAATAGGTGAAGCTCATCTCGCTGCCCGCCGATAGAGCACTTGGACGCCCGGCAAGCAAGCGATCAACGAAAGGCCCTGTGTATGCACTCCGTCGCCTCAGGATTGGGCCGCATGCATCGCTCGGCACCGGGGTCTCTGGTCGAGTCTGATCCGGGGGATCTGTACCCGCTGCGGATCCTCCTTGTCGACGATGGTGCAGCGGTGTCGAAAACCTTTCGACGCCTGTCCGACGGAGTCGAGATCGGCAGGTACATCGTGGACCGGGTCACGAACCCGGCAGACGGGTTCAGGGCCATAGTTGCCGACGAGCATGATGTGTATGTGGTGGATCACCATGTCGGGACACGAACCGGTTTCGACGTTCTCTCTTGGGCCAACGCCGGTGGTCTGCGAGTCCCTATTGTCTTCGTAGCCGGATCGGGCGATCACGGAACGGGCGTCACAGCGGTCGGTGCCGGCGCTTCGTGCTATGTCGTTGAAGACAGCATCGATTCGGGCCTTCTGGATCATTGTTTGCGTCACGCAGTGGAGCAGCTCAGGGCACTCTCGCGTCTGAGTCGTGCAGGGATCGAAGTCGACAGCGGCATTTCGACGGAGGCGCAACTTCTCTCCCGCATCGCCGAGCGATTGAGGGAGCCCGTTGCGGCACTATTGGATGTAACCCGCCGCTGCCTGGAATCCGATCTGCCCGCCCTCGCGCTCGAATCCTTCGGATCGATCGAGGACAAGGCGAACACACTCGTGACGCTGGCGAACGACCTCAACGATCTGTCGATGCTCGAGGCGGGGCACCTCCAATTCGACACCGAAACGTTCAGTCTGCGCGGTCTCGTCTCACACGTGAGACAGACCGTCGGTTCGGTCGTCAGCGCACGTGGTCTCGAGATCATTGTCGACATCTCCGCCGATGTGCCCGACGCTGTTGTTGGTGACCCCGGTCGTCTTCGCCTTGTCATCGTCAGGTTCATCGAGACCGTCACAGCGCGCAGTTCGACCAAGCGCATCGTGCTGAGGGTTGGTGTGGAGCACCGGAGTGCCGGAGCTATCACCTTGCTCTTCGAAATCGAAGCTTGTGGCGGCGACTCCATTGTCGGCGACACGCCTGCATCTGGACGTGAGCTGATCGAACCCGGCGAGGCTCCAGCGATGCTGCTGGATCGTGGCGTACTCGGAATGCCCGTAGCATTGGAAACGGTGTCTCGGATGGGCGGTCGTGTTACCGCTGATGGCGATCAGGATCACACCGCCGCCGTTCAGTTCACAGTCCGGCTCCAGGTCGGCGACGACGGTCGTGCATACAGACCAACCGTCGATGGTGAGACTTCGCTAGAAGGGCCGATTCTGGTTATCACCCACGATGTCGACGCCCAGCGTTCGATCATCGAAACGCTTGAGGGAGCGGGATTCGCACATCTGGCTGCATCGAGTGTGGAGGCATGGGCGGCCGCCATGGGAGCGGCCAACGACGAGAATGTCACGCCCGCTTTGGCAGTGATCGACTCGACCCGGGACTCATTCGCTGTGTGCGACCGCTTCAATGAGATCACCGCTGCGTCGGTCCCGGTGGTTGTTGTTGTCGCATCCGGTAAGCGAGGAGACGCAGCCCGATGTCGTGAACGCGGAGTGAGAGGATACCTGGCGAGGCCGTTGGGTTCGGGTGATCTCGTTGATGTCATCAGGTCGACGATGGCGCTCACAGAATCCGGGGACACCACCACACTCGTTACACGACACTGGCTCCGAGAGGGTCGGCCGAGCCTCCATGTGCTGGTCGTCGATGACAGTGCCACGAATCGTTTCTTGTTGACGCGAATGTTGGAGCAGCGAGGCCATTCCGCGGCGACCGCATGTGACGGACGCGAAGCCGTCGAAGCGAGTGAGCGCAGTTCGTTCGACGTTGTTCTCATGGATGTCATGATGCCGGACATGGACGGTCTCGAAGCGACACGTCTGATCCGTCAGATGCATACCGGTTCGGACCGCCGCCCCTTCATCGTCGGCGTATCGGCGTTTGCAGACCAGCTCAGCATCGACCGGGCCGATGACGCCGGCATGGATGGTTTCCTGGCGAAACCGGTCCGTCCGGACGACCTTTTCACCGTCGTCGAGCAGAAACGGTCGGCTCTTTCGGTCCCTGGGCGTCTGGCGTAGATTTCGGCACGATCATGCCGTTTCCTACGCCAGACGCCTGAAGTGTCGTAGGTGTGTGTCACTATGGGGGCATGGACATAGCTGGGATCCTGCATGCGGATCTCGACGCCTTCTACGCAGCGGTTGCCGTCCTCGAGGATCCGGCGCTCGAGGGGAAGCCCGTTGCCGTTGGGACCGGCGTCGTGTTGTCCTGCACATACGAGGCGCGTGAATTCGGTGTGCGGGGCGGGATGCGGATGGTCGACGCACGCGCACTGTGCCCGAAGTTGATCGAGGTCGACGGTACCTTCGGTGCATACCCGAGGTACTCGCGCAAGGTGTTCGCCATCTTCGAGTCGTACACACCCCAGGTTGAGCCCCTGTCTATCGATGAGGCGTTCCTCGACATCACCGGATCTATCCACCTGTTCGGGTCACCCGGAGAGATCGCCGACAAGATCCGCAGCGATGTGCGCTCTGTAACAGGCCTCGCCGTGTCCGTTGGAGCGAGCGCGAGGAAGTTCCTCTCGAAGATCGCTTCACAGGTGGCAAAGCCGGACGGAGTCATCGTTGTCGAGCCGGGCAAAGAACTCGAGTTCCTCCACCCTCTCCCCGTGTCGTACCTGTGGGGTGTCGGGCCCGTGACGAAGCGGAAGCTGAACGAGCTTGGTCTCAAGACGATCGGGGACATCGCCGAGACACCCGACGATGCGCTCGTTGCGATGATCGGTTCCGGTGCTGCCGGCCATCTCGGGGCGCTGGCGCACAATCTGGATCCGAGGCCTGTGCTGCCGATACGGAAGGCGAAGTCGGTCGGTGCTCAGAGCGCGATGCGGTCGAAACGACGATCCCTCGAGGATCTCGTACCGGTGCTCCAGCGCCTCACCGACAGGGTGGCTGCACGTCTGCGGGAGAAGGACCGGTCCGCCAGGACCGTGACGGTTCGGGTCCGCTTCGGTGACCTTTCCTCGGTGACGAGGTCGGCAACGATGCCGACGCCGACCGCATCGACGCAGGCCATCGTGGATGTGGCGAGCGGTCTGTTGAAGAAGGTGCTTGAGGAGTACCCGAAGCATGAGACCTCGTTGCTTGGGATCTCTACATCCGGGCTGGGTGTCGACGAGCCACTGCAGCTCGCCCTCGGTGTCGATGACGCGACGACGGGAGGGACTCCAAAGGAGCTGGAGTACGAGGCGTTGGACGAATTCGTCGACGAGCTCCGCAGGAAGTACGGGAGGAGTGTCATCACTCACGGAAGCGACCTCCTTTCAGGCCGATCCACCTTCGGCGACGGTCTCTCTGACGTGATGACCCCCGATGAACGTCTCGTCGAGGCAGCCGATAGTGGCCCGACCTACGTCGAGGTCGATGAAGGGGGTCCGTGACCTAGGCGTCTGGCGCTGATACGGCTCATATGCGGGCCGTACCAGCGCCAGACGCCTCTGTCCCGGGGACTCGCAATCAACGATGGTTCGCGCCGAAGTTCGGCACCCGGTAGGCCT
>BTQS01000035.1:0-13880 GCA_036985995.1 Acidimicrobiia bacterium
GAGCGACTATCCTCGCAGGTGGTACTGACCTCATGGTTCAGATCAACTCCGGGCACGCCTCCCCGACCCACGTAATCGGGTTGCGCAGGATCGAAGAGTTGACTCAGTATCAGGATCGTCGCATCGGGGCATGTGTCACCTGGGCCCGCCTCGAAGGCTCTAGCGATCGAGCTCTTGCCCAAGCGGCCCGGTCGGTTGGTTCTCCGCAGATACGTTCGATGGGAACGATCGGTGGGAATATCGGGACCTCGAGTCCCGCAGGAGACGGTCTACCGTGGCTGACGGCGGCTGGAGCCGAGATCGAGGTCTTCTCGACTGCACGAGGTACGAGACGAATTCCTTGGGCGGAGTTCTTTATCGGCGTCAAGCAGAATGCCCTACGAGATGACGAATTGATCGTCGCCGTAGAGCTGCCGAACGACATACCGACAAACCAGGAATTCGCCAAGATCGGCCGGCGCAGTGCCATGGTGATCTCAATGGTATCGGCCTGTGTGATGCGGAGCGAGGATGGATCGGTACGAGTTGCCCTGGGTTCGGTGGCGCCGACCCCGCTGCGAGCGCGATCGGCCGAGGCGCTCGTCTCCGGGAACGCTGCTCCTTCCACTGCCGTGCTCGAAGAGTTCGCTCGAACAGTCTCACTCGAGGTGCAGCCGATCACGGATCATCGATCCACCGAGGCTTACCGCCGACACGCTTCAGGAGTATTGGCACGCCGCTTGCTCGAAAGGTGCCTGGCACGATGATTGTGAATCTGATAGTCAACGGTGATCCGACGAGCGCCGTGGTCGCTGGATCGGAGAGCCTGCTGGAGGTCCTGCGCGAGGAGCTTCAACTCCCAGGTTCCAAGAACGCGTGTGAGCAGGGAGAGTGCGGCTCCTGCTCGGTGATTCTCGACGGCGCGCTGGTCGTGTCCTGCCTGGTGATGGCGGCTAATTGTGGAGGTTCCGAGATCACCACGGTCGAAGGCCTGTCGAACGAGCCAGAGTTGCACGCGGTGCAACAGGCGCTCATCAACGCAGGGGCGATTCAGTGTGGCTTCTGCACTCCAGGCTTCGTTGTCGCTGCAGCACACATGTTTGCCAAAGAACCACATCCCCCGGTCAATGACATCAGAGAGTCCCTCTCGGGCAATGTCTGCAGATGCACCGGGTACGGAGCGATTCTGCGTGGTCTCGAAGGATTGGCTCGGCAGAAAGGTTGATGACAGGGATCTCGACGCGACTGAAGGCTCGAGAACACCGGCTCATACAGAAGAGCACCGACTCCCCCGGCGGTTCAGAGAAAGAGCTTCGAGATCGGGAACGTCTTTGGATTCACTCAGGGAGCGAACCATCGGTTGCTCGGCCGGTTACGGCGTCGACGATGTCCTGTGGCCGGACCGGTGCGCGAGAGATCGGTCGATCGATAGCATCAGCAATCGCCGCGACGACAGCCGGGGTAGATGAGATCGTGGGTGGCTCTCCGACTCCTTTGGCGCCGAGCGGACCCCAGTGCGAGGGCTCTTCGATGAGTCGGAAATCGATGTTGGGTGCGTCGCCGAACGTCGGGAGCAGATAGTCTGTGAAGCTCGCGTTGAGAATCCGACCCTCATCGATGATGAGCTCCTCCATGACGGCGAGACCGACACCCTGGAGAATACCGCCTTCGAGCTGGCCGCGAAGGGCAACAGGATTCAGAACCTTGCCGACGTCCTGGGCGGTATCTACCTGAACAACGCGGACAAGCCCCAGGTCCGGATCTACATCGACGACCGCCCGGTGCGCTGCGATCGCAAAATCGACAAATGGGCTACCCTGCCCGTTCTCGTCGACAGTGGTCGTCTCGGGGTGGTGAAATCTCACCTGGTGCTCGACCGGACCTTCAGCACAGATTTCGTTCAGCGAGGCCACAAGATTGCCGCCACGCCATACGCCGGCATCCGTCAAATCGTCCCCGCCGAACCGCTCGAGAACCTCGGCTCGTAAGGCTTCAGATGCCTCGAAAACGGCACCTCCGGTCATCTGTGTCTGGCGGGAAGCCGACGTCGAGCCGGCGGAGCCGATCTGTGAAGTGTCGGTCCAAACGACGGCAACCTGTTCGATTCCGGTCGCCGTACGGGCAAGTTGCTGGCAGACCGTCACGAGTCCTTGACCAACTTCCACTGCCGCTGTGTGGACTTCTATACCCGAGTCCGTCAGCACCACGCGAGCTTCGGCGTAGTCGTCGTAACCCGAGGCGAAGGCGAGATTCTTGATCGACACCGCATAGCCGATTCCGCGGCACACGTGGCGCGCGTCGGTCGTGAGCCCGGTTCCCCCCGGACGAGACCGAGGATCGTCTTCCACTGCCGTGTCCGGCAGCGGAATACTCGCCAGCGCGTCTATGACTGCAGCGGTGGGGAGAGACCCTTCGATCAGCTGGCCGGTTGTTGACATCAGATCCCCGTGCTCCAGGGCATTCATTCGCCTCAGTTCGAGTTGGTCCAAGCCCAGCTCGGCAGCCAGCCGAGTCATCTGCAACTCAGCCGCGAAGCTCGCTTGGACGTTGCCGAATCCACGCATAGCTCCAGCCGGCGGGTTGTTCGTCCTGACCCCGACGGCATCGATGGCTACGCTCTCGACGGCGTACGGTCCGACACCAAAAAGAGCGACATTCATCACCACCTGAGGTGTAGTCGACACGTATGCGCCACCGTCCAAAATGATTCGCGCTTCGATGCGAACGAGTCTGCCTGTTCGGTCCGCCTCGTGCCTGTACCACATGCGGGCGGGATGCCTATGTACATGGGACACGAAAGACTGTGAGCGATCCATGTCCATCTTGACCGGACGGTTGGCGCGCAACGCCAACAAGCACAGCTGGATGTGGAGACTCACGTCCTCTCGAGCGCCGAAGGCACCACCCATTCCCGATGGGTGGCATCGCACCTGGTCGGCCGCCAAGCCGAGGCTCGCCACGATTTGATCGTGGTCAGAATGGATCCACTGACTTGTGGCCCAAAGGTCGACACCCCCCAGGCCATCCGGGATCGCGAGCCCAGCCTCCTTCCCAAGTGGTGCCTGATCCTGTTGTCCCATTTCGTAGAAACCTTCGACCACTACTTCACCTCGCAGCGATTGGTCTCCTCGCCGAACGCGCATCCGGTCGAATACCGAATCGAGACGGTCCGCTTCCTCTGGATCCGTGAGTGGTTCGAGCTCCTCCAAATCGACAATGATCGCTGCTGCAGCGCGTTGTGCTGTCTCGCGGTCGTCCGCGGCCACCGCCGCTATCGGCTCGCCCCAGAACCGGACAAAGCCCTCTGCAAACACCGGTTGATCCGGAGTCAACACTCCGAACACGCGACGGCCCACCACGTCTTCCTGAGTGACTACAGCATGTACCCCCTGCATTGCGAGCGCAGGTGCGATGTCGATGCTCAGCAGGCGGGCGTGAGCATGATCTGATCGGCGTATGGCTCCCCAGAGCATGCCGTCGGCAGAGAGATCCGAAGCGAAGGCAAAGCTCCCCGTTGCCTTCGCCGGTCCATCCGGTCGCAGCGGGGATTCACCTACACCATTCCGAACTTGTGGTGGGTGGATCGTCGCGGTCATGGCAGCCTCCGGGTCGCACGCGACCATTGCCGTGATCAATATACTAGTGGCGTCCTCGACTGGGCTGACGTACGGCACATCAGTTCTCGATTCGCCGCCGACAGAGTCCAGTCGCACATTGCTCTGGCGCCGACATTCCCCAATCAACCTAGCCAATTGAGCGCGGAAATCCGTCGGTCATGTGCCTGCTGCGATGAGGACTACGCCCACAACGACAAGCGCTGCACCTGCGACCATCCGAGGTGTGACCCGTTCGATGTTGTGCAAGAGCGCCCAAGAGAGGCCCACAACGGCAAGGGGTTGAGCAGCGATGATGGGTCCAACGACGGAGACGGATCCTCCGTCGAGAGCCTCGAACAGGGCCAACAGAGCTGCAGCAATACTCGCCCCGGCAACGACGAGCCAGCCCCAACCCGGTCCAACCCGGATCTGGCTGCGCATCTTCGGTACGGAGCCAACGAACACCGCCGTCATCAGCAGCATCGAAGTCACCGCCACCAGAGCTCCAAATGCCGGGTCTGGAGTCTCGCCCAGACCGAGCTTTCGAAACAGATCGGCCACGGCAAAGCCCACGCCTGCAATCACGGGCAAGACCAACACCGAGAAACGACGAACCTTGCGTTCGGGCTCCACCACATCATCAGCCACAGGTACACCCATATGCGATCCCAGCAGAATCCAAATTCCTGCGACGATAGTGAAGGCGCCCGCGCCCTGGAGAATGCTCACTTCTTCGGAGAGAACCACGATGCCGCCCGTCACCGCGATCAGGGGGTAGGTGGCGGTCTGAATCGGTATCGCGGTTGAAGGCCCCAATCGATCCACGGCACCCAGCAAGGAGAAACGGCCGATACCATCTCCTGCCAGACCGGCAACCGCGAATAGGACTACGGCTGTGAGCGTGACTCCATGCGGTGGGTCGAAGGCCACGACGATGCCCAGGATGACTGCGGCCACACCAGAGACGATCATGAGTGCGGCGATAACACTGGTGTTCTGCATGCCCCGCTTGGCCGTTACGCTGCCAGCCGCAAAGAAGACTGCTGCCACCGTGGCGAGGAGAATGTCCACTCAGAAACCTAACCGACGGGGCCGATGCCGACGATCACAGCCTGACGCTGTTCGTACCGCACCACAACCGCTGCAGCGGCCGCCGAATAGTGCGTGCATAGCCTCTCCGCTCCTCGCCCTCTCAGTCGTTCTCCAGATCCGTCCAGACCCCTAGAAGAGTCCGACGACGTTCCCCTTCTCGTCGACATCAACGTTCATGAACGCCGGCTTGGTGCCCAGTCCCGGCATGGTCCTCATTGCTCCGACTATTGGATAGATGAACCCCGCACCTACCGACGCACGAACTTCCCGCACAGGCATGACGTAACCAGTCGGCGCGCCCTTGAGAGCAGGATCATGGCTGAGACTGAGGTGCGTCTTGGCCATACAGATCGGCAAGTAGCCGAAGCCATTCTTCTCATAGCTGGCTATCTGCTTCTTCGCTTTCGCGCTGAACTCAACGCTGGAAGCGCGATATATCTCGGTCGCGACAGTCGAGATCTTGTCTTCGATGCTCTGATTGAGCGGATAGAGGAATGCGAAATCTGATTCCTCATCACACGCTGCCACGACGGCCTCGGCCAGATCAGTACATCCTGGGCCACCACCGCCCCAAGGGTCTGCGACGACGGCTGCGAATGCTCCCGCCTCGATCGCCATTCGCTTTATGAGGTCGATCTCCGCGGCGGTGTCGGTGCTGAACGTGTTCACAGCGACCACGACGGGAACCCCGAACTTGTGAGCATTCGCGATGTGGACCTCCAGGTTGCACATGCCCGCTTGCAGAAGTGACAGGTTCTCCTCGAGGTAGACCTTGTCCAAAGGCTTGCCTGGAACAACCTTCGGACCGCCGCCGTGGGTCTTGAGGGCACGCACAGTGGCCACCAATACCAAGCAGTCGGGTTCCAGTCCTGAAAGCCGGCACTTGATGTCGAAGAATTTCTCCATCCCGATATCGGCACCGAACCCCGATTCGGTCACTACGTAATCTCCGAGCCGAAGGGCCATACGGTCGGCCAGGATCGACGAGTTACCGTGGGCGATGTTGGCGAATGGCCCGGCGTGAACAAATGCTGGCTGGCCCTCCAATGTCTGCATCAGATTGGGATGAAGCGCATCCTTCATGAGCACGGTGACCGCGCCGGCAACGTCGAGATCCTCGAGCGTGACAGGCTCGCCGGACCGATTCGGACCAATCACGATCCGAGAACAGCGCTCGCGCAGGTTGCGAACTGCGGACGCGTAATTGTCGCCGTCGACGAGTGCGAGAATCGCCATCAGCTCACTAGCGACAGCGATGTCGAACCCATCCTCTCGGGGGCGACCATCGATCTGGCCACCGAGACCAACAATGATATTTCGCAGCGACCTGTCGTTGACGTCAACCACCCGTCTCCATGTAACGTCGTAGAGATTGATGTCCAACCGCTTCAGTCCGAGCTGGTCAAGCATCTCGTCATTGAGACGACGCTCGTGATACCGGCGTGCGTCGATCGCAGCGGATACGAGATTGTGTGCGATCGAGACCGCGTGAATGTCGCCGGTGAGATGGAGATTGAAGTCCTCCATCGGAACAATCTGGCTGTAGCCGCCCCCCGCAGCACCACCCTTGATCCCGAATGTGGGTCCCATGCTGGGTTGCCGGATCGACACAATCGCATTGTGCCCAAGGACACCCAGCCCCTGCACCAGGCCGATGGAGATCGTCGTCTTGCCCTCGCCGAGGGGCGTCGGCGTGATTGCTGTGACATCGACGTACTTACCCGACGGTCGATCTGCCAGTTCCGGCAGGATGTCCAGGTGTACTTTCGCCTTCTGAGATCCGAACAGGATCAGATGCTCGGATCCTATGCCGACGCTCTCTGCGATTTCAATGATCGGACGAATCACGGCCGCCTGGGCTATCTCCAGATCGGACGGGACGGGGTTCTCGGCTGTCATGCGTTCTCCTTGAATTGTCTTTGAAGCGGGACACGACCGCGACCTGACACCGCGTCATATGTGGGCGGCGGATCAAGCGTGTCGAGAAGCTCGTGCATCGTTGGTGTGAGCGGAAGCTGTCGAGCCTCGACGATCGGCACAAAGACTGCATCGTCGGCGTCGCTCCCGGGTGCCAGTGTCCCACCAACAACCGTTGCGTTGAAGTCGATGAGGACGTTGTGATGAGCAGGTACGGCACCACGAGGGCTCAATGTTTCCCCCACCCAACACACGTCACCGACAGCGACAATGAGACCCGTCTCCTCTTCAGCCTCGCGTGCCGCGGCGACCGCCAGGCTCTCTCCCCACTCCACCTTCCCGCCAGGGACTGCCCAATGACCTCGGTAGGGGTCATGTGCACGCTGGATCAATAGCAGCCGATCCCTCTCGATCACGACGACACCAACAGCAGGCCTTGGATGTTGTGGCTTCCGCGCTCTCGAACTCATGGTCTTCCAGGTATCTCTGCAAACTTCAGTTGAGCGATATTGATGATATCAATAGCCTGTCTCTATGTCCACACACGCGGCCTGCAGATATCGCACGAGCCAAGGTTTCTTGGGGTCCTTCGATCACGGATAACTACCGAGAAGATTCTGAGCAACGTCGCGAGATCGCCGATTTGGCTCGCAACCAATGCGAATCCAAGGAACCTCAAAGGACCGAGAGACATCGCTTCGAAATCCGTACCCCTCGGTATCGGCCACGTCGACATCCGCAGACTCTTCAGCCGCTATGGCAAGGTCCAGCGCGCAGCCGTCGCGATGGATCGCAGGGGCCGCTCAAAGGGGTACGGCTTGATCGACATGCCGAAGCCCGCAGCCAAGAAGGCGATCCATGCCCTCGACGGTTCCAAGCTCGGCGGGCGCGCCCTCAAGACCAATTTCTCCAAACCTCAGCTCGCCCGACGCTGAGCCACACGAAAGACCAACGCGAGAAGGGCCCCCTTGCAGGGGCCCTTCTTCAATAGTCGGTGGTTGGACGGGCCGCCACCAGCGTCCGCCACCAGCGTCCGCCACCGGAGCGGCCACCGGAGCGGCGTGGCTTGTCCTGTGCTTCGTTGACACGAAGAGCACGTCCGCCCATGTCCTTGCCGTTCAGCTCGGAGATGGCCTTCTGTGAGCCCTCATCGTCGAGCTCGACGAATCCGAAACCGCGTGAACGGCCCGTCTCGCGGTCGGTGATGAGTGCGACAGACTGAACGTCGCCCAACTCGGTGAACATCTGGCTGAGTTCCTCCTCAGTGGTACTCCATGGGAGGTTTCCCATCGCCGTGAATCGCGACGCTGCTGCGTCGATCTTGCGCTTCGAACTGATTACGGCGCCGACGTGATCGGCCGGCAAGACCCGGCTCGGCGATCGGGTTAAAAGCGTTCCTCAGCTGGCGGAAACACAGTCGCTCCGCGGGTGACTTCGAACCTATTGGTGTCGATTGCACCAACAACGTCCATATACGATGGTGAGATGTCCACCAATCCGGGTCGCGACCGCGACCACTGGAACACCCGATACGGCGAGCAGTCGTGGCCGGTCGAGCCATCACCGTGGCTCGTTGCCAACGAGGCACTCCTCCCCTCGGTTGGTGCCGCGCTCGACGTTGCCGGTGGTACGGGGCGCAACGCCATCTGGCTCGCGCAGCGCGGCTGGACCGTCACGATCGCCGACGTCTCGGACGTCGCCCTCGCAAAAGCGTCCGTGCGAGCGGGAGACGATGGCCTCCAGGTCAACACTCTGCTGGTCGATCTGACCGTGGATCCCCTCCCCGACGGCCCATGGAACCTCATCGCCCTATTCCACTATCTCGATCGGGACGTCTTCGCCGCAATTGCGAGAGCCCTCGCGCCCGGTGGCATCCTCATCGGATCCCTTGCGACCATCCGCAACCTGGAACGCAACCCGAGGCCTCCACTCCCCTACCTGCTCGAGACCGGCGAGCTCCCTGATCTAATCCGCGGCATCGAGCTCGTCGCATACGACGAGGGGTGGAAGGACGATCATCACGACGCCCGATTCGTCGCGAGGAGGCCGCGGTGAGCATCACGCTCGATGACTTCCGGTCTCGGTACACCACGAACGAAGTGACCGTCGGTACCACGAGTTCGATCTGATCCATCACCGATCTGAACGGTTCCCGCTGCCACGACGGCACGAACACCGACCAGATCTGTGCACCGACACCGCCTGCACGAAGCCGTGGACCATCGGGGTGATTACCGGGAAGGTCACGTGAGGGGTCGACAAGCGACAGGTCTCCCCCGGCCCGGACACGGATGGCCTACGGCAGGTCGTTGTGGCCGTCGACAACCGGCATCTCAGCGTGGAGCTCCCTCGCTCGCACGACGGCAGCCATCGTCGATGGATCCATCACGAGTGTGCTCCCGTCACGGAATCGCGGCGTGTCGGGTCCACAAAGGATCTCCACTGGCTGGGAGACCCATCGTACGCGTGCGCGATCGGGCCTTACGACCCGTTCGCCCTGTACACGCGAACCTCGACACGTTCGAGTGTCACGAGCCCATCACCGATCATGTCATCGAGCGCCGGAAGGATCGCTTCGACCTTCTCCGCTGTGTCGACGCACTCGATGATGATGGGAAGATCCTCGGACAAACGCAGAATGTGGGCCGTGTGGAGCCGGCTCGACTTACCGAAGCCCTCGATACCGCGAACGACGGTGACACCGGCGAGCCCTTCCCGCCGAAGCGCCTCGACGATCGCCATGTAGAGCGGCTTGCCGTCGTACGTGTCGGACTCTCCGATGAAGATCCGGAGAAGTCGGTTGTCGGCCTCGTGTTGCATGGTGCGTCCTCCTCAGCCGGTCAGGAAGTATCCGAACGCTGCGAACATCACACCCGCCGTCGGTACGACCACGAGGTTCAGCATAGATCTCAGCGTCGGCGTTGGAAGGAGGCCGAGTCGAACAGTCTCGACCATCCACGTCGAGAAGGTCGTGAAGCCGCCGGTGAAGCCGACGACGGCAATCGAGATCGACGATGAGGACCCCACCCCGAACACGAGCCCGAGGACGAATGCGCCGACGACGTTGACGACGGCGGTGCCGATCGGCATCTGTGATCCGGTGCGTCGCTGAGCGACTCCGGATACGCCGTACCGCGCAAGCGCACCGACCGACCCCGCGACGGCGATGATCAGCAGCGTCATCGCCCGACGCTCCCTGCCCGCAGTCCAAAAACCGCTGCAAAGAGTCCGCCGATCATCGAGACAACGACGTACACGAAAGCGATAGCGGCATCACCACCGTCGATGAGCGCGACAACCTCGATGCTGAGCGCCGAGAACGTCGTGAAGGAACCAAGGACGCCGATCGCCCAGAACCTGAGAGACGACAGAGAGCCTGTCGAGCGCTCCCTCCTGGCGAGGAAGAACCCGAGGGCGAGGGCGCCAACGAGGTTGAGGGTGAGTACCGCCGTAGGGAACCCGCTGGGAGAGTTGGGGACGGTGGAGATCACCAGGTACCGTGCAGCCGAGCCGACGAAACCACCCGCCAGGATGGCGATTGGTCCAGCCCATCGGGTCAACCTCTGCCTGCCGAACGACGGCCGACGATGAGTCGCTGAATCGGGCATGAATCCGTCCACAGGGTCGCAGTTTGCAGGAGCCATCAGCCGTGTGGCGATTGTGGCGAGCCCCATCGCCGTCCCGTGGATGATAGGTCGCGATCCAGCCATGCGCCTCGGTGGCCCAGATCCGGCAATGGTATGGTGACTGTCGTCGCGGGTACCGCCGATGGTGGGCCTCGAGAAGGTACGAAGATCGCCCCAGGAGAGACACTATGACGTTCGACCATGTCCGTCTTGAGATCGACGGACCCATCGCAACGGTCACGCTCGCGCGTCCCGAGAAACGCAACGCGCTCGGCCTCGACTTCATGAAGTCGGTGATCGAAACGCTCGACGAGATCCCGGGGAACGTCGGCGTCGTCGTCATGGCTGCCGAAGGCAACGTGTTCTCCGCAGGCCACGACATCGCCGAGATGATGGAACGCCCCGACGACTACTACACCGAACTCTTCGAGACTTGCGGTCGGATGATGAAAGCCGTTCGCGACCTGCGCCAGCCGGTGATCGCGAAGGTGCAGGGCGTTGCCACGGCCGCAGGATGCCAGCTCGTCGCGAGCTGTGACCTCGTCATCGCTGCCGATACCGCCTGGTTCGCCACTCCCGGAGTCAAGATCGGACTGTTCTGCCACACACCGATGGTGCCCGTCAGTAGGGCTGTCGGCCACAAACGGGCGATGCAGATGCTGCTCACGGGAGAGCCGATCGACGCTGCAACCGCCGTCGATTGGGGACTCATCAACGAGGCCGTTCCCACCGAGGAGCTCGACGACGCCGTCACGGAGATGGCGAACAAGATCCTTCGCTACTCGAAGAACACGATCGCCCTCGGCAAGTGCACCTACTACGCACAAGCCGAGATGAGCGAGGATGCAGCGTACGCCGTGGCGACGCCCGTGATGGCAGCCAACGCAGCGAACGACGATGCTCAAGAAGGCATGGGTGCCTTCCTGGAGAAACGCGAACCGCAATGGAGCGAGCGATAAGCCCCGTATACCGGTCCGAGCTGACCCCGCTCTCTTTCCTCGAGCGGTCGGCGATCGTATGGCCGGACAAGACCGCGATCGTTCACGGTGACAGAGCGATCACCTATGCAGAGATGGCAGCGCATGCGACGCGCGTTGGCCACGCCCTGACCGCGTCGGGCATCAGCGGGGGAGACAGGGTCGCGTACCTGTGCCCGAACGTCCCCGAGATGCTCATCGCCCACTTCGCAGTACCGCTCATCAGCGGGGTTCTCGTTGCCATCAACACGAAACTCTCTCCAGAGGAGATCCGGGCCATCCTCGACCACTCGGGTGCCAAGATGCTCATCGGCGACACCGAACTGCTCGCGCCACTCGCGTCCATCATCGGTGACCTTGCAACGGTCACCGAGGTCGTCTCGATCGATGAGACCGGAACGGATCCGGCGTACGCGACGACACCGTACGACGATCTCGTCTCCCGCGGCTCGGACGATCCGTTGGCGTGGACGGTCGACGATGAGGAACGGACGATCTCGATAAACTACACGTCGGGCACGACAGGGCAGCCCAAAGGCGTGATGTACACGCACCGCGGCGCCTACCTCAACGCACTCGGCGAGATCATCCACTCGAAGCACTCGCTCGACTCGGTCTACCTGTGGACACTTCCGATGTTCCACTGCAACGGGTGGTGCACGACGTGGGGCGTCACAGCGATCGGCGGTACCCACGTGTGCCTCCGTCAGGTCGACCCGCGAGAGATCTGGTCCCTCGTCGACAGTGAGGGCGTGACCCACTTCAACGCGGCACCGACCGTGCTGATCGGTCTCGCGAACGCCCCCGAAGCTCATGCGTTCCCCCAGCCGGTCACGATCACGATCGCTGGCGCTCCTCCGAGCCCGACGATCATCGAAGCGATGGAGGGACTCGGCGCCACCATCGTCCACGTCTACGGGCTCACAGAAACCTACGGTCCGCACACGGTGTGTGAACTCCAACCGGGCGTGGACAACCTCGATGTTGCAGAACGTGCCGGGTTCCTTTCACGTCAGGGCGTGTCGTACATCATCGCCGACCCGACCCGCGTCGTGGACGACGACATGCGTGACGTGCCTAAGGACGCCGAGACCCTCGGTGAGGTCGTCATGCGCGGCAACAACGTCATGAAGGGGTACTTCGCCAACCCCGAAGGAACCGCTGAGGCGTTCCAGGATGGCGCGTTCCACTCGGGGGATGTGGCCGTATGGCATCCAGACAACTACATCGACCTGCGGGACCGATCCAAGGACATCATCATCTCAGGTGGCGAGAACATCTCGACGATCGAGGTCGAACGGGCGATCGCTTCCCATCCGTCGGTCCTCGAGTGTGCCGTCGTGGCGGTGCCGCATGACAAGTGGGGCGAGCGTCCGAAGGCGTTCGTGGTATGCAAGGACGGCCAGGATGCCACCGGTGCCGAGATCATCGACCACGTTCGCGGTCGTCTCGCACACTTCAAGGCGCCCGACGTCGTCGACATCGTGGCCAAGCTGCCGAAGACGTCGACGGGCAAGATCCAGAAGTACGTTCTGCGCGACAAGGAGTGGGCCGGCCACGACCGCCGCATCCACTAGCCCCGATTATTCACGGGAGCGTCGTGATGATGTCCCGGAACTGAATCGCCGACTTGTATGTGGGGACCGGTCATCCGTCCCTTGGCGGGGCGTCCCGCACCGGCGGTGACTCGTCGGTGCGGGGATCAGAGCGGTCATGTCGCTGGTGGGTGTCCGCCGGTGCGTCGTCTGGCGGGGGGTCAACCAACGTATCGGTTTCGTGCGGTCGATCGACCGGTTCTTCCTCCGCAGGCCGATCGGTATTCGTATCGGTCACCGGATGGTCCGAATCCTCTTCCTCGGACGAGGGAACGGTGACCTGTGCGGCGTCGGTTGCGCGGTCGGTGAGTCGGTCGAAGTCGGTGCGGAGGCGGTGGTCGATGGGGAGATCTCGGACTGCGTCCCTTGCGTCTTCAACCGCATCGGTCAGCCTTTCGGCTTGCGTGGGGATGTCCATGAGGTGCGCGAGCTCGTCGACACGGTGCTGGGCGACCACGTCCGAGTCGACAACCGACCGGACGGGCTCGACAAAGCGCTTTACCGGATAGAGCAGATCACCGGGTACTGCACTTTCGGACGCGATCGCGGTTCCTACGGGCAGCACCACCAGCACGGCCGCTACGAGAGCCGGCACCCGTGCGCGCCACCAGGGCGCACGCACAGTTGGAGCACTGGCGCCAATTGCGCTGAGAACATCGCCCATTGACGCACGGTGCGCTTCTTTCGTAGCGTCATTCATTTCGATCGTGAACGCTTCGCACATTCTCTGGGTTGTGTCCCCTGCGAGGCGACTCATAACAGTTTCTCCGTGTTCTTCGTTGGATGAGACGCCACCGGGCGCACAGATTCGACGCTCTCGAGAAGCTTGCGAAGTTGCTTCTCGGCTCGAGCGGTTGCCGCATAGGCTGCGGCACGGCTCATCCCCATGATCTCGGCAGTTTCGGAGCCGGAAAGCCCGACGACATGGCGGAGAGCGAGCAGGCTTCGCTGTCTCTCGGTGAGTTGAGACAGGGCATTCTCGAGATCAGGGTCCAGTCCCGGCGTCTGGACTTCGGCATAGGCATCCACGCTTTCAGGCATGGATGCTGTTGGTGTTTCGGGGCGACGACCCCGCCGGCGGATCTCATCGAGACAGGT
>BTQS01000036.1:0-13876 GCA_036985995.1 Acidimicrobiia bacterium
AGAGACGGCCGCAGGCTTGATCGCCGGCGCACTCGCACGAGGTGGACACGTCACAGGTGAGGAGCTCATAGACATGCTCCGTCGGCTGGCCGGTCTTGGCCTCACATCGGTCGGTGCGGTGATCGGCTACGGCGAGGCACCGTCGGACAACCTCGAGGCCGAGGTCGACCTGTGGCGGGAGGTCGCCGGGAGTCTCCCGATCAAGGTGCACGGCCTCGTGGTCGCAGACACACCGGAGCATCTCGAATCGGCTGCCGAGGTCATCACCAGAGCAGGACACCGTCTGAGGTGGCTTGGTGTGAAGCGGTTCTCGGACGGAAGCCTCGGCGGTCACACCGCCGCTATGTTCCGACCGTTCGCGGACGCCGACACAACGGGCACGTTCCGTCTGACACCCGCTGACACCGTCGTCGCACAACACAGCCTGCGTCTCGGTGGCATGGTCGCGATCCACGCCATCGGAGACCGCGCTGTCGATGGAGTGCTCGACGTCTTCGACACGCTGCTCGCAGAGGGAGCAGACCCCGCGGACCTCCGCATGGAGCACGTGTCGGTGATCGACCCAACACAGATCGATCGGTTCGCGCGCATGGGAGTCACCGCTTCCGTCCAGCCCGCGTTCATTGCCTCCGAATCGGAATGGATCGAGTCGCGCATCGGCGCCGATCGTATGCCGTGGATCTACCCGTTCCGCTCGCTGCGGACGGCAGGAATACCGATGGCCGGATCCTCGGATTGTCCCGTCGAGCCTCCTCACCCGCTGTGGGGAATGGCAGCAGCCATGGACCGCTACGGGATCAACCCGACAGAGCGACTGTCGGGTCTCGAAACGCTCGACCTGTTCACATCTGGATCGGCGCGGGCACTACGCGAGCAGTCTCCACTATCGGTAGGTTCCCCCGCCGATCTTGTGATCATCGACGTCGATCCGACGACGGCAACCGCTGACGAGATTCACGGCGCAGAGATCCTCGATACCTACGTGGATGGATCACCGGTAGAGGTCGACCGTTCGCTTCCGACCTGGGTGGACTAGCGCGGCCCTCATCTACGCAAGAACGGAGGGGCTGTGAACTCTCTACGCGGTGCGGCCGTCCGGCCAACAATGGGCGCAGAATGCGCCCCATTCGCCATAGCGTGGATTGTGGGCAAGCGCCGCTCCACAGCCTGCACACACCGATCGCACGAAGTCATCTGCGACGCGCCCGTGCGGCCCGTCGTGGGACAGGAGTTGGGACACGAGAACAGCGTTTGAACGACCGGTGGGCATCGAGTGGAAGGTACCGCCACAGTCCGTTTACCGAACCGTCAGGAACTCTCGACCTCAGGGACGGGCCCAACGATCGCATCCACCGATTCGAGAACCTCGTCGATGGTCGCGTGGCGGCCGAGTTCCTTCTTCGAGAACACGAGTTGGTCGCCCACCTTGACCTCGAACACACCACCTTTCGACGGAATCACTGTGACGTCATCGATGTAGTGCTCGAACTTGCCGAGTATCGCCTGAACCATGCTCACGGCACGGTCGCCATAGCCTCAGGTGGAGCAGTACTCAAGGGATAGGTGCATGCCGGGCATGGTACATAGCCGTTGGAGGACCGCGACCGTCCCCTCTCAGCCCGTCAAGCGTGCGATGGTGCACGTTTCGTGAGGCCCGTCTCCAAACGAATACCCGGGGTCGGAACCTAACCTCGCCGTATCATGTCAAGCGTCACTGAAACGTTCCCGGAGATTCCGCGCGTGCAACAAGCCCCTCAGGCGCCTCAAGAGCCACCTAAACGCCGCTGGAGTCTTGCACAGAAACTGGTCTTGGGACTTCTCGGTCTCCTCGTGATCACCGTCTTCGCCGGGTATGCGTACGTTCAGTACGCCGAGGGCAAGATCGACCGGATCGAAGCCTCGGATCTCCCGTCTCTCAACTCTGTGGCAGTAGCTGCCGGTGAGCCAATCAACTTCCTCATCGTCGGCGTCGACGACCGTTCCACCCTCCCGGACGATTGGAAGGACTATTACGGCAAGTTCGCAGGCCGCCGAACCGACGTGATCATGGTCGCCCACCTCGTTCCGGGCCAGGGCATCCAGTTGCTGTCGATCCCGCGGGATCTCAAGTCGAACATTCCCGGCAGCGGAACCAACCGTGTCAACGCGTCGTACGTACTCGGTGGGCCAGACCTCCTCATTCAAACCGTCCAGGCCGAAACCGGGATCCCGATCCAACACTACGTCGAGATCGACTTCGCGGGTGTGGGTGCGATCGTTGACTCACTCGGTGGCGTAGAGCTCGACTTCACATATCCGGGCCGCGACAAGAAGTCGGGGTTCACCGTCGACGCGGGTCGCCACACGCTCAATGGCGAGGAGGCGGTCGCGTACGCCAGATCCCGCCACTATGAGATTCTCAAGAACGGTTCCTGGCAGGGCTCGGGCGGTGGGGACATCGCGCGGACGGGACGCCAGCAAGAGATACTCATCGCGTTGTTCGGCCAGATCACATCGCCGTCGAGCGCATTCAATCTCCCTGCGTTCCTCCCGACCTTCGCCGACCAGATCACAGCGGACGAGGGTCTCACCATCGGTCTGATGGCTGCGCTCGCCAAGGACGCCTTGACACTCGGGTCGAGAGGCATCGACAGCATGACCCTGCCTGTCAAGAATTTCAAAGGCAGTGACGGTCGTGCCTATGTGGTCCCGGTCGACAGCACACAAGCGGTGATCGACGCGTTCCTCGCCGGCGAACCGTTCCCAAGCCAATAGAAGGTCCCGCCTTCAGGTGCCGCCGATCCGTGTCGGCACCCGTACCGCGTCGGCGAGCACGGCCTCGAGGCGCTCGACTTCGATCAGGGGATCAGCCTGCCCTCCATCCCTCCGGCCACCGTCACGATCTGTCCGGTCTGGTGCGGTGACAACACATCGGATGCCAGAACGACCACTTGTAGCGCGACATCACCGGGCGTTGCCAGCTGCTTCCTCGACATCGTGGCTGTCGCCGATTCGACGTGCTCCGGGTCGATACCGGCCGCTGCACGTTTCGGCGTGACGGTCCACCCCGGAGCTACGGCATTGACGCGGACCCCATCTCCGATGCGAGCAGCCTCGTTCTTGAGGGAGAGCAGGAGGCCGGACATGATCGCTCCCTTCGCTGCCGCGTAGTCGGCGTGGCCTGCCTCACCGAATTGGCCGGCGGTGGACCCGACCATCACCAGTGACCCACGAAGCGTGGAAGCTGCGTGGCGTAGGAAGCCCTTTGCTGTGAGGAAGGTCGCCGTGAGGTTGCGGTCCATCACTGCGCGCCATCTCTCGAGAGGTATATCCCACACGGGCTGATCGTCTAGCGGATACCACCCGGCGTTCGCGATACAGATGTTGAGCCCACCCATCACATCGACTGCCGTCGGTATGAGGGCACCGGCCTGGTCCTCCCTCGTCAGATCCGCGCCGATAGCGACGCCCCCGACCTCATCGGCAAGAACCTTCGCCTCGTCAGAGCTCGTGTGATAGTGCACTGCTACCCGCGCACCCTCCCGAGCGAAGGCACGGACGATCTCGGTGCCGATGCCACCCGCACCGCCGGTAACGAGGACCATCGCGCCGTTCAATCCTGAATCCATGCTCGGAGGCTAGGCGCGATCCGGCTGTGGGCTGTGGGCTGTGGGCTGTGGGCTGTGGGCTGTGGGCTGTGGGCTGTCTCCCGCTTCTCCGATAGTCTTGCCCAAACTGAGGAGGCAACATGGAGCTATCGACAGAGATCAAGAATGCACTCGACGAGAAGGTGTTCGTGCACCTGGCCACCTTGATGCCTGATGGGTCACCGCACGTGTCCGTGGTATGGATCGGGAGAGATGGCGATAAGGTGTTGTTCTCGACCGCGGTGGGTCGCGTCAAGCCGCGAAACATCGAACGCGACCCCCGTGTGGCGCTCTCGTTCACGCCGCCACACACACAGCGCACGAACTTCGTGATGCGAGGCCGAGTCACGAAGATGGAAACCGATGGAACGTGGCTCATCGACAAACTCGCCAATAAGTACATGGGCCACGAGAGCTATCAGTTCGCGAAACCCGGCGAGGTACGGGTCAACTGCGAGATCGAGATCGACACAGTCAGCCGCTGGGGATAGGTTCTCGGAAGTCGAGATCTTGGAGGCAGACGTACCTTCAGATACCGCGGCTCTGTCCTGTGTGGTAGAGACGACAGGATTCGAGCGCGCCGGCCCGATCGCCGGGCCTATGAAGAAGCGTCTGAGGACGCGTCGGCAACTCGAGGAATCAGCCGATATCGGAAGGTGATACAGGCGGCTTCCTCATCTTCGCAGTAGTAGGAATCGAACTGGACCAGCGCATCGCTGTCCTCTCCTGTGCGCACGAGATATGTGTTGGGCTTGACGCTCACGACGTGTTTGATGAATGAATACTTGTACCAGCCGCCGATAGCGGGATTCTCCGGTTCGTCCTCATCCTCGCCACCGAGGATATCGACAACGAAGACAACCGACTCGGGCGGCATTGCATCCTCCAACAGAACCTCACCCAGATCGTATGCACCGCCAGGACCGGAGGGGTTTGTGACACCGGAATTCGTGAGCAACTTGGTGCGCTTGAACGCCACGTCCCAATCGGGGGCGGTGAAATCGCCATCCACCACCCGACCCTGATCGAAGTCGAACAAGACCCAGTCTTGCTTGCTCTTGGCATCCACCGTATAGCGAATCCACTCCTCAGACGTTACGGCCTCCTCAGGAGACACCGTCTCTTCAGACGGTACGGCCTCTTGGGAAGGCGCAGCGACCTGCGACGATGCGACCGCCTGATCGGAGTCGGTCGGAGCGAAACCCGCGGGTTTGGGCTGGAGGCTGCCCCATACGAAGAGCCCGACCACGCCGAGGACCAGTGCCGCAGGCAGACCGATCAGCCACGTCCTCTTGTACTGCCACCATCGACGGCCTGGTGCCTGCGGCTCATGCATTCCGAGATCCTTACTACCTAGGTACGGAATTATACAGCCAGCTCGGAGGTATACCGTCCAGGCTCGCAGGCCCCCTCGCTCACTGCGCTCGCTTGTCCCCCCTGAAGGCAACATCGGCAGGCCCGCCGTCGCGCTGTTCCCTTGCACGTTGCGCGGCTGCCGCCTCACGCCTGACCCCCGCCTGGCGATCTCGCTGCTCGGATCGTTCCGATGCTGCCTCTTGCTCGGCAACGAAGTGCAGATAGGTGCGCCAACGGTCCTCGGTCAGCACCTCTGCGTCGATGGCAGCCCGGACGGCGCAGCCTGGCTCCGTCCGGTGGGAACAATCTCTGAACCGGCAGCCACTCGCGAGCTCCTCGACATCCGAGAACAGGGCCTCGACTCCCTCACCCTCGGCATGAAGGCCAAGGGCCCTGATGCCGGGGTTGTCTATCACCAGGCCACCACCAGGGAGCCGATGCAGTTCCCGATGACTGGTTGTGTGACGCCCCTTCGCATCCGTCTCCCTCACATCGCCGATCCACGCCACTTCATCCTGCATGAGGGCATTCACCAGCGAAGATTTTCCCACGCCTGATTCCCCGATGAACGTTCCCGTACGGCCTGCCAGAGCCTCGAAGACATCCTGGATACCGTCACCCAACTCAACGCTCGTGAGGAGGATCTCGACGTCCGGCACCCATTGCGCCACGGTGGCCCGCAACGATTCCGGGTCTTCGACGAGATCGGTCTTGGAGATGATCACCACCGGTGTGGCGCCGATATCGCCGGCGAAGGCGACGAACCGCATCACCTTTCGTTGTCTGAGCGGCCGGTCTGCCCCGAACACGACGAGAACAAGATCGATGTTCGCACCGATAACCTGCGTGCCGTAGTCGCCGGTGTCTCTGACCAGGGCAGATTCGCGTTCGAGCAGCGCGGTGACCGTTTCGTTGTCGACGACGACCCAGTCTCCAACGGCGAGTGGGGCCGAACGGGAGAACGTCACGTGCTCGACCGGGCCGCCTGTTGCCACGAGCACCTTCACCGCATCGTGACGAATCACCCGCGCTGGAACACCGACGACACCGGCTGCGCGGCGCTTCGATTCCCAATCTTCGTTCCAACCAAGGCTGATCAGGGTCGGGTCTGTCACGGTTCCGATCTGTTGAGGTCGCATTCAGCGTACCGGCAGGACACAACGGTCTCCTAACCGAGGGCCCGATCGAGATCGGAAATCAAGTCGTCGACGTGCTCAATCCCGACCGACAACCGCACGAGTTCGGCCGGCACCTCGAGATCGGTGCCATCAACGGACATGTGTGTCATCGCTGCCGGTGTCTCGATGAGCGACTCGACGCCTCCGAGGCTCTCGGCGAGGAAGAACAACCGGGTACAGGTCACGATGGCGTTCGCAGCATCCAAACCGTCCGTTGGAAGGAACGAAACCATGCCCCCGTATCCCGTCATCTGTCTCGCTGCGACATCGTGTCCGGGATGTGATTCAAGGCCGGGGTACCACACCCGCGCAACCCTTGGATCGGCGTCGAGGAAATCCGCGATGACGGCTGCGTTGCGTGCATGACGCTCCATCCTCACGGCAAGGGTCTTGATCCCCCGCAGGAACAGATACGCGTCGAAGGGGCCGGGAACCGGACCGACTGCGTTCTGAAGGAACTTGAGCCGGTCGTACAAATCGGCGTTGTTGGTGACGATGGCTCCACCGACGGCGTCGGAGTGACCTCCGAGGTACTTCGTCGATGAGTGCAGGACCATGTCGGCACCAAGCTCGAGCGGCTGTTGAAAGTACGGTGTCGCGAATGTGTTGTCGACGACCACCACGGCGCCGGCGCTCTTGGCAACAGCGACGACCGCCTCGATGTCGACGATTCTCAGCATCGGATTCGTCGGGGTCTCGACCCACACGAGTTTGGTCTCTGGACGAAGCGCACCCTGGAGACCTTGGGGGGTCGTGAGGTCGGCAGCGGACCACTCGATTCCGTGTTCAGACAGGACCTGTGCGAAGTACCGGAACGTGCCGCCGTAGGCATCGTTCGACAGTACGAGATGGTCGCCCGGCTTCAAGAGGTATCCGATGAGACCGGTCGCTGCCAACCCCGATGAGGTGGCGATGCATCCTCCGTCTGCATCGAGTGCTACCCCTTCGAGGGCGGCGAGCTGAGTTTGGAGTGCTGTGCGGGTCGGGTTGTCGGTACGCGAATACTCGTAGCCCTTGTGCTTGCCCGGTGCTTCCTGGACGTACGTCGAGGTCGCGTAGATCGGGACGACCGCCGCCCCCGTAGCCGGGTCGGGATCCTGGCCGGCGTGGATCGCGATGGTCTCGAATCTGTCCTCGGTCATGATGGTTCACGGTCCTTTGTCGATCAGCGTCGGCGCAAGGTTCTGCGCTGCCGTAATCCTACGGTCGCCGATGTCGCGGACGGAACAGCGGTCGGTCAGCCACCCGACGGGGCGAACGCCCGAACCTCGATGGCTCCCGTGTTACCGCCGGTTGACGCCGCCACGTCGAACCTGAGCACCCGGCCCGTGAATTCCGCCTCAGCGAACCGGTTATCGCTCGGGTCCCCGGCAGTGAACGGACCGAACGTCTCGCCACCGTCGACGGTCACCGTGTACTCGGTCGTAGTTGCGGTTCCGTCGCTCATCGTCCGGGTGATGAACTCGACCCCCTCGATCTCGCGTGGTGACCCGAGGTCGATCTCGATGAAAGCGTCGTCTCCGCTGCCCTTGGTCGCCCACTCGGTCGACATGTCCCCATCGACCGCGTTCTCACCGGACCATGACGCGGAGAACACGGAACTCACCTCGAGAACCGCCGCACCTTGCGCGAGGTTCGCACCGTGGTCCGCCATGCCGTCGTCGCCGCCCATTCCGTCGCCACCTGTCGGTGCTTCCGGCAGTGTGAAAGTCGATATCGGGCTCTGGTACAGGGTCCCGTCTGCCGTGGCACCCTGGACCCGGAACGAGTAGGTCTTGCCAGGTTCGGCACCAACGAGGATCACCTCGTGCTTGTTGTGCGCTCCCCCCGCCATGTCGAGATCGGTACCTATCGTTCCCAATTCATCCGTTTCGCCCCATGCGATCGAGCACACGGCTTCGATGTTCGTCGTCACGGCCATCCTGGCGACACCGTTCGCATCAACGGTGAACTCGAAGTCGCTCGATTGGATCTCGCTGAAATCACGCACCCCGCTGTCGGTGCTCGCGCTCGAGCAGGCTGCTGCCACGAGCGCGACCGCAGCGAACAAGGCAAGGAAAGCGAGGCGGGATCGCCTACGTCGGGACATCGATTGAACTCCTGGATTGCTTGGTCGGTACGACGCGACGGGGCGTCGTCTCGTCACATGTCACTCACACAAACGTCGAACAACAGACAAAGTTCCCTGGTCTCCGTGGCCCTCTCAGAGCCTGATGACCTCGAGGCCGGGAGTGCTTGCGAAGTCATCGTCCTGCGTCACGACAGGCATGTTGTGCGCAATGGCCGTGGCGGCAATCCAGCTGTCGTTGATCGGCATCCGCTTTCCCTGCTCGCGCAACGCTGCGATGAGACCGGCCCACGCATTGGCCACTCCTTCGTCGATCGACAACGGCTCGACCAGGAGGGCGATCTCTAACGTTGATAGTCGACGATGCCTGGTCGCGACGTCCTCTGCCGCCAGCACGCCGAGGCGCAGTTCGCCGATCGTCACCGTCGACACGGCAATGTCGCTCGGCGGGTTGCCATGCAGTGCTCGTCCGAGTTCCTGTGCGATGAAGATCGAGGTATCGGCTAGTGCCGTCATATGTCGTCGGTCGTGTCGGGCAACATCTCCTCGAGGTGTTCGGCAAGGGCGCTGTCGGCAGCACCACGTTCGAGGGCACGTGCGAGCAGCTCCCACGGAATCGATGATGGCCGTGCAGACAAAGGCACGACACGCGCCGTCGGCCGACCGTTGACAGTCACAGTCAGTTCTTCACCTGCCTCCGCCCTGCGAAGGACATCTGAAACGTCGTTGCGGAGCTGACGTACGCTGATCGTTGCCATATCGGTATTGTAGCACAAGTGCTACGCGCTGTGAAGTCCGATCTACCTAAGAGAGGTCGAACCTGTGCTCAGCCATCCAGTCGTCGTTGAAGATCTTCGACAGGTAGCTGCGGCCGGAGTCCGGGAGGATCACCACGATGAGTTTCTCGGGAGTGTCCTGCGCTACCCGTAGCGCACCGACAACCGCCATGCCACAGGACCCACCAACGAGCAGCCCTTCCTCGACGGCGAGCCTTCTCGTCATCACGAAGGCTTCCTCATCGCTCACCATCTCATAGCTGTCGGTCAGGTCAGGGTCGTAGGTCTCCGGCCAGAAGTCCTCTCCAACACCCTCGATGAGGTACGCGGTCACGTCTTCATCAGAATCCGCCGTGTAGATCGAGCCTTCCGGATCGACACCGACGACCTCGATGTCGGGGTTCTTGGACTTGAGGTACCTTGCCGTTCCGGAGATCGTTCCTCCGGTTCCGACGCCGGCGACGAGGACGTCGATCTTGCCGTCGGTCTGATCCCAGATCTCAGGGCCGGTCGACAACGCATGTGCCTCGGGGTTCGCCGGGTTCGAGTATTGATCCGGCCGGTAGTGACCGGGTCGTTGGGAGAGCTCGTTGGCAACGGAGTAGTACGACGTCGGGTCCTCGGGGTGAACATCAGTCGGGCACACAACGACCTCCACCCCGTACGCCCGGAGGAGGTCCTGTTTCTCCTTGGACTGCTTGTCCTGTATGACACAGACGAGCTTGTACCCCCTGATCGCAGCGACCATCGCGAGCCCGACACCCGTGTTGCCGGAGGTTGGCTCCACGATGGTGTCACCCGGCTTCAGCCACCCGTTTTGCTCGGCACGTTCGATCATCCCGAGGCCGATCCGGTCCTTGATAGACCCTCCAGGGTTCATGTACTCGACCTTGGCGACGAGGTTGCCGGACGGGTGGAGACGCGACAGTCGGATCAGTGGCGTATTGCCGATCGCCTCGACGATGTTCTCACGGATGTCCATGGCATCAGAGTACCCGTGCTTCACCCCGCCCCGTTCTTGCGTAGTGGGGTGAAGTTGAAAGGGTGGACTGCCACGTCGCGGCCATCGACGTTAGATGTCACACCGCGGCGGTATCGTTGCTCCCATGCCTGATGTGCTCATCCAAGCTCGCGCGCTCGAGAAGCGATTCGGCGACTTCGTCGCCGTCGACAGCATCGACTTCGAGGTGTTCAAGGGTGAGGCGTTCGGCTTCCTTGGACCGAACGGCGCGGGCAAGACGTCGACGATGCGGATGATCGGCGCGGTCTCTCCGATCACGAACGGCGAGCTATCCGTCCTCGGTCTCGATCCCATGACCGAGGGGCCGCAGCTGCGCGCGAGGCTTGGCGTCGTTCCCCAGGAGAACAACCTGGATGAGGAACTGACGCTCTACGACAACCTCCTGATGTACGGGCGCTACTTCGATCTCTCACGGTCCGTGATCAGGGACCGCATCACGGAGCTGCTGGAGTTCGTGCAACTCACCGACAAGAGGGATGCCAAAATCAGTGCGATCTCGGGCGGTATGAAACGACGGGTGATCATCGCACGAGGCCTCATCAACAACCCGGACCTGTTCATCCTCGACGAGCCGACGACGGGACTCGACCCTCAAGCCAGGCACGTGCTCTGGGACCGTCTGTACCGCCTCAAACAGCAAGGCGTCACCTTGATCATCACGACCCACTACATGGACGAGGCCGAGCAGCTCTGCGACAGACTCGTCGTCATGGACAAGGGCAAGATCGTTGCCGAGGGCTCACCGAGGGCGCTCATCGAGGAGCATACGCCGCGCGACGTCGTCGAACTTCGGTTCCCGGTTGGCATGCTCGAAGTGCTCGACGGGCAGATCGAAGACCTGTCGGACAGAACCGAGATCCTTGCCGACCGAGCTCTCGTATACACCGACGACGCGGAGCACACGATCAAGACGATCACCGATTCGAGTCTCGAACCCGAAACGGTCCTCGCGCGAAGGTCCACGCTCGAAGACGTCTTCCTCCGCCTTACGGGACGGACGCTGGTGGAGTAGTGACGACCCCGCTCTCATTCCGCGTGTTCGAAGCTGAGGCAAGGATCTACCGCCGCGTGTGGCGTGGATCCGTTTTCACGAGCTTTTTCAACCCGGTTCTGTACCTTCTTGCGATGGGCGTCGGCCTCGGCACGCTCGTCGACGCCAACCTCCCCGGAGGGGTCGAGGGCGTTGCGTACCTCACCTTCCTGGCTCCGGGCCTCCTTGTCGCAACGGCCATGCAGACGGGGGCGGGCGAGGGTGCATGGAAAGTCATGGCAGGAATCAAGTGGCAGGAAACGTGGAAGGCACGCCTGGCAACGCCGATCGGGATCCCGAGCCTCCTTCTCGGACACATCCTGTGGTCGGCCGCCCGGATCTTGATGGTGTCCGTCATCTTCGCCGTCGTGATGTCGGCGTTCCGCGTCGCTCCGCTGTTCCAATCGCTCCTCGCCGTTGGTCCGGCGTTGCTTGTCGGCGTGGCAATGCTCGCCGGCACAACAGCCTTCACCGTGCGGCTGGAGAACATGGCCGGGCTGCCGATGTTCTTCCGATTCGTCGTGATCCCGATGTTCCTGTTCTCCGGCGCCTTCTTTCCGGTCGGCCAGCTCCCCGGATGGCTCCAGCCGGTCGCCGTCGCCACACCGATGTACCACGGGGTCGAACTGGCCCGAACCATCGTTGTAGGGACAACGCCCGGCGTTGCGTGGTGGGTCAGCGTTGCCTATCTGACCGCAGTGATCGTTGCCGGAGCAGCGATTTCGGTCGCACCGATGCGCAGGAGGTTGGCCCCGTGACGGCAGGCACGCTGACGACCCGGGTCATGCCGCCGATCCACCGGAGGTGGCGAGGTCGGTATCTCATCGAGCGCAACATCGTCGCGACGAAGTCCTTCTGGCCGATACTGCTCTCCGGATTCTTCGAACCGGTCTTCTACCTGTTCGCTGTGGGCGTGGGTGTCGGCCAGCTCGCAGGAGACGTCACATTCGGAGGGGTTTCGTTCTCGTACACGGCGTTTGTGGCTCCCGCGATGCTCGCCGCATCGGCAATGAACGGCGCCGTGTTCGAGTCGACGAACATCTTCTTCAAGCTCAAGTACGGAAAGATCTACGAGGGTGTACTCGCAACACCGGTCCAGCCGATCGACGTCGCGTCGGGTGAGATCGGGTGGACGCTGGCTCGAGGAGCCATGTACTCGGCAGCCTTCCTCCTGGTGATGGCGGTGATGGGCCTCATCGAGTCACCGCTCGGACTCCTCGCGTTTCCCGCAACCATCCTCATCGGCTTCGCGTTCGGGGCTGCCGGTACGGCTGCGGTGACGTGGATGCGCACATGGCAGGACCTCGATCTCATCGCACTGATCACGCTGCCGCTGTTCCTGTTCTCAGCAACCTTCTACCCCATCGAGGTCTATCCGAAGTTCATCCAGGTGATCACGTGGCTGTCCCCGCTGTATCACGGGGTGGTCCTCATCCGAGGCCTGACGCTCGGAGTTCTGCAGTGGTCGATGCTGATCAACGTCACATACCTGCTCGCACTCGGCGTTGCCGGGTCCTGGGTCACGGCCCGACGCATCGGGAACCTGCTTCGGACCTAGTGGTCCGTCCCCTTCTCAGAAGCGGGTCGGCCGATGTGCCGCCGACGCCACTATTCCCGAGGGGGTTCCGCGTCTCGGGCATGTATCACGTGTGGATCACCCCCACCCTGGGTGGGGTAAACTTTCCGTCGTGAAACCCGAACACAAGACATCCGCCGTGAATCGTCTCAAGACGGTACGAGGCCACATCGACGCTGTGATCCGCATGGTTGAAGAGGAGCAATACTGCCCCGAAATCATGAAACAAGTTTCGGCGCTCGAAGGTTCACTCGAGGGCGTGAACCGTATCCTTCTACAGAACCACGTCGAAACCTGCGTACTCGAACACGTCCAGGCCGGACATTCGGAGCAGGTTGTCGACGAACTCCTCGAGACCCTGCGCTATGCCCCAGGCCTCCCAGCCAAGAAAGGCACGGCATGACACAGATCACACTTTCCGTCCCCGACATCTCCTGCGGACACTGCAAATCCTCTATCGAAGGCGCCGTGGCGCCCATGGACGGCGTCGGTAAGGCTGTCGTATCCATTGAGGATCGCACTCTCGACGTCGAATATGACCCCGCCCAGGTCGAACTTGAGGCGATCGTCACGGCCATCGACGACCAGGGCTACGAAGTCGAAGGTCTCTGAACCTTCTCCTTCTCGCTCTTGAGCAAACGAGTGATACCCAGACTCCTGGGATCGGTCGGGTCGCGGCCGATGGTGGTGCTCCGGTAGCATTCGAGGCAATCAGGGTCCAACTCGAGGACATGAGAGCGTGGAACTTCGGCACTTCGTACGAGTTATTGCACTGATCGGAGTCCTGGCGCTGATAGGAAGCGCCTGCACATCGACCGCTTCGAAGGAGTCGATTCCCGTACTCACCGAGGCGGCCTCGGTAGATCTTCAGGCGAGGACCTTCATGCGAGCCTGTCAAGATGTTCTCTGTGTTGGAACCCCGATGTACGCCTCGGACGAGACGCCGGCACCGGTGCGAGAGGCCATCAAGGAGACATTTACCGACGAGGTCGAGTACCTCAGTGAGTCGAGCCTCGAAGCGATCGCAGATACGAATGGTGTATTCGACTCAGGTGGAACCCTGATCAATGTCGGCAACGTCCACAGAACGGAACGCAGTGACGTGGTCGGTGTCGATGCGTGGATCGCACGCGGGCTCTACAACGTCGTCGGCCGCACCTACCTGTGGCGGTGGGATGGATCCGTGTGGGTCACCACCACACCTGACGCCGTTGACGTCACAGTGACGACCGCAGTCTCCTGAGC
>BTQS01000037.1:0-13863 GCA_036985995.1 Acidimicrobiia bacterium
TTCGCAAGATTCTCAAGGGTGCAGGAGCAACCGCCGTCTTCGTGACCCACGATCAGGCGGAGGCGCTCGCCATCGCGGACGTCATCGCCATCATGCGCGACGGCACGATCGTGCAGTCGGGAATTCCCGATGACGTGTATGCCGAACCGGTGGATCCATGGGTTGCCCGGTTCCTCGGGGATGCCATCGTGTTATCCGGGACCGTGAACGATGGATCGGTCAAGACCGTGCTTGGAACTGTTGACACGCGGCTGCCCACCGGCGCCGTGGCTCAAGTGATGATCCGGCCCGAGTGGATCGCCCCACGCGTGACCGCCGACGGCCGGGGCCGGGTGATCGATAGAGAGTTCTTCGGCCACGACCAGCGGGTGGAGATCGAGCTTCCTGGTGGAGACCGTGTCGAAGCCCTGGTCCCCACTACGAACCGGATGACAGTCGGAGACCGGGTCGAGATCGAGCTCGTCGACGCGATCGTATTTGCCCGGTGACCAACCTCCGTTCTTGTCTCCCCTTGCGAAGCAGGGGAGAAGGCCCGAGCGGAGCGAGGGCCAGAGGGGGCACAACCCTCCGGCGTGAACACTCCAACATCTGAGAAACACCGGAGACCGGCAACGTTACAGGCGACTGGCCGCGTGGAAGAGCCCCCTCTGCCTCGTCGCTTCGCTCCTCAGCATCTCCCCCGGCTCCGCCAAGGGAGACAAGGACGGCGCACCTCCTTCGGCAAGGGAGAGAAGATCACAACGAGAACGGATGAGATGAACCGGTTCATTCGATAGTGTCCAGGTCCTCCGGGCCGGGAAACTCCGGGGACGGTGCCTGCTCGCTCGAGGCGACATCCGGCCGACTATCGTTTTTCAGGCGCCACACACGATAGCGGTCGATCAGGCTGCCCACGGCCTCGCTGTTCCATGCCTGGAGCAGCCGTTCGCGCGAGACGCGCCATGCACTGTCCACCGTTGGGGGATGATCGTGCAGGTAGATTGGAACCTTCCTGATCCAGCCGACCGTTTGCAGTACAAAGATCATCACCACGCCGGTGATCGCCACTACTCCGATGGCTGCCGTCAGCACAATCGGTGGGGGCAGTACAAGTTCGAAGAATTCCTGTGAGGGTGTGGAGACCAGCGCATATACGAGGAGGGCGACCATCGACCCGATAAGGATCTTCTTCCAGGTCGTCAGCGGCCGACTCACGATCCCGAGGGCAAAGATGCCGATCGCCGACAGCACCAGCATCGCAGTCGTACGGGCCTCCGCGAGAGGGACGCCGTCGTTGATGGCGAGCTGGTATGCCGCCCAGGTCGCCAGTCCGGCGGCCAGCCCGGTCGGGATCGCAAAGCTGAGGACGCGTCGGGTGAAGCCCAGCCGGGCGCGCTGCGAATTGGGGGCGAGAGCCAGGAAGAAGGCCGGCACGCCGATGGTGATCGACCCGACCAACGTCAGGTGACGGGGGAGGAGTGGAAACGGTTGAGCCATCAGCCCGACCGCGATGGCGAGGAAAATGGCGTATACGGTTTTGGTGACGAAGAGGTTGGCAACCAGCTCGATGTTGGCTATCACACGGCGTCCCTCGTCGACGACACCGGGCAATGTGGCAAACTCGCCGTCGATCAATACCAGTTGGGCAACCGAGCGAGCCGCGGCGCTGCCCCCACCGATGGCGATCCCAATATCGCTGTCCTTGAGTGCAAGGACGTCGTTGACACCGTCCCCGGTCATCGCAACAACGTGACCGCGCGACTGGAGAGCATGCACGATTGCCTGTTTCTGATGGGGTTTCACCCGCCCGAACACCGTTGTACGTTCAACGATCTCGGCGAAAGCGGCGGGGTCCTTGGGGAGTTGCCTGGCATCGACTACGTCGCCCGAATTCGGTACTCCGACATCGCGGGCGATGGCGGCGACCGTGTCGGGATGATCCCCCGAGACGACTTTGGTCCGCACCCCCTGCACCGCGAAGAAGCGCAGGGTCTCAGCCGCATCGGGGCGGACCTGATCGCCGAGGGCGACGATGGCGGACGGCTGTAGCCGACGGGGGAGACGGTCCCCGCTCAACGGATAGTCTGTCCAGGCCAGCAGCACAACCCGGCAGCCGGATTGGGCGTAGGCCCGGGATCGTTCGGCAACTGTCGGGTCGTTGGGAGCGACGATTTCGGGTGCTCCAAGAACCCACGTTCCGGACTCGGGGAACGAAACGGCGCTCCACTTGCGCGCTGAGGAGAACGGGATGGCGCCATTCGGCGTCCAACCCGGTACGTCCCCGAAGCGATCTCCAATCGCTCGCAATGTAGCGTTCGGATCGGGCTCAGCGGCTACCAATGCGGCCAGAGCCGGCTCCGGGTCGATGTCGCCGAGCGATTCGATCTCCTTGACCGCGAGCACCCCCCGGGTGAGGGTGCCGGTCTTGTCGAAGCAGATCGTGTCGACCCGGGCGAGGCCTTCAAGCGCCGGCAGTTCCTGCACGAGGACGTTGCGGCGCCCGAGTCGAATCACCCCGACCGCAAACGCCAACGAGGTCAGGAGGACGAGACCCTGGGGGATCATGCCGATAGCACCTGCCACCGCGGAGTTGAGTGCTTCCTTGTACCCGATGCCGAGCTGGTATTGACTCCACAGCAGAAGGGCGATGACCGGTACCACTGCCCAGGACACGCCTGCCAGGATCCAATCGATGCTCTTGCGAAGTTCCGAGCGGACCAACGTGAACCGCTTCGCTTCGCGGGCCAGGGTGGCGGCGTATGCCCCCTTGCCCACACGCTCGGCCCGGAACCAGCCGCTCCCGGCAACGACGAACGAGCCGGACAAACACATGTCACCGGGCTGCTTGAGCACGGAATCGGATTCACCCGTTAACAGCGACTCGTCGATTTCGAGACCGCGGCCCATCAGCACCGGTCCGTCCACGGGGACCTGGTCACCCGATGCAAGAGCGATGACGTCGCCCTCGACCAGAGCTTCGACGGGAACCTCCTGCGGGTAACCGTCGCGGGTCACGGTCGCCGAGGGCGCCGTGAGGAGCGTCAAGCGGTCGAGTGTCGCCTTCGCGCGGAGCTCCTGAACGATCCCGATGGCCGCATTCGCGATAAGGACGATTCCGAATAGAGCGTCCCGCGGCTCGCGCACCGCGATGAGGACGACGGCGAGCAAGATGCCCACCAGGATGTTGAACCGCGTGACCACGTTGGCCCGGATGATGTCCCGCGTGGTGCGGGCGGGAGTGTCTACGACAACGTTCACCTTCCCCGCTGTGATCCGCTCCCTCACCTCGGTATCGGTCAGGCCCGCCGGGGGAGAGCCGACCGTTGGCGATGGCATCGACATAACCACCGAGCCTACCGGTCCTTCCCCTCACCCCACAGGGGTGAGGGGGCCTACCGGCTGGGAAGTCCCCAGCTATCGGGCGAGGGAGGCGGATCATCCTCGCCGTCGGCACCGTCTCGTTCCGCAGCGCCGGAGCCACCCGGCAGATCCCTGGATGGTTCACCACCGAGGATGGTCCCTTCGTCTCCTTCCAAATCAGGCATCGGCTCGTCGAACTTGGCGGCAGAACCATGCTCGAACTCGGGATCGGCATCGAGCGCCTCATCTTCTGAGTCTCCCTCGATCTGATCGTCGCGCTGTGCACCGAACCCCGGCGCAAGCGGTGGTTCCCAATCCAACGGGATCTGAGGCTGCGCGATAAGACTCTTTGGCAACAGCGCGACCGGCATCGGCTCGGATCGCCGGGCTGCGAGGGCGCCGAGCACCCACGCACCGACGCCCCAGACGAGGCCAAGGAGGTAGACGAGCCCACCGACGACCGGGATGAGCCAGATGCCGAGACGCCATAGGACCGCACCGACGAGGAACGCCCCGAAGAGGCCACCTCGCCTGAACAGGATCCGGTTCCCGAGCGCCGTCACGGCCGGAATCGGTCCGACGATGAACAATGCGATCCCGACGAACACGAGAAGTATCGCCAGCGGCAGGCCGACCAGCGTGACGGCGAGTATGACGATGGTCACAGGGAGAGCCAGTACCGTCAGGAGCCCTACGAGCAGCGACCTGACGGGCCGCGTGAGTACCGCACCGACGGCCCTGGAACCCGAGCCCGGCATCGCCCACAACAGCACCAGGCCGGCGACTGCGAATCCGAGGAAGCCGATGATATTCGCCATCGCAAGGATGACGCCGTAGATAAAGTTGCTCTGTGTCGGAAGGCGTGTGACGGTTCCACGGATCGACGCCTCCGGCGGAAGGTCGGCATCGACGGGCGAGCGGTACAGCACATCGCCACCGACCGTTGCCGACGGCCCGATTCTGAGCTTCTGGGTTGCAACATCGAGGTCTCCACCGACAGTCCCGTCGACGATCAGACGCATCGATCGGCCGCGAACGTCGCGCCCCACGGTGCCTTCTATGCGGCCCACACCGCCGAACACCAACGCGTCCCTCCCGACGGAGCCGTTCTCTTCGACAACGACGGACACAGCGGTGACGAACAGGTCGTCTCTCACGTCACCGCGCACCGTCACGTCCGCCGCCGTCCCGCGTAGGGACCCGTCGATCCGCCCCGAAGGCTCGACGACGACCGATCCGGACGAAAAAACCGTCACAGTGCCGGTCACCCGGCCCGAGATGGTGAGGCCACCCGTGAAGATGGTGAGGTCACCGTCGATCACGCCCTCAACGTTGCCCGAAACCGATGTGACGTACACGTCCTCATCGATCGGATCTTCTTGTGTGACAATGAACAGATCGGTGGTCACGAGCGCGGCGAAGGTCGTCAGGGACGGGACCGCGATCGCCAGCACACCGAAGAACGCCAGAGCGAAATGTCTGCTACTTGATGGTCTAGAGAGGAAGCGCGTCACGTACCACATCGATGAGGATCCAAGGCACGATACCGAAAGCAACCGTGACTGTGGCGCCGATCACGACCGCGAACCTCGTCGGCAGGCTCGGTTCGATGTCATCCTCCGCATCCTCGTCACCTGCGAACACATTGGCGACGACCCGCAGATAGAAGGCGAGGCCGATGACCGTCGTCAACGTCGCGAGGACCACGAGCCATATGTACCCGACGCTTCCTGCCGCGACGAATGCCAGGATCTTGCCGACGAAGCCTGCGAAGAACGGCATGCCGGACATCCCGAACATCAGGATGGCGAGAAGCCAGCCCATCTCAGGTGACCGTCGGGCCAATCCACGGAAGTCCTCCATCGGGGCGGCCGTCGACCCCGGTCCTGAAACCGCCGATATCACGGCGAACGTACCAACGATCATGAACGCGTAGGTACCTACGTAGAACCACATCGCAGGCAGACCGTCGGCTCCGGCGATGATGGCTGTGAGCAGGTAGCCGGAGTGGGCAACCCCCGAGTACGCCATCATTCGCTTGAGGTCTGTTTGGACGAGCGCCATGGTCGTGCCGACGATCATGGAGATTGCAGCGATCACAGCGATGATCGGTCCCCAGCTATCGATTTGGGAGATCAACCCACCCACGAAGATCCGCCCGAGCGCAGCGAACCCGGCGACCTTCACACCTGCCGCCATGAGGCCGACCGCTGCGCTGGGTGCGCCCTGATATACGTCTGGCGCCCATTGGTGAAACGGTGCAGCTGAGATCTTGAAGAAGAGACCGATCAGCATGAGGGCCATGCCGACGAGCAGGATGCCCGGCTGGGTGACGACCGTGTTCGAGAAGAAGTCCCTGATCGAGTTCGCACCGTAGATCGTCAGCGAGCCTGTAGCAGCGAACGTGAGTGCGACGCCGTACAGGAACAACGCTGAGGCAAGACTTCCAAGCAAGAAGTACTTGAGCGACGACTCCTCTGCGTTGGTGTCGTCACGGACGAATCCCGCAAGGATGTAGAAGCTGATCGATGCGGTCTCGAGACCGATGAAGATCACGACAAGGTTCGGACTCGACGCCATCATGTGCAGACCGGCTACCGCAAGCAGCGACAACGCCACGAACTCGGCCGATCGCTTCCCGATCCTGGTGACGAGATCCCATGATCCCAGCATTGCCGTGAAGCCAACAAGTCCAAGCACGATCGCGGCGAACGCGGAGAATCCGTCGAGAACCACCATCGGGGACTCGAAGATGGTTGCGCCTTGCGCCGAGTAGAACAGGCCACCACCACCCGCGAGGACTTCCCTCCACTGCAGCACGCCGGCGCCGGCCCCGAGAAGGAACGCGATACCGGCGATCGGACCCCACACCTTTCGGTTACGGTCGGCGATGACGGCGACCATCAGCACTGCGAGCGCGCCGAGCAGGAGGATCACCTCGAAGGCGACGGGAAGGAATGCTGCGTTCTCCATCAGCCCTCGCTCCTTTGCCCGACACCGGGATCGATCTCACCGTATTGGGGAACGACAGCATCGTCCTGGCGCCCGAATTCGGGAACCTGGTATTCCGTCACGGCCTCGATGCGCACCAGGATGGCCTCGACCGATGGCTCGATCCGCTCGAGTACGGGCTTCGGGTAGACACCGATGGCGAGGATGAGGGCCACGAGCGGGACCATGATCGCGAGCTCACGGAAATTCAGGTCGCGAAGCGCTTCGATCTTCGGATTGGTTGTCGGACCGGTGAAGACACGCTCGTAGGCCCACAGTAGGTAGATCGCCGCGAGGATCACACCCGACGCACCGACGATCGCCAGAACGGGGAAGCTGAGATACGAACCCACGAGGATGGTGAACTCGCCGATGAACCCCGAGAGCCCGGGCAGTCCCGCGGCAGCGAACGCCGAGAAGAGGAAGATCCCTGCGTATACAGGCATGGATTTCGCCAACCCTCCGTAGTCGGCGATCTTCCTGGTGTGGGTTCGGTCGTACACCATGCCGATCAGCAGGAACAACGCCCCGGTCGTGAGACCGTGGCTGATCATCTGGAAAACGGAGCCCTGGAGTCCCTGACTCGTCAATGCGAAGATGCCGAGGACGATGAAACCCATATGCGACACGGACGAGTAGGCGACGAGCCGCTTGATATCCGGCTGGACGATCGCGACCGCTGCACCGTAGACGATGCCGATGACCCCGATCACGGCGATCCAGAAACCAAAATCGACCGTCGCCTTAGGGAACAGCGTGAGATTGAACCGTAGGAGCCCGTAGGTACCCATCTTCAGAAGGACGCCTGCAAGGATCACGGAACCGGCGGTCGGGGCTTCGGTGTGTGCGTCCGGTAGCCAGGTATGGAACGGGAACAGCGGCACCTTGATGGCAAAGGCGACGGCGAACCCGAGGAACAGCCAGGTCTGGGTCGCCCCCGTGAATTCGATGCCGAGCATGTCTCGAAAATCAAACGAGGCAAGCGTCCCAACGCGGTCACCCGTGATGACTCCGAGCGCGATGATCGATGCGAGCAGGAACGCAGACCCTGCGGCGGTGAACAGAACGAACTTCATGGACGCGTAGGACCGGTTCTCCGATCCCCACATTGCGATGAGCATGTACATGGGGATGAGCACGATCTCGAAGAAAGCAAAGAACAGCAGAAGGTCGAGCGCGAGGAAGACGCCGAGCACACCCGTCTCGAGGATCAGCATCAACACCATGTAGGTCTTGACCTTCTCCGTCACCGATCGGGATGCAGCGATCGAGATGGGAAACAGCAGCGCAGTGAGTACGACCATGAAGAGCGAGATGCCATCGACGGCCATACGCCAACCGAAGCCGATCGTCTCGTTGAGGGACACGTTCTCAGCGAACTGGAAGCTGGCGTCACCTGCGGCGAAGTTCCACAGCAGATAGCCGGCGACGACGAGGGGCATGATCGAGACGGCAACCGCGATCGGATATACGAGCTCAGGCCGGCGCTTCGGCAAGAACGCGACGATGATCGCTCCCACGAGCGGAAGAGCGAGAAGGATCGTGAGCACAGGCATCAGAATCCTCCTCCGAACGCTACGAACGCGACGATGAGCACGATGCCCGCGATCGCGATGCCACCTGCGTAGCTGCGCACCTGCCCGGACTGAAGGGGCCGCATCCCTTCCCCTGACGAGCGCACCCCCTTGGCAATGCCATGGGCAACTCCGTCGAGGCCCTTGGGATCCAGAGTCCCTGCGAACCAGTCTGCGATCTTGCGTCCCGGAGCGACGATGACGCGGCCATAGAAATCGTCTATCCCGAAACCAACAAGTCCCCGCTGCCAGAAACCGCCAACCTCGACCGGTAGCTCATCACCGTTGTAGCGGAGCCAGCTCCATATCAAGCCTCCGATCGCAACAATCAGGGTGAGCGTCGCCAGGGACACCACGAGGCCAAGCGACGGCACTGTGACTTCCCTCACCAATGCGAACGACGGCCTGAGGAAGTGCTCGAAGGCAAGTCGCGCCGATGTGTTGAAGAAACCGACGAAGGTCGCGAAGAACGCAAGGGCGAGTAGTGGGATCGTCATGGTCAACGGGGCCTCGTGCGGACGCGCATCGTCGTTCCAACGAGGTTTGCCGAGGAACGTCATGACGTAGAGTCGAGTTATGTAGAAAGCGGTGAGCAACGCAGCGACGACGCCGATCAGCCACAGGATCAGCCAGGCTCCGCCTCGCTCGAACACTGCGGCGAGCACTTCGTCCTTAGACCAGAAACCTGAGAACGGGAAGATCCCCGCAAGGGCGAGCCAGCCGGCTGTCATCGCGACGAACGTGATCGGCATCGCCTTGCGGAGCCCGCCCATCTTGCGCATGTCTTGCTCGTCCGCCATTGCGTGGATGACGGATCCTGCGCCGAGGAACAGCACCGCCTTGAAGAAGGCATGGGTCGTGAGGTGGAACACACCAGCCGTGTAGGCGCCAACGCCGATAGCGAGAACCATGTAGCCGAGCTGGCTGATCGTTGAATAGGCGAGCACCTTCTTGATGTCCATCTGTGTGACCGCGATCACGGCAGCGAGGAGTGCCGTGGCCGCGCCGATGATCGCCACAACTACACCGCTGGCGGGCGCCAGCTCGAACAGCACGGCAGAGCGAGCCATCATGAAGACACCCGCCGTCACCATCGTGGCGGCGTGGATCAGCGCGGACACGGGTGTAGGGCCCTCCATTGCGTCCGGCAGCCAGATGTGCAGAGGGATCTGGGCCGACTTGCCTGTGGCGCCCACAAAGAGCAACAACGTGATGGCCGTCGCAACACCGGTTGTGAGCACAACCGGTGCACTGGCGAAGATCGTCACGAAGTCGAACGTACCGAAGCTGGCGAAGATGATCATCAGGGCGACCAGGAAGCCCCAGTCGCCGATCCGGTTGACGATGAACGCCTTCTTGCCTGCCGCCGCAGCGGATGGCTTCGTGAACCAGAACGAGATGAGAAGGTACGAGGACAGTCCGACGAGTTCCCACCCGATGAACATGACGGCGTAGTTGGAGGAGAGAACCAGGATCATCATCGACGCGATGAACAGGTTCAGATACGCGAAGAACCGTGGGAATCGTTCGTCCCCGCGCATGTATCCGATCGAGTAGAGATGGATGAGCGCGCCGACGCCCGTCACGATCATCGTCAGTAACGACGACAGCGGATCCCACAGGATCGCGACGTCTGCTCCAGCGATGGGAATCCACGAAAAAAGGTAGATGGTCTCAGGTCGGGCCGATCCAGTGACGAAACTGATCGTCGGCCCGACGGCGATCAACCACGCGATGGACACCAGGGCGAAACCGGTCCACCCCGCGAGTCGTTCTCCGATCCTCTTACCGAAGACCAGGTTCACGAACGCACCGGCGAGTGGCAACGCAACGATGAGCCAAAGAAGATCCGTCATCGCTATCCCTTCAGCTCCGCGAGCTCGTCCACATTGGCGCTCGCTTTCCTACGGAAGATGGCGACGATGATCGCCAGCCCGATCGTCACCTCTGCGGCGGCGACCACCATGACGAAGAGGGCGGCGACTTGTCCTTCGATCAGGCCGAGCTGTTTGCTCACCGCAACGAACGTGAGGTTCACTGAGTTGAGCATGAGCTCGATGGACATGAACATGACCAGCGCGTTCCTTCGGATGAGCACGCCACCGACGCCGATGGAGAACAGGGCTGCTGCGAGAACGAGGTACCAGGTGATCGTTACGATCACAACACAGCCTCCTCATCGTCGTCGATATCGCCGCTGAAATACGCCAGAGCGATGGTTCCGACCGCCGCGATCGTCAGCAGCATCACCGTGGAAAGGAACACGATGGTCCACGTGCCGAAGAGCTCATCCGCGACGTTCTCGATCGTTCCGTTGAGGTTGGGGGTTCCGAACGCACCGCTCCCAGTGATCCAAGCAGCCCGACCTGCAAGCACGATCGCCGCGAACAGGCCGATCGCGACGATCCACGTCATGATCGCCTGACCACGCACGACCGGACCGTAGGCGTCGGGCTTGTCTACACCGATGAGCATGATGACGAAGAGGAACAACGTCATCACAGCTCCCGCGTACACGATCACCTGTACGGCAGCGATGAAATGAGCGTCGAGAAGGACGTACAGAACAGCGATCGAGAACATCGTTGCCAGCAGGCCCATCGCAGAATACACGGGGTTCGAGGCGGTGACCAGCGAGAACGCACCGACGAGGGACACAGCGGCGAAGATGATGAAGACAATCGTTTCACCCATCCGCAGGCATCTCCTTTGGGGTGTTGTCCGTGTCTTCGACGGCCCCGCTCTGCCCGATCTCAGCAGGAAGGAGGCCGGTCCTCGCTGAGGGGGTCCACGCCACGATGCCTTCGTACTCGGCATGACCCGCAGGCGAAGTCGCGCGCATCCATCCGTCGCCGATGCGGAGCTCGTCGAGATCGATGAGTGTCGACGCGGGCTGCGGGTGGTTCGGTGTTCCGTCTGGGTCAACCAGCAGTTCTGCTTTCGTGTAGATGGCGTCCTCGCGGTCGGTCACGGACATCTCGAACAGATGCGTCATCGTGATCGCCTGTGTCGGGCACGCCTCAACACACATGGCACAGAAGATGCAACGCAGCATGTTGATCTCGTACACGAAGCCAAAACGCTCACCTGGACTCACCGGGGCATCTGGTGGGTTGTCTGCGCCGCGGACGTAGATGCAGTTCGCAGGGCACACACCGGCACACAGCTCGCATCCGATGCACTTCTCCATGCCGTCGGCGTACCGATTGAGAACGTGTCTGCCGTGGAACCGCTGAGGCTTGACGCGCTTGTCTTGCGGGTACTTCCTCGTAACGCGAGGTCTACGTGTCTGACGCATCGTGACGGCAAATCCGCTGAAAGGACCGAGAAGATCCGAGAACCAACTCATCGATGACTCCTCACGACCATGGCAATCCGAACTGTCGCACACCGACTGCGATCGCGACCAGGATGATCCACACCAGCGATACCGGGATGAGTCTCTTCCAGCCGAAGCTCATCAGCTGGTCGTAGCGCATGCGTGGCATCGTCGCCCGTACCCAGATGAAGAAGAGAACGAACAGCCAGGTCTTGACGAGAAACCAGATGATCGGGAGCAGCCAGGCGATCCAGGCAGGACCGAAGACGGGACCTGCCCAACCACCGAAGAACAGGGTCACTGTCAACGCCGAGATGTTGAACATGTTGATGTACTCAGCCAGAAAGAACAGTGCGAACCGTATGCCGGAGTATTCCGTGTGATATCCGCCGACGATCTCCGACTCTGCCTCAACGAGGTCGAACGGGGGCCTGTTCGTCTCTGCAAAACCTGCTATGAGGAAGATCACGAACGACGGTACGAGCACGATGTTCCACGCAGGGAAGAACCCGAAGAAGGTGCCCTGCTGTTGTTCAACGATCGTGATGAGCGATGTCGATCCGGCGAAGATCACGACCGGAACCAGCGCAAGACCCATAGCAGCCTCGTACGAGATCATCTGTGCAGACGCCCGCACCGCTCCAAGCAGCGGGTACTTCGATCCCGACGACCAACCGGCGAGTGCGACCGCGTACACCGCCATCGACGAGAACGCGAGTATGTACAGCAAGCCGATGTTGAGGTCCATGGCGACCAACGCGTACTCCGTCCCGTTGATCTCGATCGGAGCGCCGATCGGGATCACGAGGAAGATCAACAAGGCAGTCAACATCGCGACGATCGGCGCAGAGATGTAGAGGCCGAACTCGACCTTCGAAGGTGTGATCGACTCCTTGAAGAAGCTCTTGATTCCGTCGGCGAGCGTCTGGAGGATGCCCCACGGACCTGCCCTATCCGGGCCGACACGGTTCTGGAGATCGGAAACGAACTTACGTTCTACCCAAACGAGGAGAAGGACGGTCACGAGGAGAAACACGAATGCGACGATCACGCGGATTCCGGCTTCGATGAAAACGGTCATGCGTCACCTCGCACAGCGTCCACCGTGATCGTCTGTGTCGCCGCGAGCCCCTTGGTTTCGGGGAGATTGAACGGAACCACGATGGTGCCTCGAGTCACCTGATCGTCGAGAACGGCCGGTAACTCGTGACTACCTGCGACCACCACCGCACCTCCGTCGACTATGGCGCACCGTGAAGCGTCTTCCGGGTGGATGCGCACCGCAGCGTCTCGCGGCAGGTCCTTGATCGAGGACGCGTTGCGCACCCAGACACCGTCGTCGTACAAGGACGCGGCGAGATGCAGGGTGAACTCACCCGTAACGACGGGCACGGACACATCGACCGGAATGTACCCGAGCGGCTGCAAGGCATTTCCATGCGGAACGACGACGCCTTCGGGGCCTCCTTCGAAAGTGAGGAAATCAACGGTGATACCTTCGTAGGCTGGTGCGACATCGGCGATCTCCTTCGAGATCATGGACAAGTTGGATGCGCCGAGTTCGACACCCATGCGATGTGCCAGGTCGTCCAGGATGGCGAACACGGGGCGCGCCCTGCCCGGCGGGCTGACGGACGACCGAATCCGCTGCACGCGACCCTCTATGTTGGTGCCGGTGCCATCGACCTCGCCCCAAACGGCCGCAGGCAGGATCACATCTGAGAGAACCGACGAATCCGTGACGAAGGAGTCGATCGCGACGACGAACTCGGCTGCCTTCAGTGCTTTCGTCGCCAGGATCGGGTCGGGGAAGTCGCGAACAGGGTCTGCACCTACGAGGAGCAATGCCTTGAGGTCGTCTTCGCAAAGCCCGATCATCGCGGCGGTGGCATCGCGGCCGGGGTGGTCGGGAAGCGGGCCCCATGCGTCTTCGAGTGCCCCAACGCCCACATCTGAGCCGAGGCCGACGCGGCCCGGTAACAGCGTCGGTGCGAGGCCCATGTCGAGGGCGCCGAACACGTTGGCCCGCTCGAGGAGCGGCAGGATCTTCGCTTCCGGCAGTGTGCGGGCGAAAGCCGCTATGGCTTCTGCGAGCCTGGGATCCTCCGCGAGTGATGTGCGACCGACGAGCGCGACGACGGGTCCCTCCTCGAGGGCGGCGCGAGCCTCAGCGAGATCACCGTCGCCCGTCATCAGCTTGCGCAGCTTGTCGGCACCGGTACCCGCACGGTATGGGACCACATGGGTCGCGACGTTGTCGAGGCCTGTGGCGACCGGGTTGACGACGACCAATGTCGCGCCGTTACGAACTGCCTTGCGAACCCGCAGGTAGAGCACGGGCAACGTCTCTTTGAGGTCGGGGCCCCATACGAAGATCGTCGATGCAGCGTCGAGATCGTTGATCTGTGCTCGCGGAGTCAATGTCGCTGCGAGTTGATGTTCGATTCCATCGCCGAGCTGGGCATCGAGGTGTGCCGAACCGATGACCGTGCGCATGAACTTCCCGAGGACGAAGGCCTCCTCATTCGTGTTGTTGGCGCCTCCGATCATGGCAACCTCGGCACCTTTGTATCCGCCGAGTCTCGAAGAGATGAGCTCGAGCGCCTCGTTCCACGACGCCTCCTCGAACCGGTCATCCCG
>BTQS01000038.1:0-13802 GCA_036985995.1 Acidimicrobiia bacterium
CGCCTGCACACACATGGGGTGTCCCTCTCGCTCGGTCGTTCAGCGAGAAGCGATCTGCCTGGCTCAAGGGCGGATAGCAGATGTCAAGCCAGGGCTTCGACCTGGCGATCGTTACGTGTCATACCGGTGGCATATGTTGGTTGCATGTATTCATCAGTTGCCTCATGCACCCTGGTCAACGGGGAACTCATCCAACTCGCTCACGGTGGTATGGCGCCGTTGACACTCGACCGTCTCTTCGAGAGGTACGGCTCGCCTGATGCGGTTCTGTCTGCGGTTCTGGGTGGGCGTACGAAGGCGTCTTTCCGGGTCGTAGATGCCGTTCGGGTGCCCGCAGATGTGCGCATGGCCGAACTGGAGCGTCTCGGGGTCAGATTCGTATGTGAAAGCGACCGCGGGTTCCCCGAACGGCTTGAGAGGTACTCAGGGTCGCCACGATTCCTGTTTCTCTCAGGCCATCTTTCGATGAGCCCGGCGATCGGGATCGTGGGTACCAGGACGTGCACGACGTACGGCACCGACCTCGCATCCGGATACGGCGCTGTTGCCGCCGATGCAGGCTGGAGTGTGGTGAGCGGTCTTGCGAGGGGCATAGATGGAGCAGGGCAGAGGGGATCGGTCGGTGTCGGGGGGCATTGTCACGCCGTGCTCGGATCGGGTGTCGACGTCGTGTACCCCAGGAGCAACAGAGATCTCTACCACTCGATTCTCGACGCCGGCGGTGCGGTGTCCTCGGAGTATCCCCCGGGCACACCTCCCGAAGCGTGGAGATTCCCGACACGAAACCGCATCATTGGATTGAGCGACGTCCTGCTTGTTGTCGAAGCAGGGTTGAAGGGCGGTGCGTTGATCACTGCGAGAATCGCCCTCGACTACGGCGTGCCTGTCTACGCCGTTCCCGGGGATGTCGATCGCCCAGCATCGGTTGGTGCGAACTTGCTCATCCGAGATGGAGCGTTCCCGATCCTCGGGCCGGAGGACCTGAGCCAGGTTCTCCAACTCCTTGAACCGTTGTACGGCGAGCATGCCACCACCAACAGAGATGAAACACGCTGTCGGCGTTCCTAGGCTTATGGCGTCGACATGGAATATTCGTCCAATGGGGGGAGGCGGACTGAGAACGAAGGCAGGTACCTGATGACGACCGAGATCACGATGTACGGCGCGCAATGGTGTGGCGACTGCCGGCGGGCGAAGCGGTATCTCGAAACCAACGACATCCCCTATTCCTGGATAGACCTCGAAGCCAACCCTGATGAGATTGCGACGGTTATGAAATACAACGGAGGTCGCAAGAGCATCCCTGTTGTGGTGTTTCCGGACGGAAGTCATCTCACAGAACCTTCCGACGCCGAGTTGGATGCCAAGCTCGGCCGCTGAGACTTCATCGGAAGACGTTGACGCAGGATGATGACGGCACCACCATGAGGTGATGGCAACTCGATCGATCGTGTCTTGCGTGGACGATTACCTCGCCAGAGCTGCAGATGTGCGAGGTCTTTCCTCACATACGATCGACGCCTATCGCCGCGACCTGTCCGACTTCGTGGCCTTCGCGCAGCGTTACGGCACGAACGATGTGTCTGCCGTCGACCGCATGGTCGTGCGAAGGTTCATTGCAAGTCTGACCACGCGCCGATACGCGCCGCGAACGGTTGCCAGGAAGGCGTCGGCGGTGCGAACGTTTCTGGCCGACCAGGCGCGGCGGGGGATCATCGAGGCCAACCCGGCGGAAGGGGTCAATCAGCCGAAGCTGCCCCGTTCACTACCCCGAGCGATTCCTGCAGGAGTCCTTGCGGAGGCGCTGGACACACTGGACGGTGACAGTCCTGTCGATCTTCGCGATCGAGCGCTGCTCGAGATGCTGTACGGCACCGGTCTGCGCGTCTCGGAACTGGCCTCCCTAACCGTGGTGGCTGTGCGTTCGGGGCCCTTCGTGCGGGTCACGGGAAAGGGCTCGAAGGACCGGACCGTGCCCATCCCCGGCCATGCTCGACGGGCTCTGGACCGGTACGTGGCTGAAGCAAGACCGAAGCTGGTCACGCCACAGTCTGGAGACGCGTTGTGGGTCGGAACACGCGGCGGCGCGCTGCGCGAACGAGGTGTTCGGCGCGTGGTGCGGACTCGCCTTGGCTCGTTTCCGCACGCCCTCCGGCATTCGTACGCGACGCATCTCCTTGAGAACGGTGCCGACCTACGCTCCGTCCAGGATCTGCTGGGTCACTCGGAGCTGGCGACAACACAGATCTACACTGCTGTAACGAGAAAGCACATGACAGAGACCTATGGAAGAAGTCACCCCCGTGCATGAACAAGGCGACCAGGAGCTGCAGGATCTCTGGGAGCGGTACAAGTCGACGGGCGATGAGGCTGCCCGCGAGGGGCTCATCCTCCACTTCTCACCTTTGGTGAAGTTCGTCGCGGGCCGCGTCGGCTCCGGCCTTCCGAAGAACGTGGATCAAGCAGATCTCATCTCATTTGGAACGTTCGGTCTGATCGATGCGGTCGACAAGTTCGAGCCGGAGCGTGGGTTCAAGTTCGAGACCTACGCGGTGAGCAGGATCAAAGGAGCAATCCTCGACGAGCTGCGTGCACTGGACTGGGTCCCGCGCTCGGTGCGGTCGCGTGCACGAGAGATCCAACGCACGATGGCCGATCTCGAACACAAGCTTCAGCGAACGCCCTCGGAGGACGAAGTAGCACAGGCGATGGATGTCTCGACTGAGACTTTGCGTGACCATCTTGGTGAGATCGCGAACCTCGGTTTCGTCGCGCTCGACGAATTGCTCAAACCGGCTGAGAAGGACTCTGGGGCGATGGGTGAGGTGATCGCCGATCGTGAAGCGATCGACCCGTCGGGCAGCTTCGAGAAGGAAGAGACCCGGTACTTGCTCGCCGACTCGATCAACCGGCTTCCAGACAGGGAGCGACTTGTGCTGACCTTGTACTACTACGAAGGTTTGACGCTCGCAGAGATCGGTGCTGTGTTGAACGTCACCGAGTCACGGATCTGTCAGATCCACACGAAGGCTGTGATGAGTCTGCGGAACCGGTTCATCGAACCGGCCTACCGCTGAATCCCGCTACCGGGCGGCACCAGGTACACTTTCGGCCATCACACACGCTCACTGCAATCCCGTGTGGTGCGTCCGCGCGAGCTGACGTTCGGGGCTCAAAGGGTGAGCGGAGGCACGAACCCGAAACAAGGAGAACTCTATGGCAGCCGTCGCCATGCGCCAGCTTCTCGAAGCTGGCGTTCATTTCGGTCACCAGACCGCCCGGTGGAACCCGAAGATGCGTCCGTTCATATTCTCGGAGCGCAACGGAATCCACATTCTCGATCTGCGGCAAACTCTCGAAGCCGCCGAGGAGGCCTACAAGGTCGCCTACGACATCACCGCATCGGGTGGAGCGGTCCTGTTCGTCGGCACGAAGAAGCAGGCGCAGGCCGCGATCGCCGAGGCCGCACAGCGCGCAGACCAGCCCTATGTCAACCATCGCTGGCTCGGCGGCATGCTCACGAATTTCCAGACTATCCACAAGCGCATCCTCTACATGCGTGAGCTGGAGCAGATGGAGACCAGCGGCGAGATGGAGTCCCTGCCGAAGAAGGAGCGGATTCGTCTACGGCGTGAGCTCGTGAAATTGCAGGCAGTTCTCGGCGGTGTCCGCGACCTACGCAAGGTGCCAAACGCCGTCTTCATCATCGACGTCAACGCAGAACAGATCGCCGTGGCTGAAGCAAACAGGTTGAGCCTTCCCGTGATCGCGCTGGTAGACACCAACTGTGATCCAGATCTCGTCGACTATGTGATTCCGGGCAACGACGACGCGATTCGTGCTGCTCACTTGATCGCCGACGTGATCGCCAACGGCTGCATTGCAGGTACCGAGATGGCGCAGGCCAAGCGCAAGGATGCCGCGGTCGATGAAGCCGACAACACGACCGAGGAGTGACTCAGTGGCTGAATTCACCGCCAGGGATGTTCAGGCACTTCGTCAGGCAACCGGCGCAGGGATGATGGATGCGAAAAGGGCCCTCGACGCGACGGGTGGCGACATGGACGAGGCGAAGGACCATCTGCGCGAGATGGGCATAACCGCTGCTGCCAAACGAGCCGATCGTGATCAGGGGGAGGGTGCAGTTGGCGTGTATCTGCACAACCAGGCGGGACGCCCCGTTATCGGTGTGCTGATCGGACTCGCATCTGAGACGGACTTCGTTGCCAAGAGCGAGGAGTTCATCGCCATTGCCAACGACATCGCGATGCATGCGGCCGCAGCGAGGCCGCTGTGGGTCAAGCGCGACGATGTTCCAGGGGATGTCGTCGTCAAAGAGAAGGAACTCATCGCGGCGCAAGCCCGAAACGAGGGCAAGCCGGAGGCCATCATCGAGAAGATCGTTGAAGGTCGGATCAATTCCTTCTACAAGGAGAACGTTCTGCTCGATCAGGTCTTTGTGCGTTCGGAGCGTTTCGACGGTACCGTCGGAGAGATGGTCCAGGGACTCGCCGTGAAGATGGGGGAGAACATCTCTGTAGCATCGATGGCCAGGGTCGAAATCGGAGAAGGTTGACCATATGACGAAACGGCGGGTCGTTCTCAAGCTGTCGGGGGAGGCGTTTGCGAAGACCGACCTTGGATACGGGATCGATCCGGCCACCGTCGACAGAGCTGCACGCGAGATCGCCGAAGTTGCTGCTGAGGGCTACGAGGTGGCGATCGTTGTTGGCGGCGGCAACATCTTCCGTGGTGTGTCGGATGCCGCAAAGGGTATGGACAGAGCGAATGCCGACTACATGGGGATGCTCGCAACTGTCATCAACGCCGTCGCACTTCGAGACGCCCTCGAACGGGCAGGGGCGGAGTGTCGCGTCCAGACCGCCATCAACATTCAGGAGGTGGCGGAGCCTTATATCCGCCTTCGGGCGATCCGCCATCTTGAAAAGGGCAGGGTGGTTGTCTTCGCTGCGGGCACAGGCAACCCATTCTTTACGACGGACACCACCGCTGCGTTACGGGCCGCAGAGGTCGGGGCCGACATCGTGTTGAAGGCAACCAGGGTCGACGGCGTCTACACCGCCGATCCCGCCAGCAACCCGGATGCCGCCCTACTCAGCGAACTCGACTACATGCACGCCATTTCTGAGCAGCTCCGGGTCATGGACACCACCGCGATTACGATGTGCATGGAGAACGACCTGCCGATCAGGGTCTTCAACATGACCGTGCAGGGAAATATCGCTCGGGCCGTGCGCGGCGAATCGATCGGAACTCTGGTGGACGCCGGGAGGTAACAGTGATCAATGAACTGCTCAAAGAAGCCAGTGGAAAGATGGACCACGCCGTCGAGCACACGACCGGCGAATTCGGTGGTGTGCGCACCGGGCGGGCGAATGCCGGATTACTGAGTCGCGTGACGGTGGACTATTACGGGACACAGACACCCCTCCAGCAGATCGCGAGCTTTTCGGTACCTGAGGCGCGTATGCTCATTGTTCAACCGTTCGATAGGACAGCGATTCCTGCAATCGAACGGGCGATATACGAGGCCGATCTCGGTCTCAACCCGTCCAACGACGGCAATCTGATCCGGCTGGCGTTCCCTGCCCTCACAGAGGAACGCAGACGGGATCTCATCAAGGTGGTTCACCGACTTGCAGAGGAAGGACGAGTTGCTGTGCGCAACGTCCGGCGCCATGCCAAGGATGCGATCGAAGCGGATGATGTTTCCGAAGATGACATCCGGCGTGCGGAGAAGGAGCTCCAGGAGCTCACCGACAAACACGTTGGCGCGATCGATGAAGCGCTGAAGCGCAAGGAAGAAGAACTGCTTGAAGTGTGAGCATGAGAGATCCCAGATGCGCCCGCGGTCCCGTGATCTCGATGAGACTTCGGGTACCGTGCGATGAACATGGCTGATGACGACATGACATCCGGATCCGATGGGTTCGATGACTGGCTCGGAGACGAGCCGGGCCCTCCGACGGACCCCTACGCCGGGTCTGCCGAAGACGATGAGGACGATGAGACGGCCGAGATCGTTGTCGGTGGTGACGATCAGGACGACGACACACTCGAGGTTGAGGTTCCGCCAGGCGATGTCGTGGACGAGGACACCGAAGAGGTTGAGGTTCCGTCGGCGGATGTTGTGGATGACGACACACTCGAGGTTGAGGTTCCGTCGGCGGATGTTGTGGATGATGAGACCGAAGAGGTCGAGGTTCCGTCGGCGGATGTTGTGGATGACGAGACCGAAGAGGTCGAGGTTCCATCAGGCGATGTCGTGGACGAGGATGCCGAAGAGGTCGAGGTGGTGGCGACTGCTGAGGAGTCGGAGCAGGTCGACGTCGGTGAGCAACCCGATACGGATGAAATGCCCGTTACGGAGGACGATGGTGATGACCGAGACGATACGGGTGAAATCGAGGTGATCTCGATTGCACCGTACGGCGGCTTCGCCGAGGAAGCAGATATATCAGAGTCTGGTTTCGCCAAGGCGTGGGGGCCGGGCGAAGCGGGCGAAATGGAGATCGCTGCCGCCCCGGTCGCGAGTTCTCCCGACCTGTTCGATGTCTCGGAGGAGGACTATCTCGCAGGCGCGACGCGAGAGCATTCCGATCTCGCCGAAGCAATGGCGATGGCAGCGGAAGAGGACACTGAGCAAGTGGCCATCGCAGCGTCTCTCCCAGGCCTGGCAGACAGCGTTGTGGGATTCGAGGATGTCGTCGAGGCAGAGGGTCTCGGGAAGACGAGGGCCCGCGCGTCGGGCGACTTGATTGCGCGTGTGATCACTGCAGTCGTCCTCATTCTCGCGTTCGCGGCGTCGCTGGTCTGGCAGCCTGCACTCGTAGCGTTCGCGATCGCCGTTTTCGTCATCGGAGCCGGCGAGTTCTATACGTCGCTGGTTCGGTCGGATCGTAAGCCCATAGCGCTCTTTGGGTTCATCGGGATCATCGGTGCCTCCCTCGGTGCGTTCGTTTGGGGCGCCATCGCGATCCCGGTGGCGTTCTTCATCGCTGTCACGCTGTTGCTGCTCTTCTACGCGGTCGTTCCGGGGAAGATCGACCCAATGGGGAATCTCGCGTTGACGATCACTGTGATGGTGTGGGTGGGCTTGGGTTCTTTCGCGATGCTGATCGCAGACTCCGATTCGTATCGGCCGCTCGTGATCGGAGTCGTTGTGATCGTCGCTGCGATGGATATCGCCCAGTACTTCATCGGCCGTGCCCTGGGCAGGACGCCGCTGGCACCGCGAGTTTCTCCGAAAAAGACCGTAGAGGGGCTTGTCGCGGGAGTCGTCGTCGCTTTCGCTCTCGGGGCGGCGCTGTATTTCGTTGAACCATTCGAACTGACCTCAGGGCTTGTGCTCGGTGCCGTCGTCGCGGTTCTCGCTCCGCTGGGTGACCTTGCGATGTCCGCAGCCAAGCGCTCCCTCGGTCTCAAGGATATCGGGTCTGTGCTCCCCGGCCATGGTGGCTTCCTCGATCGCATCGACGGTCTCTTGTTCGTCATCCCGGCGGCCTGGGTGGCTTTCCTGTGGGCAGGCATTCTCTGAACCCGCTGGTCGTACTCGGTGCAACGGGATCGATCGGGCGGCAGACCTTGGAGGTCGCCGACCGCCTCGGGGTGCCTGTGGTGGCTGTCGCAGCCAGACGCGCATCGGACGCGTTGCTCGAGATCGCTCGTCATCACCGCGACGCTGTGGTGTGTGTCACCGAACCGGCCGACGAGACGGATCGGTTCCGGTCTGAGCTTGGATCGAGGATCAGGTTCGGCCCTGGCGCATTGAGCGAGGTAGCAGCAACGCGGGGCTGCACCGTCGTGAACGGAGTCGTCGGCGCGGCCGGTCTCCGCAGTTCACTTGCAGCACTGTATGCCGGCAATCGGCTTGCGCTCGCGAACAAGGAGAGTCTCGTTGCCGGTGGGTCCTTGATCATGGAGGCGCTCGTGTCCGGAGGCGGGGAGATGATTCCTGTCGACTCTGAGCATGCCGCCATATACCAATGTCTCATCGGTGAGCCAGATTCATCCGTCCGGCGGCTCATCCTCACTGCGTCCGGTGGCCCATTCCGTGGCAGGTCTCTCTCAGAACTCGCCGATGTCACGGCCTCCCAGGCCCTTCACCATCCAACATGGTCGATGGGTCCACGGATCACCATCGACTCGGCAACGCTCATGAACAAGGCATTTGAGGTCATCGAAGCACATCACCTCTTCGGTGTGGACTACGACGCGATATCGATCCTCGTTCACCCCCAGAGTGTGGTGCACTCCTTTGTCGAGTTCGCCGACGGGGTCGTAAAGGCGGAGGTCGGGTTCCCCGACATGAAGAAACCGATCCAGTACGCCATCACCGCACCGGATCGAATCGCCGTTCCCCACGAGCGTTTCACGCTCACCGGCAAGGAGCTCACGTTCGAAGATCCAGACCGTGAAGCGTTCCCTTGCCTTGAACTCGGATACGAGGCAGGCCGCATAGGAGGTACCGCGACGGCGGTCTTGAACGCTGCAGACGAGGTTGCAGTCGCTGCGTTTCTGAAAGGGCAGATCCGATTCACAGAGATCCCGGAGGTTGTCGGATCGGTGCTTGAACGCCATACGTCGACCATGCCGCGACATGTGGAAGATGTCGAGGCGGCAGATGCTGAAGCGAGGGCGTACGCGGCTGAGGCATGTCGCCGTCACGCGTCGCCAACTCGCAGGTAGTTCGCGCATTGCTCTCTCTCATAGGCCTCCCCGAACTCCCAAACCTGCGTTCATGGTCGAACGCGGACTCGACTATCCATCGAGTTGTGCGGTATTCGGGATGGCGTTCGCTCTGTTCACGATCGGTGAACAGCTCACGACGCGTCGCTCACTCATCGTGGGTGAAACGAACGATGCCGACTGTCCCCGGGGCCGGGCTGTTGTTGTAGCCTACGAATCTGGCATTGTGGTGCCGGGAGATCGAGCTTGCAGGGGGACTTCCTGGCTGTCCTTCTTGGGGATGAGGTCGCAATCGGTCCTTCGGCCGATGGCGGCGCACCCGCTTGTTCGTATCTTGGCTGAAGTCTTTGAGGGAGAATCTGTGACAACTGCAACGATTACCAATATCGCCGCCCGAATCGAGGACGGCGTCAAGACCTACGGCGTGGGTGATGCTGCCGTTCACGCGCTCAACGGAGCTTCGGCCGAGTTCGAGCGTGGCCGCTTCACCGCCATCATGGGACCATCCGGGTCGGGCAAGTCGACGTTGCTCCACTGCGTCGCGGGACTCGACACCCTCACCTCCGGTCACGCCTACATCGGCGATGTCGATCTCGCCACCCTGAAAGATCGGGATCTCACACTGCTTCGGCGCGAGCGCGTCGGCTTCATCTTCCAGTCATTCAACCTGATCCCGACCCTGACGGCCGATGAGAACATCCTGCTCCCTCTCTCGATTGCGGGAAAAGAGGCGGAGCCGGATTGGTACGACCAGATCGTCGACACCGTTGGGCTCCGAGACCGCCTTGGACATCTTCCGTCTGAGCTCTCGGGAGGCCAGCAGCAGCGGGTAGCTGCCGCACGCGCTCTGGTATCCCAGCCTTCGATCGTTTTCGCCGATGAACCGAGCGGGAATCTCGATTCAAAGTCGAGTGCTGAGCTCCTCGGCTTCATGCGAAGGGCGGTGAGAGAATTCGAGCAGACGATCGTCATGGTCACACATGATCCGACTACAGCTGCCTATGCCGACCGCATCGTCTTCCTCGAGGACGGCAAGATCGTCGATGAGATGACAGACCCAACTGCCGACTCAGTCCTCGATCGTCTCAAGAGCCTCGGGGGCTGAAGGCATGATCAGGACCGCTTTCAAGACCGTTCTCGCGCACAAGGTACGACTCGGGTTGACGGCGGTAGCCATCGTGCTCGGTGTCGGCCTCGTGGCAGGAACATTCATCTTCACAGACACGATCAACTCACAGTTCGACGGTCTCCTGGATGAGATTTACTCGGGAATCGATGTGAGCGTCCGTGCCGAGTCCGGCGACTTCAGCGCAGGGACCGAACCGTTCCCGGCGGATGTTCTCGATGCCGTTGCTGAGGTCGACGGAGTCGAGATCGCCGAAGGTGGTGTCGCGTCGATCACTACCCAGGTGCTCGAGGCGAACGGCGACCCGATAGGCGGTCAGGGGCCTCCGATCCTGGGTTTCTCGTGGGGCGAAACACCTTCACTCAACCCGATGCGTATCAAGGACGGCGCAGGAAGGCCTCCCGCCGGACCAGGGGAGGTGGCACTGGACGCCAACACCGCGTCGAACGCGGGATTCGAGACCGGCGACATGGTGACGGTGGTGGGCTTCAACGGCCCGGAAGAGTTCGAGCTTGTTGGCATCGCCTCGTTCGGCGATCAGGACAGCCTGCTTGGTGCAACAATCACCATGTTCGAGCTCGAGGAAGCGAAGCGGGTCTTCGGCTTCGGAGACGAGCTCTCGGGTATCAGTGTCCAGGCGAAGCCGGGCGTCGATCCCGATGAACTCACAAAGAGAATCTCGTCGGTCCTCCCTGCAGGGGTGGAGGCTGTGACAGGACGGACCGAGCAAAACGAGCAGGCCGCAGACATCAACGAGGGTCTCAGTTTCCTCAGCATCGGCCTGCTGTCGTTCGCGGGCGTATCCATCTTCGTCGGTGCGTTCATCATCCAGAACACATTCCGCATCATCATCGCCCAGCGCACCCGGGAGCTTGCCCTCCTGCGAGCGGTCGGCGCGACGGGACGCCAGGTTTTCTCCATGGTCATCGTCGAGGCGTTCTTCGTGGGCCTGTTCGCATCGATCGTGGGGATCGTTGTCGGATTCGGTATGGCTCTGGCGATTCGGGGACTCCTGAACGCCGTGGGGTTGGGCATCCCCCCCGGCGCCCTCGTTCTGCTGCCACGCACGGTGATCGCCGGGCTCCTCGTCGGAGTCATCCTGACCCTACTGTCATCGCTCCTGCCTGCCCGTAAGGCCTCGAGGGTTCCACCGATGGCGGCCCTCAGAGATGATGCGGCGCGCACACCGCGCCGGAGCCTCCACACCCGCGCCCTCGCCGGCAGCGCGATAAGCGGAGTGGGCGTCCTGCTGCTGGTCGTCGGCCTCTACACGTCTATCGGTCGGGGCATCGTCTACGTCGGCGCAGGAGCTGCTATCGCCTTCATCGGCGTTTCCGTGCTGGCGCCTCTCGCTGCGAAGCCGTTGGCCGACGTCATCGGATGGCCGTTGCCCAGGCTCTTCGGCATCAGCGGCTATCTCGCAAAGGAAAACACCAAGCGTAAGCCACGTCGCACCGCGTCGACCGCTTCGGCGTTGATGGTCGGCGTGGCTCTGGTTACCTTCTTTTCGGTGTTCGCGTCATCGACGAAGGCCTCTGTCTCTGAGACGGTTTTCGAGTTGTTCCCTGCGGATCTGACGTTCCAGTCGACGAATCAGACAGATCCAGCGCTGCCGGCACCGATGAGTCCCTCACTTGTCGAAGAGCTCCGCACGTACGACGAACTGAGTGTGGTATCGGCCATGCAGTTCGGAGAGATCGCCATTGACGGCGACTCTCAGTTTCTTGGAGCCTTCGATCCCGCAACGATAGAACGGGTCTTTGCGCTTGACGCCAACGGCGATGCGGTAGACGAGCTGCGGCAACCGAACTCGATGATCGTCTCGCGCAGTTTCCTCGAGGACAAGGGTTGGAAGGTCGGTGACGCAGTGATAGTGGACTATGCCAGAACCGGCGAGGTGGAGACGCTCATCGCCGGCACATTCGAGACCGACGACTTCGCGGACCTCTACGTGTCGACAACGACATATCTAGCGAACTTCCAATACGTCGGTGATGGCGTGGTGTTCGCCAACACTGTCGGGGACATCAGCGTTGCAGATGCCCAGGAGGCGATCGCTCCGACCGTCGACCGTTTCGGCAATGTCAAGGCGCAGTCGAAGTCCGAGATCGTCGACGAAGCCGAGATGCAGATCGATCAGGCCCTTGCGCTGTTCACCGGCCTCCTTCTGTTCGCCGTGATCATCGCGGTCCTGGGGATCGCTAACACCTTGACGCTTTCGATCTACGAGCGCACACGCGAGATCGGACTGCTTCGAGCGGTCGGAATGGTACGGCGCCAGGTTCGGCGGATGATCCGTTGGGAGGCGGTGATCGTGGCTACATTCGGTGCCCTTCTCGGTGTCGGCATCGGCATCGTGCTGGGCTGGGCTGTGGTTCAGGCGCTTGCGGATGAGGGCCTGGGGGCCTTCAGGATTCCCTTCAGTCAAGTCATCCTCGCAGTCGTGCTGGCAGCCTTCGCAGGTGTGTTGGCAGCCATCTGGCCGGCGAGAAAGGCATCACGGATGAATATTCTCGACGCCATCAGTTGCGAATAGTTGGCTCTCTGGCTCGGTACCGTACAGTCACGTTGCGTACGACCTGAGGGGATGCATGGGACCGACCATCATGATCATCGGCGTGGTGTTGATGATCGTCATCCACGAGGGCGGCCACTTCGTTGCGGCCAAGAGCTTTGGTATGAAGGCCACAGAAGCGTTCTTCGGCTTCGGTCCGAAGCTTTGGTCGACCAAGCGGGGTGAGACCGAATACGGTGTGAAGGCGATCCCCCTCGGGGGATACGTGCGGATCATCGGGATGAATCCCTTCGAAGAGATCGAACCCGAGGACGAGAGCAGGACGTACCGGGCGGCACTTTTCTGGAAGAAGACGGTCGTGGTGCTCGCGGGGGTCGCGACCCATTTCATTGTCGCGCTCTTCCTGTTGTGGTTCGTCGGAACGGTGTGGGGCGTCATCACGGTCAACGCAGACGGGAGGGTGGCTCGGACGACGACGGTCGCGCTCGTCAGTGACGTCGTGCCGCTCACGTCCGATACCGCTCCTGCACGTCTAGCCGGAACCCGGGCCGGCGACGTCATTGTTGCTGCCGACGGGACCCCGATCGTCGTCTGGGGTGATTTCGACGCCTTCGCGAAGGCGAACGGTGGCGACGAGGTCGTTATCACCGTTGAGCGTGACGGTGAGACGCTCGATCTTTTTGCCACACTCGCGACCATCGATCGTCCCATGGTCGTCGATGGTGAAATAGTGGTCGACGACAATGGAGATCCCGTCACGGAGCGTGTCGGGTTCTTCGGCGTGACACCCGCGGCTCAGAAGGACCAGCCGGGTGCCTTCCAGATGATCCCGATCGCTCTCGGGCAATTCGGTGAGGCTGCCGCGCAGAGCCTGAGTGGTCTCTGGCAGCTGATCGTCGGATTTCCAGCACTCGTTTTATCGCTCTTCGGCGGAAACGACGAGATCCTCAACACCGTTCGTCCCATCAGCCCGATCGGCCTCGTGAAGATCGCAGGCCCGATCGAATCGACGCTTCGACTGCTAGCTCTCGTGAACATCTTCGTAGGTGTGCTCAACTTCGTACCGCTCTATCCGCTCGACGGCGGCCATTTCGCCGTCGCGGCCTACGAGAAGATCACGGGAAGAGAACCGAACGTCCAGAAGCTGCTGCCCGTTGCGGCAGCGGTCTTCATCTTCCTGGTCACGCTGGGTCTGATGGGTGTGTACCTGGACATCTTCAGACCAATTCAGTGAGGAAGTAGTACGTACAACGTATCCTGCGTCTATGCCCTTTGAACGTCGCGTCACGCGCAAGCTCCGAGTCGGTGATATCGAGGTGGGAGGCGGCGCTCCCGTGTCGGTGCAGTCGATGACCACGACCAAGACGGCCGATGTCGATGGAACGCTTGCTCAGATCTACGCCCTGGCAGGCGCCGGCGCCGACATCGTTCGCGTGACGTGCAACACGGTGG
>BTQS01000039.1:0-13450 GCA_036985995.1 Acidimicrobiia bacterium
GCGAAGGCCGCACCGACCGCTGATCCGATGCCCGCGATCTCGTCCTCGGCCTGGAAACTCTTCACACCGAAGTTCTTCTGTCTGGCCAGTTCCTCGAGGATCGTTGTCGCAGGGGTTATGGGGTATGAGCCGATGAACAGTGGCAGTTTCGCTTGCTGTGCACCCGCAACCAGTCCCCACGCGGTAGCGACGTTGCCGACCACGTTCGTGTATTCACCTGGAGGAAGAGGGGCTGGGAGAATCTCGAACGTGTGATGGAACGCCTCCGTAGTGATGCCGTAGTTGTATCCGGCCTTCAACGCGAGGATGTTTGCGTTTCCAACGGGTGTGTCCGTACCGAACTTTCCCGTTACCCAATCGATGACGGGTTCGAGTGGGCGTTGGTATATCCACGATATGAGGCCAAGCGCAAAGAAGTTCTTGGATCGAAGTGTTGCCCGGCCTTTGATTCCGGTGTCTTTGACGGCCTCCTTCGTGAGGGCCTCCATCGGTGCGGTCAGGACCTGATACGCGTCGAGCGACCCGTTCTCGAGCGGATCGAAGTCATATCCCGCTTTTGCCAGGTTTCGCTCATCGAATGCATCAGTGTTGACGAGCACCAACCCGCCCTTGACGAGATCGTCCAGGTTCGCCTTGAGTGCAGCCGGGTTCATCGTCACGAGACAGTCCGGGTCGTCACCGGGTGTCAGTATGTCCCAGTCCGCGATGTGGACCTGAAAGGAGGAGACTCCACCGATCGTGCCTTGCGGAGCTCTGATCTCTGCGGGGAAGTTCGGGAGGGTTGATAGGTCGTTGCCGAACAGCGCAGAAGCCGCCGTGAATTGTGTTCCCGCTAGCTGCATTCCGTCGCCGGAGTCTCCAGCGAAGCGTATGACCACATCGTTGATCTGCTCGGGTGCAGGTCGTTCGTCGGTCAGGGTCTCATCGGACACGTTCTTTGGCTCCTGATCTGGATAGCTGGCTCCCCAAGAGGGAAAGTGCAGCGCTGCCGTCGTCTTTTGCGCGACCAGCAAAGCTTATCTCGCACAGGGACTGAGGTTACCGGCTCTCTTCGTTGAGCGGAGGCATTCTGCGTAGCTGATTGGCCCTGCCTAGTCGCCGAGATGCGGCACCGTCGGGGGTGGCGTGAATCCGATCATTTCGTGCTTCTCGAACCAGCGTCCGAGGGCCAGCAACGTGGACTCGGACCACGCGGGACCAACGATCTGGATGCTCGTTGGCGGCTGCCCGCTGTCGAGGATCGGGGCCGAGAGGGCGGGAATGCCGATAGCGTTCGCCGGCGAGGTGAAACTCGCCAGCGCCAGTCTGTGGAACACCGATACCCCGTCGACGTCGACGTCATCGTCGCCTATCTGTTTCGTTTTGACCCCGACGGTTGGCGAAATGATCACGGTGAACAGATCCGTTTGCAGACGGGCAATATCGGCCCTTGCCCGCGACATCCATATGTGGGCGGATACGAGGTCCTCGACCGTTACGGAAAGCGACTCTGTGAGCCGCTCCTGGACATCTGCCCCGTACCGCGACGGGTCTGCTTCGAACTGTTCGCGGTGAACTCTGAGGATCTCGGCTCGTGAGGCCATCGTCACGGCGTGGATCGGATCCAGCGTGGGCATATCGAGACGCTCGACTGCGAATCCCGCTGTGTCGCATTCATCGACGAACGTCGTGATGTCGTTCGAGATCTCGAGACTCAGTGGCGGATCGAACCATTGTTCCACCAGGACGATGCGGACCGAGGATGTATCTTCTAAGGAAGGAACTGGTTCGACAGGCACCGGCTGTGACCACGGATCATCGGGGTCATCCCCGGCCATGGCGAGATACGCGGCAGCGAGGTCGTCAACCGATCGTGCGAGTGGACCCACGGTGTCGAACGATCCGACGAGCGGGTAGACGCCCGTCAGAGGAACCCGACCGTGCGTGACCTTGAGTCCGTACGTGCCACACATCGCCGCCGGCACGCGAACCGATCCTCCGGTATCGGTTCCGATGCCGATGGGCACAATGCCTGCTGCGACCGCCGCGGCCGAACCCCCGGACGACCCACCTGTGGAGGTGTCGGTGTCCCACGGGTTCCGCACAGGTCCGAACCACGGGTTCTCGGAGGTGAATCCGAAGGCGAATTCGTGAAGACCCGTCCGCCCGATGATGTTGGCGCCGGCAGCACCGAGACGCCTGACGACGGTCGCGGAGTGTTCTGCTGGCTCGGGTGGGAAGGACGAGCCTTTGGTGTTTGGCAGACCCGTCTGATCGATGAGGTCCTTGAGCGCTATGGGTACGCCGGCAAGTGGTCCAGGATCCTTTCCCTGGGTTACGAGCTCATCGATGGCCGCTGCTCGAGCAAGCGCACCCTCATGATCGATGAGAGTGAAGGCGTTCAGGCTGGCTTGTGACGTATCTGCGCGCTCGAGCGATTGGATCGCAACCTCGGTGGCGGTCATTCGACCGGTTCTCACCCGCGACGCGATCTCAACGGCGTTATAGGTCATTTCCTCCTCCCCGAAGGATGGGCGAGCACGAGTCCGAGCAGCACGAGCCCTGTCCCTTCGCCTGCGGCGAACGCAAGGGCGACACGGCTGATGGGGTCGATAGGCACGACGACGAGAACTGCGGTCGCCGCGATGAGGCCAACAAACCATCCAAGCGCGAGACGGCTCCCCAGGGCAGCCGCCGAGTAGACCTGGGTCACGAAGAGTGCGCCGAGTCCGAGTCCGACACCTGCGCCCCCGAGGACGGCTGCCAGTACAGGAGGCGAGAAGCTCTGCCCGTAGATCGTTTCGACGATCGGGATGAGGAGAAGACCCGACCCGATTGCGCCAAGGATCGCCGCCACCCCTGCGGCGAGCGTGATCCTATGCGCCCAGCGCCAGAGCTGGGTCTGCTGATCGTTTTGTGCGAGCTCCGTGAAGTCGGGAAGGACGCGAGCCACGAGGTTGTACGCGGATGTCACGGGACCCCTGAGCAGGGCGAACGAGGTGAAGAATATGCTCACCGCTACTGGCCCTCCTCCGATGAAGCTGACCGCGATGGGGCCACCAGCGATGATCATCTGGCTGAACGCTGTCGCGACGACAAGCCAGACGAGGAAGGTCCCGGGTTGCGCGTCGACGAGATGGTGCTCGGAATCGCTGTACGCGCTGGCAAATGGTCGGGCCGCAAGGGTGGCAAGAGGCGCTATGGCCATGACAACAGCGAAGGCGATCGCACCCCCGTCTGTGAGAGCAACGACGATTCCGCCGGTGAGCAACACGCCCGCCTCCAATGCGATCGTCGCTCCGTACCCTGCGAAGCGCCTGTGCCCGGCGAGTGTGCCGCGCCCCACCGACATCAACGACCGTGTCGCGACGATGGCGGCGATGATCAGCAAGTACGTTGCGTCGTCGTTGAAGAATCGGGTCAAGGTCAGTGCAACGAACCCCAATCCAAGTACCAGAGCAAGCCCGAACGCGCCGGCAGCATCCCTGCGAACCTTTCTGATCTGATCTGGCGTGCGGGTCACGACGAGCGCTCTCGTGAGGTGCTGCTCGGCCGGCAGCATGAGCACCGTGAACAAGAGAAATACGACTGTCCAAAGCACAGCGATTGGAGCGAAACCGTTCGTCCCGAGTGTTCGGCTCGCAACTGCCTGGAAGACAAGCACCGAAAACGCACTCGCAGCGGTTGCTGCGACGATGATTCCTGTGCCGCGATTGTCCCTCGCGCGGTCGTTTTCTGCCGTGGAGCGCATCATTCAACCGTAGCGTTGGAACCGAATACCACGAGTGAATTCAGGAGTGGATAGCGATTCGCGATGTTGGCCAATACGTTGCGGCGACGCGCCATCCGATCGCATCGATGGGTGTTGTCCCGATAGAACGACCGTCTGACGTGGAGTGCCCGCGGTTGTCGCCGAGTACCCACACGTGAGTCGGAGGAACGGTCCATGTGCCGTCCGGACCGGTCGACCCCACAGCCCAGCGCTCCGCGAGAATTGCGTCGTCGATGATGACGTGGCCATTGGTCGTTGTGACTTCCTCGCCTGGTAGCCCTATTACTCGTTTGACGAGATTCAGTCCAGACCCGGAGGGGTCGTCGAACACGACGATGTCGCCGCGCCGGGGAACACCGGTGCGTTTTCGCGCAAGAACCCAATCGCCCGGTTCGAGAACTGGAGTCATCGAGTTCTCCGTGATCGCGAATCGTCTCGTGACACCCCGCAACAGCGCAGCCATCGCGACGGACGCGGCGAAGGTCCCAGCTACGATTCGGCGTCTCGACACTATTCGCCCTTTCCCTCGGGAACCCCGGCGTCGGTCCCGGCTCACACCGTATCCCACGCCTACAGGAGAAGGTAGTGTGGATGCTCAGCCGAGCCGTGGAGGAACGAATGAAATTTGTCGAACGAATGCTGCGACCAGGGTACGTCGCTCACGCTCACTGCGATCTGTTCTGCGGTGTCTATGACCCGGCGCAGGCGAAGATCGAAGCGATGTCCTGCCTCAAGATCGCACAGAAATATCAGGCGTCCGACGATGACGCGTTCCGTTCGCGGTGCATTTCGATCAAGGAAGAACGCGCAGAGCTGGCGAAACACCATCTCATGGTCCTCTGGGCGGATTTTTTCAAACCGCACCACCTCGAGCAGTTCCCAGGACTCCACGATCTTTTCTGGAGAGCGTTGAAGGCGGCAGGCGATGCCAAGAAGTCGATGGATCCCGAGGCTTCACAGGCGTTGCTCGACGTTATCGACGAGGTCGCTGACGTGTTCTGGCAGACGGAGGAGTCAAAGGCAACCGGTCTGTACCCGCCGACCTAGGAGAGCCCGACGCGTTGCGACTCACGCGCGATGCTCTCTCTTCCACAGCCAGTCGTACATCACGGCACCGATACCGATCCCGACCGCCGCGTACACGGCTGCGCCAACGGCAAGTGTGATCAAAGCCACTACGAACCGCGGTCCCTCAAGTGCGTTGAGGATCACCCATGCGACCCCGCCGGCAGCGAGTGACGCCGGGACGACGAGCGGTATCGCCCTGCCGGCATTCATAGCGACTTCGGGGAATCCGATCCTCGCGTCCTTCGGTCGGAACCAGATCCAGAACAACACTGCCGTGTACGACGCAAGGGTCAGGACAGACGTCAGTGCGACGCCGGGCGCGCCGAGCGCGTTCACGCCGATGAAGTACGCAGGCACGGCGACGAACGTGATCGCCGTTCCAACGATGACGGGCGTCCACATCTCTCGTTTCGCGTAGAACGCCCTCGTGATGATCTGGAGGGCTCCCCACACCGGAATGCCGAACGCGTACATGAACAGGACGGATGCAACGGCCTCAGTGTCTTCGGGGGTGAATGCGTACCGCTCGAAGAGGATCCGGATCGTGGGTACGGTCAAAGCAGCAACGATGCCTGCTGCTGCGATCGACAAAGCGAGGACATATCGAAGTGCCTTGTTGACGGTTCTGAGCAGTTCCGGTCGGTTCCCTTCCGCGAACAGGCGTGCAAGCGTCGGGTACGCGGCGACGGCGGCTGCCTGAGCGATTACTCCGATCGGCACGAACATCGTCCTTCTTGCGTACTGCAGATTCGTTTGGCTACCGGTGCCCGCCATGTCACCGAACACCGACATGAACACTTCATCGAGAGCGACGATCGACTGACCGATCATGAGGGGGAGCGCGATCGCAAGATACGTGAGGACAGCCGGGTGTTTCCAGGGAACTCTCAGATCGAGTTTCATACCGACGCGGCGCGCTCCCCACACCTGGAGGGCGAGGTTGCCAACGAATGCACCTATGAGAGCGCCCCAGATGAATCCGGCCGGATCCGCTTCGCCCTTGATCAAAGCGAACAGTACGCCGCCGCTGATGATGCCGAGGTTGTACGTGATCGGTGCGAGCGTCGGGATGGTGAAGACACCCTTGGCGTATTGCACCGCCGCGAACATGGCTCCAACGACGAAGGCGAACTGGGCCGGCAGCACGATGCGCGTCAGCGTGACAGTGGTCGCGATCTGCTCGGCTGTGAAGTTCGGGTACAGCGCTGTGATCAGTGTGGGTGCCACGACCCATGCGAAGGCGGTCGCGATGATTATCCCGATCGCTAACCAGCGCAGGATCGATGAAAACGCGATCCAGCCGCCGTCCTCGTCATCATCGGCGAGGTATTGAGTGAAGATCGGGATGAACGTGATGGTGAGGAATCCGCCGGCGAGCAGATAGTTGGCGAAGTCGGGGATTCTGAATGCAGCCACATACACATCTGTGACATCGTTGGATCCCAGCATTGCGGCGAAAATCGCGTCCCGAAGAATGCCGAGCAGACGTGATATGAGAATGCCTGCCGCCACAACCATTGCAGCGGTTCCCATGTCGCGCCGATTGATGCGGGTGAGCAGGCTCGTCATGCCGTCACGGTACCGCGGACAGCGCCGAGAACAATGTCACGGGGTGTGGGCCCGGCCATCAGGCACCTGGCAACTAGGCCAGATCTCGTCGGCGCAACATCTGGGCTGTCAACATCGTTGCGAGGCCGAATGTGACGATCGCGATCAGCACAGTGCGGCTCCATGAGATATCGAGCGCGCCGAGGTAATTCTGTGCCGTGCTGGCCGCGCCGTCGACGATGTCCGCGAACGCCGACACGCCGAGGCGCCATGGGGACAAGGTCGCGAGTCCGGTCAGCACCAGAGCGGCGCCGTTCTCGAAGACCAGCAGAAAGGCCATCGCGATGATCACAGCGCGATCGGTCAAGAAGCCGAGCGGCACAGTTGCTGAAACATAGATCGATGTCGCGGCCGAAACTCCGACGACGAGTCCCCATACGACGAGCGGATCGCCGAAGCGAATTGTGAACGCCAAACCTAACGAAAGTGCACCAACCATGTTGATAGCGGTTGCCGCCAGGGTGGCTGCCAGGATCTTCGTTGCCGCGAACGTTGTGCGCCTGATGGGCCGCAGGACAACGAAACTCAGTGTCTGATCACGACGCTCGACACCGAGCGAAGACGAACCGAGCACGATTGCAACGACCGGAACAGTGAGGGCGAAAAGGACCGTCGCGGCGACACCCACGAGCGCGTCGAGCGCGGCCTCCTCTATGCGGTTCGCGGTCGAAAGTGTGAATATCCCGACCGGCGCGAGCTGAATCAGGGACAACATGATGGTTCGTCGCAGCGGCAGCGCCTGGCGAACAGACATCACGAAGAGCGCCTTGATCGGTTTCACGATCGCTCTACGAGATAGCGGAATACCGACTCGAGTGATTGATCGAGCGGTCGAAAAGCGGTGATTCGTGCCTGAACCGCTTCGGCGACCCGCGGTGTGTCGCGACCGAGCGTCGTGATGTCATCTGTCGTGATGCGGAGGCCGCCGTCGCGAATTTCGACCCCAACCGCCGCCGGCGACTCGAATAGGGCGGCTCCGAGCTCTCTCGGTCGGTCGGTGTTGATCATGACGACGTAGGGGATGTCGTTCATCGACGCGCGTATCGCTTCGACGGATCCTGCGGCAGCAAGCCGCCCATCGACGATCGCGACGACACGGTCCGATACTCGTTCAACCTCTTCGAGGACATGGCTCGATACGATCAAGGTCCTGCCGTCGTTGCCGAGACGTTCGAAGAGATCGATGAGATGGCCACGTTGTATAGGATCGGTGCCATTGAGCGGCTCATCAAGGATCAGTACCTTCGGATCTGTGACGAGAGCTGCGGCGACCTTTATCCTCTGACGCATTCCTTTTGAATACCCACCGATGACGCGACCAGCGGGTTCGCTCATCTCGACCAACTCGAGTACCTCGTCGACAAGGAGCGCTGTAGGCGAGTTCGAGAGATCCGAGCTGTACTTGACGAATTCTCGGCCCGTCATCGCTCCGTATACCGCATCCTCATCCGGGACAAGTGTGACGGATCGAAACACATCGTGGTGACGTCGAGGATCCCTTCCGAGAACGGATACCGATCCGTGCGACACCGACGTGAGACCCGAGATCATGCGAAGCAGGGTCGTCTTTCCTGCGCCGTTGGGACCCAGCAATCCGGTGACACCTGGACCGAACGAACATGACAGCTTCGACACGGCGACCTTCTGGCCGTACCACTTCGAAGCTCCAATGACCTCGATCGTTGGTTCCTCGACGAAGGCCGGATCAAGCGTCACATCACCCTCCGGTAGCGAACGGCCGACACGGCTGTCGCGACTACAGCGATGACGAGGAGCGAAACAACACCGACGTACGGGCTGATATCTGCGACCGCCATGAGCGAGCCAGCATTTGATTTACCGAAGATCTCTGCATTCGCCGCGTCCGCGATATCGAGTGGGGAGGTAAGGGCTACCCACTTTGCGCCCGCAAACGTGGCGTTGCGTACGATCGCATCGGCGATTGCTGCCAGGCCGATCATCACGGCGAGGTAGATGGAGGACGCGATTGCCTTGCGTTCCGAGAACGCGGCGACCAGGAATCCGAGCGGAACGAACGCGAGAGCATATAACGCTGCGACGATGGCGATCTTCGGCAACGAATCTGCTGCGTTGACGATACCGCGGAAAAGACCGTCCGAGTCTGACCCCGCCTGACCGACAAAAAGTACCACCTGGGGCAAGAGGAGGAAACTGGCGACGATCGTCAACAAGCTTGCGAATCGTGCGGTCAGATAGTCATCCGCCGTCAGCGGTCGTGACGACAACATCGAGAGCACACCGTCGCGGCGATCCGGAATCAACAGCTCAGGCGCGGACAGGGCAGTGAACAACATGGTCATCGTGCCGGCAAGTTGGAAGAACTCGGCGTTCTGAGACGCGAGGTCGATTTCCTCTGCGATGCTGGCCGGAATCAAGAACGCGACTCCAACCGCAACGATCGGCGGGATGACAGCCAACCCGACGAGGATCCATGGAAGGATCTTTCTGCGCGCCTTGCGTCGTATCCCGAGCATGCGCCGAAGCCCGTCTGTCCATACCGCGATTCGTGCGCCGCTTCTCCCTCGTCGCTCACCGTCGAAAGGTTCGTATCCGAGGTCGTATACGGCTCCTGCCTTGGCCGTCATGAGCGGCTCCCGTGATCGAGAAAGAGGTCTTCGAGAGAAGAGCCGTTAGCCGTCAGACTGAGCAGCGACGCACCGGTTGTTGCCGCGGTCGATCGCACAAGGTCAAACACGTCACCCTTTTCGTAGCGCACAGACAGCCTGTTGCCATCCGCCGATACTTCGGCTCCAGCCATGACCAGAGCGTTCGTGACCGCTTGCGCGCCGTCTATCAGCTCGATTCGTACCAGGTCCTGGTCGGCGCTTGCGCCGATCCGACCCTCGTGAAGAAGAGTGCCCCGATCGAGCATGACCACGTAGTCGCATGTTCTCTCGATATCACGGAGCACGTGTGACGACACAACGACGTCGATACCAAAGCTCCCGAGGCGAGTGATGAGGTCCAGCATGTCCTCCCTGCCGCTTGGATCGAGTCCGGCGGTTGGTTCGTCGAGGAACACGAGGTCCGGGGCGTGGACGATCGCCTGGGCCAGTTTCGCTCGTTGTTTCATTCCCGTCGAGAAATCCCCGATATAGCGAAACCGCTCTTCGTTCAAACCGACCAGGGTCAACATGTCGGAGGCTCGCTGTCGCGCCGCCTGTCGGGGGAGGCCCGCAGTACCCGCGGCGTAGACGAGAAAATCCGCCGCCGTCTGGTCGAGCGGAAGACACGGACCCTCAGGCATGTATCCAACGACGCTGCGGATGGCGATCGTGTCTCGCTGCGAATCCATTCCCAGCACACGTGCGGTGCCGGTTGTCGGAGTCAGAATGCCCAGCAATATCTTGATGAGGGTCGACTTGCCTGCGCCGTTGGCTCCCACAAGCCCTGTGCGTCCGCTTGGCACGTCGATATCGAGAGAATGCAGTGCCGCGATGTCCCCATAGGCATGCCCGAGGGCTGTGGTTGCAAGTGCCGAAACTGCCATCGATGCAGGGTAGGTACGACGCTGAATCGAACAGCGCGCGGTGTCCGCCTGATTGACCAACCTCCTTGATCCTAGGATATTGAGGCATGAACGCCCGACGCCGTCCCCCAGCTCTATGAGAGTCACAGAGACCGAACTTGAAGGTGTTCTACTCATTGAGCCCGATGTGTTCACCGACGACCGTGGTTCGTTCTTCGAGTCTTTCAACGACGAGCGATTCCGTGCAGAGACGGGTGTCGAGCGATCCTGGGCCCAGGACAATCAATCGCGATCTCGACGGGGCGTCTTGCGGGGACTTCACTTCCAGAACCCGACGCCCCAGGGCAAACTGGTCCGTTGTGTTGCGGGCGAGATATGGGACGTTGCTGTGGATCTGCGCCGGTCATCCCCTGCTTTCGGAATCTGGTTCGGGTTGGAGCTATCGAGCGAGAACTACAAACAGCTGTGGATTCCCGAAGGGTTCGCCCATGGATTCGTGACGCTCTCACATCGGGCAGACGTTGCGTACAAGACCACGGCCCCGTACCTGCCCGAAGGCGATCGAGCCGTCAGGTGGGATGATCCCGAGATCGCTATCGAGTGGCCGATCGAGGAACCGCCGATCCTTTCACAGAAGGATCGAGACGCGCCTCTCCTTGCCGATAGTGTCACATTCGAGTGAACGAGTGATCTGGTTAGCCTGACCGCGGAATCGAGGGAGACATGGGCCGGAAATACTTCATAACAGGCGGTGCGGGTTTCATTGGCTCGAATTTCGTTCGCCAGGTTCTCGCTTCCGAACCCGATGCTGTCGTCACGAACCTCGATGTGATGACATACGCAGGGGTCGCGTCGACGGTAGAGGAGTTGGACGAATCTGACCGCCACACCTTTGTCATGGGAGACATCCGTGACCGTGAACTTCTCGAAGAGGTTCTTCCTGGACACGACGTCGTCGTCCACTTCGCAGCGGAAAGCCACGTGGATCGTTCGATCGCTGGTCCGCTCACCTTTCTCGACACCAACGTCGTTGGCACGGGAGTGCTGCTCGATGCGGCATACACGATCGGTATCCCGAGGTTCATCCATGTGTCCACCGACGAGGTGTACGGGTCGATCGACGAGGGATCGGCGTCGGAATCAGACAACCTGAACCCTTCCTCACCGTATTCGGCATCGAAGGCCGGATCGGATCTACTAGCGCTGTCGTACGCAACCACGTACGGCTACGACGTCGTGGTCACTCGCTGCACGAACAACTACGGCCCGTACCAGTTCCCGGAGAAGGTCATCCCGTTGTTCATCACGAACCTGCTCGACGGTATCAAGGTCCCGTTGTACGGTACCGGGATCAACGAACGAGACTGGCTGCACGTGTCGGATCATTGCGCCGCGATCCATCTCGTGATCGACAAGGGTGCCGGCGGTGAGGTGTACAACATCGGCGCTGATGCGCAACTCTCCAATATCGATTTGACCCACGCGATACTCTCCGCTCTCGACATGGACTCTTCCTGGATTCAGCCTGTGGATGACCGACTCGGACACGACCTGCGATACGCAGTGGACTCGTCCAAGATCCGCTCCCTCGGCTGGAGTCCCGCACAGCGATTCGACGAACGGCTCGGGGATACGATCGAGTGGTATCGCTCGCGACCTGACTGGTGGCGACCTCTCAAGGAGAGAACGTGAAGGGGATCGTCCTCGCCGGCGGCGCCGGATCACGCCTGTATCCGATAACGGATGTGGCGTCGAAGCAGTTGCAGCCGATCTATGACAAACCGATGATCTACTACCCGCTTGCAACTCTGCTCGAGGCGGGGATAACGGAGATCCTGCTCATCTCGAGTCCTGCCGACATCGGACGTTTCGAGTCCTTGCTCGGTGACGGCAGCCAGTGGGGCATGACGATCGACTACGCCACGCAGGCCGAGCCGAAAGGGATCGCCCAGGCGTTTCTCATCGGTTCCGAATTCATCGGTTCCGATTCGGTGGCACTCATCCTCGGCGACAACATCTTTCACGGGAACATGCACCTCGATGAGGTCGTCGAGTCTTTCGTTTCGGGAGCTCGCATTTTCGGGTACCCCGTGCGCGACCCACAGCGTTACGGCGTTGTCGCTCTCGACGGAGATGACCGGGTGACCAGTCTCGTTGAAAAGCCTGATACGCCGGAGTCGAACCTCGCGGTGCCCGGTTTCTACCTGTACGACAACGATGTCGTCGGGATCGCGCAGGGCCTTGATCCATCGGGTCGTGGCGAGCTCGAGATCACGGATGTCAACCTCACCTACCTGGCTCGAGGTGATCTTGTGGCGACGCGCCTTGGTCAGGGTGTTGCCTGGCTTGATAGCGGAACGCACGAAAGTCTTCTCGAGGCTGCGAACTTCATCGCAACCATTGAACACCGGCAGGGTTTGAAGATCGCGTGTTTGGAGGAGATGGCGGTCAGGCGGGGCCTCATCGACATAGAGACGTTCGCTAGTTTGATTTCCACGATGCCGGCGTCGAGCTACCGGGAGTACCTCGAGCGTGTCGTGGCTCCGTCGCTCGAGTCGGGATGATCGTTGTCATCGGCGCATCTGGCCAACTGGGCACGGCCCTACAGGCCCGGCTCGGACCGGACGCGTTGATGCTGTCTGAAGCCGATCTCGATCTCTCAGATCTTTCGTCGATCGCACAAGTGGTTGCTGCGGCCGATCCATCGATCCTCATCAACGCAGCTGCCTACACGAACGTTGACAAGGCAGAGGAGGAGCCGGATGTCGCAATGAGGGTCAACGGTGAGGCCGTGGGGGTGCTTGCTGCCGCTGCCCGTACCGCGGGTGCGCAGTTCGTGACCGTGTCAACGGACTACGTGTTCGATGGCACCGCGGATCGACCGTACGTCGAATCGGATCCAACGAACCCGGTGAACGCGTACGGCACATCCAAACTTGCGGGTGAGCGTGCTGCGCTGGATGCCAATCCAGAAACTCTCGTTGTTCGCACGTCGTGGCTCATGTCCGGGACACATCGGAATTTCGCCGACACGATTCTTCGACTCACCAAGGAGCGAGAACTCACGGTGGTCGATGATCAGTTCGGTCACCCCACGCTTGCTAGTGATCTGGCGGGTGGAATCCTCGATGCAGCGAGCAAAGGCGTAACCGGCGTCCTGCATCTCACCAATCAGGGTGTGACGACGTGGTTCGATCTCGCACGCGAGTTGGTGACGATCGCCGGGGGAGACGTGTCGCGTGTACAGCCATGTGCAACGTCGTCGTATCCCACCGCGGCGAAACGGCCGGCGAACTCCGTCCTCGACTCAGTACGTACAGGCCCGATCGGCCTTGCCCAATTGCCGGACTACCACGAGGGACTGGCCGATCTTGTCGCCGAACTGAAACGGGCTGACTAGCCGCGACCAGCGGGAATGCCGGGTTTTCTCCCGATGGAGTGGTATTCGATCCCCGCGTTTGTGACGTCGGTCGCGTTGTACAGGTTCCGCAGGTCGATCATCGTCGGACTGCTGAGCGTGTCGTGAACCCGTG
>BTQS01000040.1:0-13435 GCA_036985995.1 Acidimicrobiia bacterium
CCACCTCGCACACCCATCCCACTAGACACACCCGAGACACGCTGCCCAACACTCACCAGAACAGCGGGGTCGGTGAACTCCCCCACTCGCCGACCCCGCACCGCCCCCCGACACACCGGCACCCCGTCGAGGAGGGATAGGGAGTGTCAGACCTCAGGCAACGAGTGACAGGTCTCAGGCCTGGCGGTCGTCGAGACCGCCGGTGCGGACCCACTGCCCGGCAGCGTCGACGGCAAGAGCCTCGCCTCCGACCCCGGCTACGAACTCGAGCCCCGGCCCGGGTCCGAGAACGAACCCGGCGGTCGCCGCGGCATCGGCCGACATCCCCTCGGGCAGCACCACCGTGAACGAGCGGGTCGCTCGCGCAGGATATCCGGTACGCGGGTCGACGATGTGGTGATAGCGGACGCCGTCGACAACGAAGAACCGCTCGTAGTCGCCGGAGGTCGCCACGGCGGCGTCGCGAAGGTGGAGAACCCTCGCGATTCTCTCGGGTCGGGATGGATCCGGAATGCCGACCCGCCAGGGCCGACCATCCCGTGACCCGAGGAGTCGGAGGTCCCCACCTGCATCGACGATGCCGTCCGTGACACCGGCCGCTCGAAGGGTGCGGACCGCCTGATCCACGGCATAGCCCTTGGCGATTCCCCCGAAGTCGAGCTGTGTGGTCGCCGTGAGCTCTCCCCAGCCGACCTTCGGCAGCCTCACACTTGCCCGGGCCACGGCGTCGAGGGCTTTTTCGATCGTCACGCGCTCTGGTATCCGGGTCTGTGTTGGCCGCCAGAGTTTGGAGAGAGGGAGAATCGACGCGGTGAAAGCGCCCTCAGTGCGTGACTGCATTGTGTCGGCCTGGGTCAACACAGCCTCGAGATCCGAGGTGAGGCGGACCGGTCCCATGCCTGCGGTCGCGTTGAGATCGTTCAGCGCACTGCCGGGATCGAAGACTGTGAGTCGGCTCGCCACCGCCGCCATCGCGGTGAACGCCCGATCGGCAACGGACGCGGCGGTGTCCCGATCGACACCGATCAGGACCATCTCTACGTCGGTTCCCATCATCGCACGGACGTACCGGTCGACTCGCTTGCGCTCGGCCACCCAATCCCATACGGGCAAAGCAACCAGTCCTGCCCCTGCGACAACACCGAACATGTCGCGGAGGAAGAGGCGGCGCGAGATCATGACGACAGCCTCTCTCTCCACTTCTCGCTCCACTTCGGGGTTCCATAGACACGATTTGTCATGACCCGATCGACGAAGGGAGCAGCGATGTTGCCCACGACGATGGCCAGCGCCTCGCCGGTGGGGAACAGTGTCGTTATCCGAATGAACGTGGCGATGCCGGCCGTTCCGAACCCGAAGCCCACACGTCCCGGGATCGTCGCCGGTGACGTCGTGGGATCCGTGGCTATGAAGAATGCGGTCAGGATGCTGGCCCCGGTCAAGAGGTCGAAGAGCGGGTTGCGTCCCAGGATCAACGATGTCGCAGCGACACCGACGAGATAGGCGACCGGCAGGTGCCAACGTATGACTCCTCGCCAAAGGAGGTACCCGGCACCGAGGAGCAGCAAGATGGCCGCAGTCTCACCGATCGACCCTGCCCTTCTCCCGATCAACAGATCCAGGTATCCGGGCGCAGAGCTGGAGGCGAGCGGGGTCGCGCCCGCTACACCGTCGACGGGGAAGGTGGTCGCCGGTATGAGGAACTCCGACACGATCAGTACCCGGGCGCCCATGGCAGGGTTCAGCAGGCTCCTACCCGTGGAGGTTGTTACAAACGCCTTGAGCACTCCGGTCGCCACCACCCCACCGCCGGCTGCGATCAACACGTTGAGACCCGGCGGAAGGCTCATGCCCAGGATGAGGCCGGTGACCCACGGCGCACCATCCATGACGGTGATTGGTCGACGACGCAAGCCCTCTACGACTGCCTGGGCTCCCACAGCGCCGGCGATCGTCGCCGCCAACTGTGGGAGGGTGTCTGCGGGACCGAAGTACCAGACACCGAATATTGCAGCCGGAACGAGAGCGGCGACGACCTCCCACATCACGCGTTGTTTCGCCAGTGGGCGTCGAACGTGAGGCGAGGAGGAGACCTTCATACGCGCTGCTCCCTGATGGAGCTCTTTCCGCCACGTATCACCTCGACGAGCGGGATATTGGAAGGACAGACGTAGTCGCACAAGCCACATTCGAAGCAGTCAAAGATGTGATAGGTATCTGCCTGGAGCGGCTCGTCGTACCGGATCAGGTCGACGAGGAGATACGGCATGAGCCCGATGGGGCAAACCTCGACACACCAGGCGCAGTGGATGCAGGCAACCTCGGTGCCTTGCCGGGATTCCCCGGCGGACAACGCGAGGATCCCGGTGGTCGGCTTGATAACGGGGACCGCCAGATCCGACTGGGCGATACCCATCATCGGGCCACCCATGATCACCCGATCGATGTCCCCGGTTACGCCGACCTGCTCGAGGACGTGGTCGAACGTAGTTCCGATCCGCGTCAGGTAGTTGCCCGGACGCTCCACGCCTTCACCGGCCACCGTCAGCACACGCTCTATGAGGGGGCGCCCTCGACGCACCGCCGCCGAAATGGCCACGGTGGTGCTCACGTTCTGACTCACAACACCGATGTCGTAGGGGAACCCTCCGCTTGGGATCTCCCGGCCCAGAACGACTTCCACGAGTATTTTCTCGGCACCCGCCGCATAGTCACGCGGTAAGAGTTGTACGTCTAGGACCGAGCCGAGACCCGCGGCGGCCACCGCCTGCTCGAGTGATCTGGCTGCGTCTTCCTTGTCTCCCTCCACCGCGAAGATGGCACGCGGAGCGCCAACCATGCGCATGATCCACCGCACACCGTCGACGGCCTCTTCGGCATGTTCGAGTGCCATCCGGTGGTCGGCGGAGAGATAAGGCTCGCCCTCCATCGCGTTGATGATCACGGTGTCGATGTCGGCTTCACGAGGAGGACCGAGTTTGACCGCTGCCGGGAAACCCGCACCGGCCATCCCGGCGATGCCCGCACGACGAACGGCGGCACGGAGCTCGTCGGGCTCGGCACTCTCAGGGTCGGGGATCACGACGAGCTCCGTCCACTCGTCGCGTCCGTCGCTTTCGATCACGACCGCCGGTACGCGACCTCCGAGCGGGTGGGGACGTTCGGCTACTTCGAGCACTCTCCCCGAAACGGTGGCGTGAACAGCCGCCGTCACGAGGGCGGTGCTCTCGCCGATGACATCACCGATCCGCACACGGTCGCCGACGCTGACCGTCGGATCGCACATCTCGCCGATGTGCTGGCGGAGCGGGACCACGACGACCTCCGGCACGGACAGCGCTGATATCGCAGCAGCCGCCGTCACCTGCTTGTGAGCGTCGAGCAGCGGAACGTGCCGGTGTCGTGAGAGAAGCTGCATGTCAGGTAGCGCCTTTCGGTCTCGGAGCGAACAAACCGCCGATGTAGGCGAAGATCGTCCAGGTGAACGCCGCAGCGATCATCAATGCTGGGATGGGGAAGAGCCACGTACGGGCGATATCGTGACCCGCGGGCCCGAAGGTCGGTGTGAGGAGCGCGGTGATCAGGAACACGAGCGCAAACGTGAACCCGCCCACACCGACCATCCACGTGATTATCCGCCGTTCACGATCACCGATGAGCGGGGCATTCGCCGCGAACAGGCTGACGAGGAAGATATAGACCGTGTTGTAGAGGCTCTGTGGGAAGAAGTCGGTGAGTACCACCTCGAACGCCATGTGCGCCACATCACCCGCGTTCTGCGGCGGGGGCATCTCTTCGAACTTGGGCGGAACGGCGGGTTGGACAAGTGATTCCGGTGATACGTCCCGTAGGAGGAGCTGGTGGATCTGGGGATCGAATCCTCCGATGAGAAGGTTCGTGCCCAGGTTCAGGCCGAGGACGAGGAGTGTGAATATGATGCCGACGCGCAACGGGGCGCGCAAGTACCGCCGCCCCTCAGGGAGCGTCTCGTTTCTGGAAGATGCTGTTTCAGCCACAGTGTCACCATCGTATGCCTTCCAGCTGTATGGAAGGTCAAGGAGGATTTTCACCGACGCGCTCGATATCTCCGCAGATCACCACTACCAAGCACCCGATGCCGGTAGTCACCCCCCGAATCGAGCGCGAGGACCACATAGCCCTACACCGGTTGCAGGACACTAGGAGTCGTCGAAAGGGCGCGCACGCTGGCGCTTGAGGTCTCCACGTGCCCTCTTCATATTGATACGTCGACGCCGCGACGAGCGCGTCGGACGGGTCACTCGTCGCTTCGGGGGCCCGGGTTCGGCAGCTGATTCGAGCACAGCTCGGAGTCTTTGCACCGCGCGCTTACGGTTCGTTACCTGGGATCGGGACCCGTCCTCGACGATCCGTACCTCCGTACCGAGTTTTTGCACGAGTCGTTCCCTCGTCCGATCGTCGAACGCGCGAGACGACGCGATATCGAAGGTGAGCTCCGCCCGGGTTGCGCTCTTGTTCGCGTGCTGACCACCTGGACCACCCGACGTATCGAAACGCCATCGCAGCTCCGATTCCGGGATGTCGAACCGCATCTGTTCTCCCATGGGCTGGGACCATCGTACAATTGAGAGTTCATGCGCGACCGAGACCAATCCATCCTCAACGAGATTCTTCCGCCTGAAGAGCGGGCGATCGAAGCCGTCGTCGCGCGATACCAGCGGGTCGCACCTGCCGTGACCCGATTCGCACGGACTCTTGCAGGCGACGACCAACTCCAGGTACGACTCGGTACCCAGGCGACATCAGCGGAAGGCACCATCGTCCTGGACCCCGGCGTTTTCCAGACGGCCTATGCCAGGTCGGCCCCGGTGACGCCTGCCGAGGTCGCTCTCACATCCGCACTCCACGAGGTGATCCACCTCATCGCCACCGATTTCGACGAGGAGCGGGCCATCCCGAAGGAATGGTCCGCCTTTGGACCCTCTCAAGAGGACGAACACGACGATCACGAAGGTGCGATGGTCCCTGCCGGGTTGTTCGAGTTCGGCGAGATGGAGGAAGATCTCGTCAGACGCGAGATCACCGAAGATGACATCGACTTTGACGGCGACGAGGGCGACGAACCGGACGCGGTGCCACTGCTCGTGGCGTTGAACGCGATCGGGGGACCGGCTGCCGAGGCTCTGTTCCTGTCGATCGAGGACGCCCGCCAGGAACGGATCCATTTCGAGGCATATCCCGGCGCCGGGTCGGTGCTACGCGACCTGTACAGAACCTCGGTTGGGCACGCAATGGGGAATGCGCGGCCCCTCGGCCAATTCGCTCTGGCGTGTTTCCTCATCGCCGGCGGCCATGAGGAGCGCAACGATGTCCAGCGACGACTTGCCCCCCATGTCGCTGTGGCGCTTGATGACGCCATGGCATTCATGGAACCTGTGAACGAGATCGACGATCCATGGGCTGTCGGCACGATCGCCCTCCAACTGCTCTCCGTCGCCAAGATGCACAACCTCGTTCAGGAAGGCGCCGGTTCCACGACGCAGGGACGAAGTGCCGAGATGGAAGCCGACTCCGCATCGATCTCGCAATCGGTAGACGCCGTGCGGATCGTCACCCCACCACTTGCCAACCGCGAGGCCTACGAGCAGACCCGAGCAGCAGCTCAGAGTGTCAGCGCGCGTGATGGCAAAAAGGGTGATGCCGAGATCGCTGGAGACCCCGCGACCGATCAGATCATGAAGGTCTCGACGGCGCCCACGGTCTATCTCCCAACAGGTCAAGGTGGAAAGCTACTCGTCACCGACTTCCCGTATTCGTTCGCATCGTTTTCCACACAGGGTCGCGAGATGCTCAAGAAGGCCTCCCTCGATTGGGGAGTCGCCCAGCACCGCGTATCCGGAGAGCTCTATCCGCTGTTCCTCGCCAACCAGCGACGGGGTCTTCGTTCCGGTTTCGATGCTGGTGACCTCTCCCCCTATACACCCCTGCTGCTCGGCGCCGGACTGTATGAGCGAATGTTCGAGCGTCGCGACCTTCCGAGCCGTCGGTCGTACGCCGTGAGCCTGCTGGTCGATGGCTCTGCTTCAATGCTCCAGCCGCGGGCCGCTGGCTCGCGCAAGTCGCCGTGGGCGATGGCGGCTGCGCTGCTCGGAGCGTGGACGCTCGCGCAGCTCGCAGACGAGCTCCAGATCGATTTCGAAATCGCCATCTTCAACCGATCCTTCGCGACCTCACCCGACGACACAGAGTTCTCGTACAGAGAGATGCGAACGAAGGCGACCGCCGGCCTGCGGCAATCCCAAGGAGGCAACGCGGAACGTCTGACACGTACCGTGAACCACTACCTCGTCAAAGGTTTCAACGATCGGTGGCGCGCGTCTGTCGACGTCCTCGCGGGGTTGTTCTACACGGCAGCGGCACCACAGGATGCAGCACGTCAAGCGCGACAGGACCCGAAGCTGGCGCCCCCGGTCTCGATGTTCGACAGAGCCGCGAATGTCGATGAGTTCAACCTCGCTTACGCCGCTGAGAGGCTCGCGGCCCAACGGGCTACTCACCGCATCATGGTCGTTCTCGCAGACGGCATGACCAGGGGTTCAGTCGAGGCACTTGCCGAAACGGCAGCCAGCATCGAGCACGGTGGCGCGACGGTCCTCGGCATCGGGATCGGCGATGACACCGTCAGGGCCGCGTACTCGCGTGCCCAGGTCGTTGAGCAGCCACTCGACCTCGCATCGGCGATGGTCGACGGCGTTCGCTCAACGCTTTACCGCTCTATCGCCGCTTCGGGCAACGATGTCTGGCGACCGCATGCCGGCAGCCGTGTCCTCGAAACTTTCGTCAACTAGGAGCAATCCATGTCAAAGACCGTGATCTTCACCGACCCGAAAGAGGTCGGACCCAACGTCAAACTCCCGATTGCGGAGATTGGCGACGACATACCAGACCGCGAAGTACGGCTCGATCACATCCCATCACCCGACCCGTACTACGTCGATCTCGGCATGCAGTACCGACTTGCACGCCTCGAAGAGATCAGAAGGAAGCATTTCACAGACGCCCCGCTGCACCTCGCTCTGAGAGGTCACATGGGTACGGGAAAGGACCATGACCTGGAGCAGTTCGCTGCGCGGCTGAAGACGCCGTACTACCGCATTCCCCTCACAGGCGAGGTTCGAGATATCACGCTCATCGGCTCCGTGAAGCTCCACGGTGACGGGATGGGTGGGACCGAGAGCCGGTGGCAAGACGGAGACATAACGCGGGCCCTGCGCGGTCCTGCGATCGTGAACCTGTCAGAGCTCAACGCTGCAGGCGCGGAGACATTGTTCGCGCTGCACGGTCTGCTCGATCGCCATCGGGCTCTCGAACTTCCGACGGGCGAGATGGTGCGGCTTCGCGACGACGTGCGCATCTTCGGAACACTGAACCCGACCGACCTCCGTGACTATGCGGGCACCCAGACGCTCAACAAGGCCTTCGCAGACAGATGGATCATCTGGGAGAAAACGTTCCCAGGCGAAGAAGACCTCGCGACGATGGTCGAGCGGCGTCATCCCGGCATGAAGGGGACCGTTCGCGAGCTTCTCACGAAGCTGGCTGTTGAGATCAACACGTCGTTCACAGCAGGCGACGCAAGGACGAGGGTCGAAACACCGATGTCGTTGCGCACGGTGCTCGATCGATACCCTGCGGGTCTCCGCATGTACCCCGCAGCTGAGGATCCGATGCGTACCGCGTGGGAGGAATTCGTCCTCCCCCACATCGACCAATACGACCGGGATCACTACGAGACCATCTGGTCGGCCGTTGTGAGAAAGGGCCCGGAAGGTCCGCCGTTCACAGACTGAGTAGCATTGCGCCATGCCATCATTCGACATCGTTTCCCAGGTAGACAGCCAGGAGGTCCGCAACGCAGTGGACCAGACCTCGCGCGAGGTCTTGAACCGATATGACTTCAAAGGCACCGATACGACAGCCCGCCTTTCCGAGGACGGCATCACCGTCGAGTCCTCATCCGAGGGAAGGCTCGACGCCGCAATCGACGTCCTCAAGGGCAAGCTCGTCCGAAGGAACGTGTCTCTGAAGTCGATCACAGGAGGCGATCCGAAGCAAGTTGGAGGCGGCCGTTTCCAGGCTGTCTTCATCCTGAACCAGGGCATCGCCCAGGATGCGGCGAAGGAGCTCTCGAAGGAGATCCGCAATCTGAAGCTGAAGGTCACCGTGCAGATCCAGGGCGATCAGCTACGCGTCCAGGGCAAGAAGCGTGACGATCTCCAGGAGATCATCGCTGCTATGAAATCTCTCGATTTCCGGTTGCCTCTGCAGTTCGTCAACTTCCGGGACTGAGAGGCTGCGCGGACACGGCACCAGCGCCTCGAGTGTGCAGGCGAACGATGCTCAACAAAACTCGACATTCTGCCGACACATGAACCATGGAACGCACGACAGGGGCCAAAGGGGCGCAGTCCGAGATCCTGTGCCGCTGGTGCGGTAAGCAGGCCGCCACCGTCCACCGGTCGGGGATGCCCATGTGCGCCCGCCACGCCACCGTCTTGATGATCGTGAACGACAAGCGGGCAGACAACGACCGGCAGTAGGCATCCCGAATCCCACACCGACAGTCGTCAAGAAGCCACGCCCGCACAACTACCGTTGCAGCCATGAGCTATGGGATGAACAACGCCTCGATCGACGCGATGATCGATGACCTTGTTGCGTCAGTTGTCGCTGGCACCGACGGGAAGAACACGGACGATGATCTCGTACGCGAGATCATCGTGACTGGCCTGAAGCTGATCAAGGACAAGACGGACCGCGGAGACGTCAAGATGATGAACACGGCGCTCAAGGAGCTCCGCTACTCCTTTCTCGTATTCAACCCGCACCGCGACCGCAGAAAGGTCGCCGTGTATGGCTCGGCGAGAACGGGACCCGACAGTCCGAACTATCAGATGGCAGAGGAGTTCGGACGCCGATTCGCCGAGGACCACGGATGGATGGTCATCACAGGAGCCGGGCCGGGCATCATGGAGGCAGCGAACAAGGGGGCAGGCACCGAGGCCAGCTTCGGGGTCAACATCCGACTTCCGTTCGAGAACGGAGCGAACGATTACCTCTCCCCGGGCAAGGTCATCAACTTCAAGTACTTCTTCACCCGCAAGGTACAATTCGTAAAGGAATCCGACGCCTTCGCATTGTTCCCAGGCGGATTCGGCACCATGGATGAAGCCTTCGAGCTCTTGACGTTGGTCCAAACCGGTAAATCAGACATGCACCCCATCGTGATGATCGATCACGAGGGAACCGGCTACTGGGACGCCTGGGATGGACTGTGCGACGCCCTCCTGGAGCAGGGGATGATATCTGCGCCCGACAGGAACCTGTACCTCGTCACCACCGACCTCGACGAGGCTATCGAGGAGATCAACACGTTCTTCCGCGTATATCACTCCCAGCGGTTCGTCGATCGACGGCTCGTGCTGCGCCTCAACGTTGACGTCCCGGATGGGCTCGTCGCCGAGCTCAATGAGGATTTCGACGACATCATCAGCTCCGGAAAGATCAACAAGATCGATGCGACGCAGGCCGAGATCGATACGGGCGACAACGTTGAACTTCCGAGGCTGGCATTCGACTTCGATCGTCACGGCTATGGCCGCCTTCGAGCGTTGATCGACCGGCTCAACGACTCCGCTGCGTAGCCTTGCTGCATCCGTGTGAGCCCCGGAGTGCAGTAGAATTGATCTATGCGCGAGATTCTTTCAGATCTGGTGGCGGAGCAGCAGCAGCTCGACCAGTTCCTCCAGACCCTTCGCGACAGGCAGTGGGCAACGCCGACGCCTGCGCAAGGCTGGACGATCCAGGACACCGTGAGCCACCTCGCATACACCGAGGCGTTTGCGGCTGAAGTCCTCCTGCAAGGCGAAGACCGCCTGAAGGCCGAGAACATCACAGAAACCGACGCTTGGACCCAGATCGGTGTCGAGCAGGGTCGCGGCCGTCGCCACCAGGAGATCATCGAGTGGTGGCGGTTCGGCAGAGCCGACGTCGTTGATGCTCTCTCGCGCATGCTCGGAAGCGAAAGGGTTCCGTGGCTGTACGGCGACATGAGCGCCAGGTCGTTCGCCGGTATCCGCCTCATGGAGACCTGGGCACACGGTCTCGACGTCAAGTCGGCGATCCTCGGACGTATCTCGCCTCTGGACGAGCCGCCCGACGACGACGAGGACTACGAAGACCCCCTCGCCGACACCACGCGCTTGCGCCACATTGCGTCGCTCGGTCAACGATCCCTGCCTTTCGCATTCCGCGAGGTAGGCGAGCAATTCCCGGAGCAGGGTATCCGGGTAGAAGTGATGGGTCCCTTGTATGCGGCATGGCGTTTCGGGCCAGAGGACACCGACCAGGTGATCAAGGGTATGGCCGGAGATTGGTGCCGGCTCGTTGTCCAGCGCCAGAGTGCCGATGAGACGGGTCTCAAGCCAGTCGGCGAGTTCGCTGAAAAGGCCCTCCTGATCGCCCGGGCCTACTGACCCCGCCCTCTTTGTGACGCCCCATCACACACGCCGTGTCTTACCCACAGAATCGTGGGTAAGACGATTTTGTCATTTGCGCCCCACTCAACCGATGGTGGAGACATCGCCGGAAAACCCTAGTGCCGCAGCGTCTCGGTAAACCCTCGATCAGTGGTTCAGGGTTTGACAGAACGAGCATGTCGTACCCGATCGGTACGCTGAGGCGATGCTCGACGGCAACGTGATCGACACCGACCTCTTCTCACCGGCGACCGCTGCGTGGTTCAACATCGCGTTCGATGCACCCACGGCGGCGCAAGCCGCTGGTTGGCAATCGATCGCATCGAGAAGGCACACGCTCATCCATGCACCGACCGGATCCGGAAAGACGCTCGCTGCGTTCCTGTGGGCGATCGACCGGATCGCGACGAGCCCCTCTCCCCCGCCCGACGCGCGGTGCACAGTTCTCTACATCTCACCGATGAAGGCGCTCGCCTACGACGTCGACAGGAACCTCCGGGCCCCGCTCACCGGCATCGCCGCTGAAGCATCCCGTCTCGGCCTCGATCCTCCGTCGGTCTCTGTCGCTATGCGCACGGGCGACACACCCCAACGCGAGCGGCAGGCCATGCGGCGCCACCCACCCGACATCTTGATCACGACACCCGAGAGCCTCTACCTGATGCTCACATCCAAGGCCAGGGAGATCCTCGCTTCCATCGACACGGTCATCGTCGACGAGATCCATGCGATCGCCGGCACGAAACGAGGATCACACCTGACACTATCGCTCGAACGGCTCGAAGAACTCTGCGAAACGCCGCCACAACGGATCGGTCTGTCCGCAACACAGCGGCCGCTTTCGGTCATCGCGGCATTTCTGGGCGGAGGCGAAGTCGGGGACGGAGAATGGAAGCCCCGCGACGTAGCGATCGTCGATACGCCACGGGACCGGACACTCGACATCGAGATCGTCGTGCCGGTACCCGACATGACGAGACCGGAGATCGGTGCGTCCGTTACGACGTCCTCTGGCGGCCCATCCATCTGGCCTGCGATGTACCCCAAGCTGCTCGAGCTCGTAAACACACACCGCTCTACCATCTTGTTCGTCAACAGCCGTGGCCTCGCCGAGCGACTCGCAGCCGAGCTCAATCGTCTTGCAGATGCCGAGGTAGTACAGGCGCACCACGGATCGGTCTCGCGTGAGCAGCGCCTCGATATCGAGGACAAGCTCAAGAAGGGCAAACTCCGAGCGGTCGTTGCCACCTCAACGCTCGAGCTCGGTATCGACATGGCAGCCGTTGACCTCGTGGTGCTCGTTGAGTCGCCCTCCTCTGTCGCTCGGGGCCTTCAACGGGTAGGGAGAGCTGGTCATCAGGTGGGCGCGGTGTCGCGAGCCAAGGTGTTCCCGAAGCATCGGGGTGATCTGCTAGAGACGGCGGTCGTTGTCGAACGCATGTACGAGGGCGCCATCGAGACAACCACCGTCCCGCAGAATCCCGTCGACGTACTCGCACAGCACCTCGTCGCGATGGTTGCCATGGACAGACGAGACGTTGCAGAGACCTACAAACTCGTACGGCGTGCCGCACCGTTCAAGAACCTGTCGTACGACACATTCGCGGCGGTGCTCGACATGCTTTCCGGACGGTACCCATCCGACGACTTCGCAGAGCTCAGACCGCGGATCATCTGGAACCGGACAACGGGCACACTCACGGCACGGTCGAACGCCAGGCTGCTCGCCGTCACCAATCCGGGAACGATCCCCGACCGCGGACTGTACACCGTGAACCTGCCGGAAGGTGGAAGGGTGGGTGAACTCGACGAAGAGATGGTCTATGAGTCGAGGCCCGGCGACAGGTTCATCCTTGGTTCGACCACCTGGCGCATCGAGGACATCTCCCACGACCGCGTCACCGTCACACCCGCTCCAGGATCCCCCGCTGCACGCATGCCCTTCTGGCATGGCGACGCCCCAGGGAGGCCACTTGAGCTCGGGCGGGCCGTCGGCGCGTTCACAAGGGAGATCGGCGCGCTCGATCCGTCGGAAGCACTCACCGAGCTGCGGGAACGTTATCGCCTCGACCTCTGGGCAGCTGAGAACCTCGTCCAGTTTTTGCATGAAGAGCGCGACGAAACGGGAACTCTTCCAACAGACACGACCATCGTCGTCGAGCGCTTCCGCGACGAGATCGGCGACTGGCGCATCGTGCTTCTCAGTCCGTTCGGTGGTCGTGTTCACGCCCCGTGGGCGCTCGCTGTTCGCCATCGCTACCGGGTTGAACGTGGCGGCACCATCGACGCGATCTGGTCCGACGACGGTATCCTTTTCCGATTTCCAGACACCGATACGCCACCCGACCTGGGGGCCGTCTACCTCGACCCCGTCGATGTCGAAGCGATCCTGGTGAGCGAGGTCGCCGACTCTGCGCTGTTCACGAGTACATTCCGCGAGGCAGCAGCGAGAGCTCTGCTCCTTCCGAGGAGAAGGCCCGGGTCCAGAACTCCGTTGTGGCTGCAGCGACGCAAAGCGGCGAACCTGCTCGAGGTCACCCGTCGATTCGGATCATTCCCGATCATGCTCGAAACGTATCGAGAAGTTCTCCAGGACCACTTCGACCTACCCGCCCTCATCGAAGTCCTCAGCGATATTCAGAAGCAATCGGTGCGCGTCGCCGAGGTCGACCTCGATCGTCCCTCGCCGTTCGCCCGGTCGCTCATGTTCGACTTCATCGCTTCGTTCATGTACGAGTACGACGCGCCGCTTGCGGAAAAGCGAGTCGCTGCTCTGACGCTGGATCGGAGCTTGCTCGCCGATCTCCTGGGTGAGCCGGAATTCAGGGAGCTCCTCGACGCAGAGGTCATCGCCGCGGTCGAAGCCGATCTCCAGCATCTCTCTGCCGATCGCAAGATCGGGTCGATCGATGGCGTCC
>BTQS01000041.1:0-13084 GCA_036985995.1 Acidimicrobiia bacterium
GACGGCGCCATCTCACGTACGCTGTCAGGGCTGTCCCGTTCGGGCGACAACGAGGTGCGGTCATCCCAGGTCAAGCGCGCGCTGCTGCGGAAGGACTCTACGTTCGCCGAGAGTGACTACGGGTTCAGATCGTTCGGAGAACTGATGCGCAACCTCGGCGAGCGCGGAGTCGTGCAACTCGACGAGTCCGAACGCCAGGGCGATCCGGTCGTGTCGTTCCCCGCCGAGGGGAAGGGAGAGGCGAAGGCGTTCGAGCTGCTCCGGTCGATCATTGCAGATTCGCCAGATGCTCAACCCGTTCCGATGTCTCGCTTGAAGGATGACATGCGCAAGAGCGACCCGTCATTCTCAGAGAAACGGTTCGGATACACAGGGTTCTTGCAGTTCATGAAAGCTGCGAATGCGAAAGGAATCGTCGAGCTCGACTTCGACGAGGAGTCCGGGTCGTACAGCGTTTCGGTCGGATCCTGATTGCGTTCGCACACAGCGACTGGATGAATTACAATAGTGTCATTCACTGCGGAGGCGGAGATGGCGGTAGCAGTACAGGAACCCACGACCAGTGTCGATTTCGTCGCGGAGGCGGTCCTAGACGTGTACCGCGCTCACGTCGAAGAGGCAACGCACATGTCCCTTGCGGAGTTCATCGAATCGCCACGGTCGGTAGGAGCGATCCGGGCGATCGTCGCGTCCGATGCCCGCGTTGTCGAGGTGGTCCTGGATGCCGATTCACGGATACACGCGCTCTGTGACGTCGCGTGGACGGTTGCCGATCGAGGATGGCGTTGTAACGTGCTCGTGGGCCTCGAGAGGCTCGGAGAGGCGCACACGGAACTGCGTGGCACACCCTGCACGCTGCAGGGTTGGTGGTTCGATGCCGAGACGGTCCGCTTCGCGAGCCACGAAAGGCCATAGTGCCGGATGGGGGACCGGTGGACCGGGGGTCGAAGAAGCCCTAAGTTTCACTCATGCCTGCCCCGCTGTACACCCAGACGGTCATCGCCTTCATTTGGGACTTCGACAAGACGCTGATTCCGTCGAACATGCAGGACCCGATCTTCGACGACTACGGCGTCGACCCGTCAACGTTCTGGACCGAGGTAGAGGGACTCGTCGAGCACTACGCCGATAGCGGTGTGATCATCCAGAAGGACACGGCGTACCTCGGGCACCTTCTCACATATGTGCGCGAGGGGATCTTCGGAGATCTGTCAAATCGGAAGTTGAAGAAACTGGGCGGTTTGCTCGTGCCGGTACCCGGCATGCCCGACTTCATGACGATGGTCAGGGATCACGTCGCTGAGATCCCGGAGTTCGTGACCGAAGGCATCACCGTCGAGCATTACATCGTCTCAACCGGCTTGCGGCCGATGATCGAAGGGAGCGTGTTCGGGGACAAGATCGATGGCGTGTGGGCGAACACCTTCATAGAGGATGTTGCCGAACCGGGCTACCTGGATCGGCTCCCCGTGTCACCAGGATCGGGTCCTATCAGCCAACTCGGCTACACGATCGACAACACCTCGAAGACGAGAGCCATCTTCGAGATCAACAAGGGTGTCAACCGCAGCCCCGGCCTCGACGTGAACGCTCGGATGTCGGAGGACCAGCGAAGAGTTCCGATCAAGAACATGATCTACATCGCTGACGGGCCATCTGACGTGCCTGTGTTCTCGATCCTCAACACAGCAGGTGGTCGCACGCTCGGCGTGTACACGCTCGAGCCGTCGAACAACCACAAGAACGTCAAGACCCTCCAGGAGCAGGGCCGGATCCAAGGAATGGCCGAGGCCGATTTCCGGCCCGGCAAGCCTGCGTACCTGTGGCTCATGGACACGCTCGAGCAGATTGGCTTCGAGATCGTCGAAGCCCGTAGGCAAGCGCTTTCGTCGATCAAGAACCCACCAGGACATGTATGACGGTGGCTATCGGGGCCTAGGCGTCTGGCGTAGATTCCGCCTGCATTCTTGCCGAAATCTACGCCAGAGTCCTGAGGATCAGGCGCTGACGCGCTCGGCTCCGTTGGATTCGAGAAGTCTCGACAGGTGATCCTTCTGGACGAGGCCGGAGGCCCGCCAGCGCTGTGTCACCGGCCGTTTCCCACCGGGCGTACCGCCCTGGCGGTTGCGTGACTTCTTCGACATCTTTGGTGGCACGGAGGCGAGCAACACCATCGTCGGGGTCGATCGGATCTTGAACTTGTGCATAGCGTCGGGCATCTGCGCGATGTCCGCTTTTACCACGTGTGCGGACGGTCCGTACTCGCGCGACAGTTCGTTCATGATGCCGTCCATCACCTGGCACGGCGCACAGCCGACCTGGAAGAAGTCGACGAGCACCGGTTTGCCTGTCGCGGCGAGTTCATCGATTTCGCTCATCGACATGACCTTGCGGGCCTTGGGTTTCTTGTTGAACACGATGCACCTTGTCCTGTTGGGTCTTCGATGGTGAACGCGTCACGACACAGATCTATGCCGGGAATGTCATTCCCGTATCGACGTAACCGTCATGTAAATCCGCGTCGGATAGTTCTCGGCGAACCACATTGGCGTCCACCCGAACCCGTCGAGAAACGACTGATACTTGGCGATGTACGCGCGATGTGAGGTTATGGGAGGCGCTTCGTCGTCGATCTGCGCTCGTCCGCTCAGAACCACGATCTTGCCTCCCGTACCGTCACCTTCGAGATGCAGCGTGACGTGTTCGTTCTCACGCAGATTCCGAACCCGGGTGGATGGATCCTTGCTGGAGATGGTGATCGTGTCGTCCTCCTCGAGGAAGAACCAGATGGGTGCCGTCGAGGGAACTCCGCCGGCACTCACAGTCGTCAACCAGGCGATGGGCTCGTCGATCAGACGTTGATGGGCGTTTCGATGTTTGCTCCACATGCCCCCAGCGTACCCGGCTCGGCGGCGGGTACCCTGATGTCCAGGCACTGCGCTATCGGCGAGGAGTGAAGATGGCCAAGATTCACGGCGGTCAGGTGATCGCGAAGGCACTCAAGCGGGAAGGCGTCGACGCGGTCTTCATGCTGACCGGCGGGCACATCCTCCCGATGATCGACGGTTGCGTGACTGAGGGAATCAACGTCGTCGACCTGCGCCATGAGCAGGCGGCAGCGCACGCCGCCGACGCATACGCGCGACTCACCGGAAAACTCGGCGTTGCCATCGTCACCGCCGGGCCCGGCGTCACCGACGCGATCACAGGCGTCGCCAATGCGTACTTCGCGAACACGCCCATGCTGGTTCTCGGTGGCCGTCACCTGACCAAAGAACACCTCAGGGGTGGGCTTCAGGAGATGGACCACCCGAAGCTCTTCCAGTCCATCACGGTCTGGTCCGATACCGCATATGACGCCGGCCGGTTCCCCGAGTACATCGCCATGGCAGCCCGTCATGCGTTTGCGAACCGGGGAGGGCCGGTCTTTCTCGACATCCCCTGGGATGTTTCAGCCGACATGGTCGAAGAGACCGCAATCGTGTGGCCCCAGCGCTATCGCGCGAACCGACCCGCAGGGATCCCGGGCGAGACACTCGACGAGATCATTGCGGCTCTCGAGAACGCCGAGAGCCCGGTCGTCTTCGGCGGCACCGGACTGCGGTGGACGCGCCAGGACGGGTTCACGGAGCAACTCGACGAATTTGCCAGGGCCCTCCGTGCGCCCGTGTTCCTCAACTCTCTGGCCAGGGGCTCGCTGCCGTCCGGTCACCCGTACCTCGGTAATCGGGCTCGGGGCGATGCTCTGCGGGGCGCAGATGTGATCCTTGCGCTCGGTGTCGACTGGGACTTCCGTACCGGCTTTGGCAAGAAGACGAACCTCAACGCAACAGTGATTCAGATCGACGCTGACCCCACCAAAGTCGGCTGGAATCGGGATGCGAACGTCGGCGTCGTTGCCGATCCCGGCACAGTCGTCGCACAACTCACCGGAGCCGTTGCACGTATCGGGCGCACCGAGGATCCGACATGGACAACGCAGGTCTTCGAAGCCGAGCGGGCGAAACAGGAGATCGCAGACGCCGCGTCGATGTCAGACGATGTACCCGTCCACCCTGAGCGGTTCGCACGAGAGGTGGCTGAGTTCTTCGGGGAGGACTCGATCGTCGCTGCCGATGGAGGTGACATCGTTTCGACGACTGCGAAATGGCTCCGCACATCACGGCCCGGTGGTCTCCTCGATCCTGGCCCATTCGGATGTCTCGGCGTTGGTGCCCCATTCGCTATCGCAGCCAAGACTGTCGAACCGGACACGAGGGTCGGCATCGTGTATGGCGACGGGTCGTTCGGTTTCAACGGCATGGAATTCGACACACTTGTTCGCAATGACATGCCCGTGATAGGCGTCGTCGGGAACGACGGCGCATGGAACAACATCAAAACGATTCATCGGATGCTCTATCCAGACCGTATGGTCGGCGCAGACCTGGGGGTTCGGCCATACGAGAAAATGGTGGAAGGCCTTGGTGGCTATGGGGAGTTCGTAGACAAACCCACGGAAATACGGCCCGCACTCGAGCGAGCGGCTGAGTCCGGTGTGCCCGCACTCGTGAACGTGCACATCGGCGAGCAGCTCCGCATGTCGTCTGCGTACGGGTTTTAGTGGTCCGTGTCACCCGACGAGACATCGATCGGGTGGTCTGTCGGCCTAACCTCGCCGTATGCTCGACGCAATCCTTTGGGGTTTGGTCCAGGGCCTGACCGAGTTCCTCCCGATTTCATCTTCAGGACACCTCGTGCTGGTTCCGGCCCTCCTCAACCGCGAGGGTCCAGACCTCGCAACGAGCGCCATGTTGCACCTTGGCACCCTTGCCGCAGTGCTCATCTACTACCGAAGCGATATCGCCGCTATGGCGAAATTCGACAGGCCCGGCCGCAAGATGATCACTCTCATCCTGATCGGAACAGTCCCCGCCGTGGCGTTTGGCTTGGCCCTCAAGAGCGAGATCGAGGAACTCGTCAGTGATCCGAAAACGGTTGCTCTCATGCTCATCGTCACGGGCGTGATACTTCTCGGAACCGCGCTGCTGCGTGTCGGTGATCGCACCTCTGGCAAGATCGGAGCTCTCGACTCGCTCTGGATCGGCCTTGCCCAGGCAACAGCGCTCATCCCGGGCATCTCTCGATCCGGCATGACGATCACTGCCGGCCTCCTGCGCGGCATGTCCCGCACGGAAGGGGCGAGGTTCGCGTTCCTGCTCAGCATTCCCGTTATCGCCGGCGCAGGATCACTCGAGATCGTCGATGTCGTCTCGTCCGGGGCCGGCGTCCCCTCGTCCGTATGGGTCGCTGTCGTCGTTGCAGGCATCTCTGGATACGCGGCGATCGCTCTGTTGCTGCGGATACTGACTCGAATCGGCCTTGCGCCGTTTGGTGTTTACTGTGTCGCAGCCGGGGCGATCGCGATGATTCTGCTCTGATCACGGCTCGACCAGCACGACGAGATCTCCGATCGCCGCAAGCTGTGCAACAATTCCTGCGACTGTTTCAGGGAATCCCACAACACCCGACTCTACGGAGCCGAAGGCGTCGCTCACGGCGGCCTGAGTGACGATGCCGCCCACTCCTGTTCCGTCAGGAAGGACCACCCGTACCGGGGTTCCCGGAGGTGTGCCGACGGGGAGGTCGATCGGCACAGACCACCACCCTTCGGGCAGCGGTGCCCCCTCCGACACCACGGACTCGGTGATGGGATCGCCCCTGGTGATGTCGACGGATGCAGATGTGCCCGACAGTTCAGGAACCGCGAAGATGCCCAAGGGGACGTCGCGCCACTCGATGGCGGCTTCGGACATCGGGGCACCGCGAGCGATGCTCTGCGCTGCAAAGGGGTACGGCTCGGTTCGCCGCCCCGAAAGGTCCCATCCGAGCGCAGCGACGACGATGGCACCCGCAGCGAACCAGCGGAGGTACGGGGGTCGCGCGAGCCAGAGCACATGAAGAACGTATCTCGACGACGATCCGATGGGAAGGGTCCCGTTTGAGGGGATGTGTAAACTCCTACACTCGGAGCGTGAATCAGATCCTGGCTGTTGTGATCGCGTATCTCGTGGGAAGCGTCAGCTTCGGTGTGCTTGTGGCGCGTGCTCAGGGCTTCGACATCTACACCGTCGGCTCGGGTAATCCAGGCATGTCGAACGTGATGCGGACTCTCGGAAAGAGATCCGCAGCCCTCGTCCTTGTGGGCGATGCGGCCAAGGGTGTGATCGCCGCAGCGGTCGGTGTGTCACTCGTGGACCCATTGTTTGGCTACGTGGCACTCCTGGCCGCGGTTGTTGGCCACGCCTTCCCCGTCTGGCACCGATTCCGAGGAGGGAAGGGCGTCGCGACGACGCTCGGTGGTCTCGTGTTCATTGCGCCCCTCACCGGCATTGCCCTTGCTGTGGTCTGGGTGGTCTTCCTTGTCGTGTGGAAGACCGCGTCAATCGGATCACTCACGGCCATGGTGCTCATGGTTCCGTTCCTCGCGATGACCGGCCGACGCGGTGTAGAGCTTGCTTGGGCGGGAGCGATCGCTGTGTTCGTGGTCGCACGCCATACAAGCAATATCCGACGTCTTCTCACCACGTCTGAGAGGAAGGTGTTGTGAAGCCACTCGCACAAGCGCAGGCCGAGATTCTGAGCGCCGTCCCAAGGCTCGGGACCGAGCGTGTACCCATAGGAGAGGCGCTGCATCGGGTGATGGCTGAGCCGGCCCTCGCAACCAGCGCCGTCCCGCCGTTCGACAACTCGGGGATGGACGGGTTCGCCGTTCGGGCACTTGATGCCGCGAGGCCGCCTGTCACACTCCCTATCAACGAGGATGTTCCCGCCGGGTCGGTCCCGACGATGCGTGTAGACCCGGGCACGGCCACGAGGATCATGACCGGCGCCCCTATGCCGGATGGCGCAGACTCCGTCGTGCCGGTTGAGGACACGGCATCGGAGGATCGGTCAAAAGTAACCATCGGGTGCGCAATCGAATCAGGAACCAACGTGCGCCCCGCGGGTGGCGATATCTCCCCAGGTGATGTCGTCGTTGACGCCGGGGTGCGTTTGACCGCTCGACATCTCGCCAGTCTTGCAAGTGCGGGGATAGCCCCGGTCGTGTCGGCGGTACCGATCGTTGCGTTGATGTCAACAGGTGATGAGATCGTCGAGAGCGATGCTCAAACGCTGGCTCCCGGCACTATTCGAGACTCGAACCGTGTGTTGCTGCGCGGTGTGCTCGACGGTCTCGGTATCCCGTTCGTAGACCTCGGGATCATCGGTGATGACATGGACGAGCTCAGAGCTGCCTATACCCACGCGGCCGAGGTCGGCGACGTGATCATCTCGACGGGTGGTGTTTCGATGGGAGACTTCGATTTCGTCAAACAGATCCTCCGTGATACCGGCTCTGTGGACTTCTGGCGGGTAGCTATGCAGCCGGGCAAGCCCTTCGCGTTCGGTCAGGTGTCAGGCGTGCCGCTGTTCGGCCTCCCCGGAAACCCCGTATCCACATTCGTGGGTTTCGAGCAGCTGGTGCGTCCGGCGCTGCTTCAGATGATGGGCGCGACGAGACAGTTTCGTCTCCGTATTCGTGGAATGATGGGTGAGGATGTAACGACGAGTGTCGAAAAGGATGTGTTCCTCCGTGTCCTGCTCGCTGAGGACTCGACCGGTTCTTTCGTTGCCGTCCGGTCTGGGGGACAAGGCTCGAACGTGTTGTCCGCGCTGGCAGCGGCGGAGGCGTTCGCCATAGTGCCCGTCGGGACCGGGTCGCTGTCGGCTGGTGACCCTGTCACACTCGAGATGTTCACCTGGGATGAAGGGAGGGGACTCGATGGATGACATGAGCCACCTCGATACACAGGGCAACGTCTGGATGGTCGACGTTGGGGAGAAAGACGTGACGGATCGCGTTGCCGTAGCGGTTGCCGTTGTAGAGATGGCAGATGCGACACGGGAGCGACTCTTCAGCGAGGACCTTCCGAAGGGCGATGCGCTTGCTGCTGTTCGTATTGCGGCGATCCAGGCCGCAAAACGAACGCCGGATCTCATTCCGTTGTGCCATCCACTCTCGTTGACCTCAGTGGTGGTCGACATTGCACAGATTGCCGGCGGTGCCCGTATCGCGGTCACCGTTGGTGTAACAGCCAGGACCGGTGTCGAGATGGAGGCGATGACTGCTGCTTCGGTAGGAGCGCTTGTGATGTACGACATGATCAAGGGCATCGACAGGGGAGCGAGGATCGCCGGCGTCGAGTTGATATCGAAGGCGGGCGGTCGCAGTGGAGAGTGGCATCGTGGTTGAACGCACGGCAGCTGTTGTCACTGTGTCAGACTCCGTGGCCGCAGGTATCAATCCCGACCTCAGCGGAGACGTCGCCCGTGAGATGCTTGCCGACCTCGGGTTCACTGTGACTGGAGGATCGGTCATCCCCGACGGTACCGAGTCGGTTGCCACGGAGCTCATCCGCCTGGCAGAGGATGTTTCACTCATCGTCACGACCGGCGGAACGGGCCTCTCCCCGAGAGATCTCACGCCGGAAGGTACCAGGGTGGCGATCGACCGTGAGATCCCTGGGCTCCCTGAGGCGATGCGTGCCGACACATTTGGGAAGGTCCCGTTCGGCATGCTGTCTCGCGGCATCGCCGGGCTTCGGGGACGGTGCGTGATCGTGAACCTTCCCGGATCGCCGAAGGCCGTACGGGAGGGGCTCACCGTGATCGGTCCCGTTCTCGAGCACGCCGTCGAGATCGCGTCGGGAGATTTCGGTGATCATCGATGAGATCTCCCTATCCTTCCCATGAGACGACTTGCCGATGGATGCCGGTCGTGACCAGAATGCAACAGATAACCCTGAAACGACCGCGTAAATCCTTTGGCGCACACCCAAACCTGCCTACGCTCGGGTGGCTGGCGGAGTAAGAGAGAATCAATCGATGGCAATCGTCCTCTTCATACTCATTGCAGGATTGTGGGCAGCGTTCCTTCTACCTTCCTTTTTCGACCATAGGAGCAGCGCGCCCAAGTCGACGACGCGTGATTTTGCTCGCACGAGGAAGAAACTGGCCCAGGTCTCGATGGCACAGCCAGATAGCGATGCGTATGTGCGGAAACACACGCAATACCGACGTCAGCGGATCCTCGTCGGCCTCGCGATCGCATCGGTGTCGACCCTTGTGGTCGCCACATGGACCGGATCCGTACCGTGGTTGTGGGTGACTGTCGCGTTCGACGTTTCGATCGCCGCTTATGTGACGCTTCTGCTCACGATCAAACAGCAGCGGATGATGCCCCATGCTCAGGTGGTCCAGATCAGCACTCCCGCGCCCAAGCAGCAGCCGGCGCGGCTCACGGCCGTTCCCGCACCGGAATACGAGGAATCGCGAACGGTGCGAGTGATCGCTGGCTGATCACATGGCGTCAGACCTCAATCTCTCCGACCTTGAAGCCGAGGTGCGCTCAGAACTCGACGGAAAATTTGCCGCGAGGGAGCTTGCGCTCAAAAACTCGCGTCCCATCATTCGCAATTCTGCGAACGCGATCCGCGCGCTTCACCGTGGCGATCGGGACACTGCCCGTGCACTTCTCGGTGAGGTGAAGGTGCTCATCGCTGAGGCCGATGCCTCGCTCGATGGACACTGGGATATCTACCACGCCGGGTTCTTCTACGACGCTGTGAAGGAGTACGCCGAGGCGGAGTTGACGGCCGCGCTGCTCGCCAACGAACCTCTACCCCTGCCCTCACATCTCGGTATTCATGCAGTCCCCTACCTCAAGGGGCTCGGTGAAGCGATCGGTGAACAACGGCGGAGGTTGCTCGACCAGCTCCGTCACGGCGAGCTCGAAGAGGCGGAGCGAACCTTCACAGACATGGAAACCGTGCACGACCTCTTGACCTCGATCGACTACCCGGACGGTATGACCGCGGGCCTTCGACGTACCACGGATGTCGCGCGGTCGCTCATCGAGCGATCCCGCGCCGATCTGACGTCGACCATCGTTCAAGAGCGTTTGAGAGCCCAGCTCTCGAACGGCAGGGAGACACAACATGGAGATTGATGCGTTGCGTGTCGTCTGTGTGAACGGCCACGCACATCCTGATCGAGCCGGTTTCGATCTGGAGTGGGACTGATCACAGAGAACGGTGGCTGACCACTGGCGGTATCATCTGCCCATTCCGGGGGTGTAGCTCAGTCCGGCAGAGCACTACGTTCGCAACGTAGGGGCCAGGGGTTCAAATCCCCTCACCTCCACAGAACGCCCTCGACGTTCCTTAGGAGTTGCCTTGCAACTCCGCATTGAGTAGCCCCTGTGCCTGTTTTACCAGGCCGCCGCCGTGGGACGATTGGGAGTGTGAAAGTGCTCGTTGTCTAGTGCCAGCGAATATGGTGATTGAGGTGCCACGTTTCGAGTATTTCGAGGTCGCCGGCAACGGTTATGTTCGAATCGTTGCCCCGGTTCCACACGGCCAGGTACAGGTCGCGTGCGTCACCGGATAGCGTGACGTCAGCAGGGCCCTCATCGCGAGACGTGGTGATGCCGTCGGGTCTGAGTGTCACGTGCCAACGGTCCTCGGTGTCGGTAGCGTGGACGGCCATCGTCTTGGCGCTCTCGACGGGGAACGTACTGGCTCGCGGAGCAAACGCGGCGAGCAGTTCATCGATTCCGTCGGAGGCGAACGTTGGGTCAAAAGCGGATGCGATGCCGGCAGCATTCTCGGCGTCGAATCGGTGGATTGCCGTTTCGTGTGCTTGGCGCCTGGCCCACATCGCAAGGGGCGATGGTGCGGGCAGGAACGTGAAGGACTTCACATCGAGCGGCGCCGATTCGAGTGCATCGACGAGGTTGGCGTTGATGTCCAGGTAGTGGATGATCATTTCGCTGTCTTCTGGCCAGAAGACAGCGAGATCCGGCCAGAAGACGGCAAGTTCGGCAAGATCGTCGACCCATGGCTTGTCGTGGGGTTTGGCGACGTGGGCCGCTGCCCACAAGTGAATCTCGATCAGGTGCCTGACAAGGTCGCGCATGTTCCACCCGGGGCATGTCGAAATATCAACGTCGAGTCCGCCCTGCTCCGCCGCTTCAGCGAAGAGCTTGGCTTCCTGTCCAACGGCTGTGATGTGTTCGGCGATCTCCATAATGTCCTCCTAATCGATCCGGGTGAGGGTCCCACCACACTTCTCGCGATCTCGGGCCTTGATCGGGCCTCTCCTACAGTTTGCCAACGACGTGGGCGAGCACCTTCGACATCTGGTCGTGAGGGCTGAACTCGACCATCCTGATCGCTTCCTCGACGACAACGGTGTGACCGGAGGGCCAGTAGTACATCTCGCCTGCGCTAACGACCTCCTCGGTGCCGTCCTCATACTTCACTCGGATGCGGCCGTCAATGACGAACCCCCAGTGTGGGCACTGACAATGGTCCCGCTCCAGACCCTCAAGCAGCGGGCCGAAGTCGAGACCGGCCGGATACTGCATGTACGCGCTGGTCATCCCGTCCCAGTCCTGCCCTCGGATCATCTCTCCGAGGGCCTCGTGCGCGATGGGGAGCTCTTCGATGTTGTTCTTCATTGTCTCTATCTCCTTGTGGCCTCTGCAGGTGTTGTGTCTGCCTGATCGAACCACCCGTACTGCAAGTTGCAGTAGACTATATACTGTATGTTGCAGTAGAGTCAAGTGCATGCCACCCAGAATGACAACATCTTCATATGCAGTGCTCGCCCTCCTCGATCTCCAACCGTGGACGGGTTACCAACTCACACACCAGGCCCAACGAAGCCTGCGCTACGCCTGGCCCAAGTCGGAGCGTCTCCTTTACTCCGAACCCAAGAAGCTGGTCGAATTCGGTTTCGCCACCGTTCACCAAGAAGACAACGGCAACCGAACCCGCAAGTTCTACACGATCACCGAAGAAGGTCGCCAAGTGCTCAACGAATGGACGAGCACCCGGACCCAGCCGCCTCGACTCGAGATCGAAGCCCTGCTGAGGGTGCTCTTCGCCGATCACGGATCACGCGAAGACGTGCTCGGAGCCCTCGACGAGCTCGGTAGCGACATCGGCGAACACCACCAAGCCATCGTCGAACTCATGGGCTCCTACCTCGACGGCGGGCACCCATTCCCACAACGAACGCACCTCTCGGTGCTCTTCGCCACCTTCCAAATCGAGATGTTCAAGACCATCGAACGGTGGATCGAGTTCGCGCGAGACGAGATCGATGAATGGCCAACCACTCAAGACCTCGGAATGACCTCACGCACCGAGAGCCTCGCACGCCTGCTCGCCCAGGATCAATCACCACTGAACCCATAGGGCCTCCCAAGAACCACCCCAGGTGTCGGACGCCACGACCGCTGCCCGTGCCAATCTGGTCTCAAGTACGAGCACGGTCATGGCCTGGCCGGTCGCCGAACACAGTTCCTACGGGTCTATCTCCGTTCTTAGCGCGTTCCCAATATGGCCAAAAAGTGGCATGGACACTATGTCGGTTACGCTAGACATGACGTCTAAAATGTATGGAGGAAGCGTGACGACGAGAGGCTCCAATTCCGTGATTGCAGTACAGAATCTGCGCAAGTCATTCGGTTCCGTCGAGGCGGTGAAGGATGTGAGTTTCGACGTCGAGCCCGGGCAGGTGCTTGGACTCCTCGGTCCGAACGGTGCAGGCAAGACCACCACGATCAACATGGTCAGCACACTGCTGCGGATCGATGGCGGAGAAGCAACGGTCGGTGGTTTTGATGTTCGGACTCAACCGGAGGTGGTGCGCCAGTTGATAGGACTCGCAGGTCAGTCAGCTGCGGTGGATGAGAAGCTGACCGCCCGCGAAAACTTGGAGCTATTTGGTCGCCTGTACAAGATCCCGCGTGGTGAACGTCGTCGACGAATTGAGGAGTTGATTGAGCAGTTCGATCTGGGCGCGTTTGCGGACCGGCCTGCGAGTACGTACTCGGGTGGCGAACGGCGAAGACTCGACGTGGTCGCCGCGCTCGTTGCCGGGCCTCCTGCCGTGTTCCTTGACGAACCGACGACCGGTCTCGACCCGAGGAGCCGAAGCGAGTTGTGGGATACGGTCCGGTCGCTCGCCTCGAATGGTGTCGCGATCGTGCTGT
>BTQS01000042.1:0-13045 GCA_036985995.1 Acidimicrobiia bacterium
CGGTGTCGAGATTCTCGGCGAGATGTTGCAGCGGCCTTCGTTCCGCCAGGACGAGATCGATGCCGAGCGTAACGTCGTCGTCGAGGAGATCAACATGAACGAGGACGATCCGACCGACGTCGCCCACGAGCTGTTCATCAACGCGATCTGGGCTTCGCATCCTCTTGCACCCCCGATACTCGGTACCAGGGAGTCGGTCACCACGATGTCGCGAGACACGATCACTCGATATTGGCGCCGGAGGTACTCGCCACTCTCGACAGTGGTCGCCGTTGCCGGCAATCTGCCATCGGACATCGTCGATCTCGTTGCCGGGCACTTCGATGCGTGGGAAGGAGAAGCGTTGACCCGCGAGACCACCCCGCCAGCGGTCACCGCGAGGGTTCACGTCCGTACCAAAGACACGGAACAGGCTCATCTCGTGTTCGGCTCTCCGTCGCTCGTACGGGATGATGATCGCCGGTTCGCTCTCACGCTCGCGGACCATGTGCTCGGTGGCGGGATGTCGTCTCGCCTCTTCCGCGAGATCCGAGAGCTTCGAGGCCTCGCCTATGCCGTCCATAGCTTCCGTCTCCCGTTCCTCGATGCGGGAGCTTCGGCGATATACGTCGGCACGACGCCGACGCACGTCGACGAGGTGCTGCGGATCGTGCGATCCCTGGTCGATGAGATCATCGACAGCGGCATCACCGATGAGGAGCTCGAACGGGCGAAGGGCCACGTGCAGGGTTCGCTCGCCCTGGGTCTCGAGGACGCTAATTCGAGGATGAACCGGCTGGGCCGCAACGAGCTCACCGGTCTCGAGCATCTCTCTATCGATGAAACGGTCGAACGGATCTCTGCGGTGACCAACGATGACATCAAAGCAGTAGCGAAGATCGCCTACTCGGGGCCGTACGTGCTTGGTGCCGTCGGTCCGTTCGGTGAGGACGAACTGGTGGAGCACATCGTATGAAGATCGGAGTATCGGGCGCGTCGGGGCGGATGGGTAGCCTCGCAGCAGCGACTATCGATGCGACGGATGATCTTCATTTGATCGCGTTGTACGACCCCTATATGGCCGGCAACATAGGCGGCCTCAGCATCAGTGAGGACAAGAACGTTCTCGATGGCTGCGATGTGATCGTCGAGTTCTCACGACCCGACGTCGTGATGGACAACCTCGCAACATGGCGATCGATCGGGGCGAACGTCGTAGTGGGCACATCTGGCTTCGACACGGAGAGGCTTGCGCAACTCGACGAGCTCTGGGGCAATGGACCTGGGAACTGCCTCGTCATACCGAACTTCTCCATCGGCGCCGTGCTCATGATGAAGATGGCTGAGATCGCAGCGAGGCACTTCCCCGTAGCCGAGATCATCGAGATGCACCACGACGCCAAGGCAGACGCACCGTCCGGCACAGCGATTGCCACGGCGCATGCCATCGCGAGCGTTGCTCCCGACCAGACGCGGGAAGTCGACTCGGAGGAACTCTACGAAGGGGCGTTGGGTGCCGTGGTCGAGTCCGTGCGTATCCACTCGCTCAGGGTGCCTGGCGTCGTCGCACACCAGGATGTCGTGTTTGGAGGCGTAGGAGAAACGCTCCGCATCACCCACGACACGACCGACAGGTCTTCGTTCATGTCCGGACTACTTCTCGCGGTGCGGAGCATTCCAGCGCAGAAGGAAACTCTGTCTGTTGGGCTCGATCGGTTGCTGCGAATCTAAGCGTACGTACGCGTTTCGGTCTAGAAGAGCGCAGTCGCGAGCTGACGCCTGTACGTGGCAGTGAGCGGATGGTCCGAACCGAGCACCCCGAAGATGTCGACCATTGCGAGTCGGGCTTCTTCTTTCCCCTCGCCCTTGCGCTTGACGACCTCGAGCATGCGATCGAGTGCGGGCTCGAACTCTGAGTGGGCCGCAAGCGCGCGTGCGAGCTCGAGTTGTGCCCGATCGTTCGTGGGGTCCGCCCGAACCGCTGTTTCGAGTGCCGACATGTCGACTCCAGCCGACTGCCGCAACCGTGCCGCAGACTGGAGGCGCTCGACATCCGCGTCGGGAATGAGCTTGCCGAGCACGATCATGGCTTCGTCGGTTTCTCCCTTGTCGATGAGTAACGCGGCCAGTGAGGTTCCGGCTTCTTGATGGTCCGGTTTCTGTTCGAGGACCTGACGTAGCATGTGCTCTGCCCCCGTGGCATCATCAGACACGAGTGCAGTTCGGGCCTCCTCGACCATGAGATCGAGTTCCGTTGGCATGATCGAATCGATGAACGTGAGGATCGAGGCCTCCGGCAGCGCACCTGAGAAGCGGCTGACTTCCTTGCTGTTTCGGATTGCAACGACGGTCGGAATCGATTGAACTCCGAACTGTGCCGACAGCTCCGGATTAGCGTCGACATCGACCTTCGCGAGCTCGAACCTCCCTGTCGCCTCGATGGTGATGCGCTCGAGGAGGGGAGATAGTGTCTTGCACGGTTCGCACCATTGCGCCCAGAAGTCCACGAGAACCGGAATCTCGCGAGACCGGAGGAGAACCTCTTGTTGAAACTCAGCGGTTGAGATGTCCTTGATATAGGGACTCGTACCTTCCATGCATACAAGGATAGATACCCGTCTCGTGGTAACTTTCAGGCCATGGAACAACGACCCGATGCACCCTTCGGGCGGGTCCTCACCGCCATCATCACGCCGTTCAGCGATGAGGGATCTATCGACTATGCAGCGTTCTTCCGATTGGTGAGACATCTCGGAAAGAACGGGTCTCAAGGCGTCGTCGTTGCAGGTACGACCGGCGAATCGCCGACTCTGTCCCGGCCGGAGAAGATCGCCTTGTTCCGCGCTGCCGTCGATGCGGCCAAGGAGTCGATGCAGGTGATCGCCGGAGTTGGCACCTACGACACCGCAGAGTCCATGGAGCTCGCGAAAGCGGCGGCCGATGCGGGGGTGGACGGCCTCATGGCCGTCACGCCGTACTACTCGAAACCGCCACAGGCCGGCATCGTGGCACACATGACCGCTATCGCCGATGTCACGGATCGGCCGCTGATGCTCTACAACATCCCAGGCCGAACCGGCACGAGGATCGAGATCGATACGCTTGTCGAGTTGGCGGGCCACCCTCGCATCGCCGCGGTCAAGGATGCGGTCGACGACATCGAGTGGTCGAGGCGGATGCTCGACGCCCTACCGGAAGGATTCGCCGTGTACTCAGGGAGTGACTCCGTGACGAGAGAACTCGTCGAATCTGGTGCCGTTGGCGTCGTGTCCGTCGCATCCCACCTGGCGGGACTCGAGATCGCCGCGATGATCGCTGCGGTGATCGAGGGCGACAAGCAGAAGGCGGAGGAACTCGACGATCTGCTTGTCCCTCTTGTCGACGCTCTCTTCGTCGAACCGAGCCCGATGCCTCTCAAGGCGGGGTTGACCGCCTATTGGGATTCCGTAGGCGTTCCGCGCCTCCCGCTGTTGCCGGCGCGCGACGCGACGACCGAGGCGATCGGCGCAGCGCTCACATCCATCAACGAATACCGGTCGCGATGACGGTCAGCGTTGGGTTTCTCGGAGGACTCGGGGAGGTAGGACGCAACTGCGCTTCGATCGATATCGATGGTCAACTTGCGATGATCGATTGTGGGCTCATGTTCCCTGAAGAGGACATGCTCGGTGTCGATCTCGTCCTTCCTGATTTCGCTTCGATCCTCGAACGGCGGGATGACCTGAACTGCATCATCCTCACACACGGCCACGAGGACCACATCGGAGCCTTGGCATTCCTGCTTCGCGAGGTGAATGTGCCGATCTACGGCACGGGGCTCACCGTGGAATTCGCCAGAGCGCGCATCGAGGAGCACGGGCTCACGCCCGACCTTCAAGTGGTCGAGCCCTATGAGTGGGTAGACCACGGACCCTTCCGATTCACATTCGTTCCCGTATCGCATTCGATTCCCGATGCCGCAGGTGTCGCGTTCGACACGCCTGAGGGGATCGTGCTGCACTCGGGCGATTTCAAGCTCGACCCGACGCCGATCGACGGCGTGCCGACGGATCTGCGTTCATTCGCCACGATCGGCAAGCGCGGCGTGCGGCTTTTACTGGCCGATTCGACGAACGCCGAGCGCCCGGGTTTCGTCCCTTCAGAGATAACCGTTGGTGAGCGGCTCGACGAGATCGTCAGCCATGCCGAAGGCAGGGTCATCCTCGCGTGCTTCGCCTCACACGTCCACCGGGTGCAACAGGCGATCAACGCCGTCGTTCGCGACGGGCGCAAGTTCGCGTTCATCGGTCGTTCCATGCTTCGAAATTCAGATATCGCGTTCGAACTCGGGGTGCTCGACATACCGGACGGTTCTCTCGTCGAACTCGACGAACTCGTCGACATGCCGGATGCTGAGACGGTGATCATCTCCACGGGCAGCCAGGGCGAACCGTTCGCTGCGCTGTCGTTGATGGCCGCGGGCGAGCATCGGTCGGTGACGTTGTCCCAGGACGACACGGTCATCATCTCGGCAACCCCGATCCCTGGAAACGAAACCCGGGTGTCGCGAGTCATCAACAACCTGTACCGGGCAGGCGTCACGGTGTTCCATGGCCGAAACACCCACGTCCATGTGTCGGGACACGCCGCTGCGGAGGAGCTCAAGACGTTCTACAACACGGTCCGGCCCGAGGCGATGGTCCCGGTCCACGGCGAGTTCAGGCACCTCGTTGCGAACGCAGCCATTGGAAAAGCGATGCGGATCCCCGTGGTCGAGGTGTGTGAGGATGGTGACGTCGTCGTGCTCGAAGACGGTGAGCTCCGGGTCGAGCGCCAGGTGATTCCTGGGGGATATGTCTACGTCGATGGCACAGAGGTAGGAGAGGCCGAGTCGATCATCAGGGACCGCCGACATCTCGCCGACGACGGTGTCTTGATCGTGACCGTTGGCGTGAACTTCTCGACCGGTGAGATCCTCATAGGGCCCGATGTCGACAGTCATGGTGTCACGACGGACGAGGGCGACTTGCACGCGCTCATCAAGGAGCGTGTGGAGGCATCCATCGCAGGCCTCGAACGTCCCATCGACTCGGACGTGCTTCGGAGGCGCATCCGGAACACGGCGACCAGGGCGATCAAGAAGGCAGCGAAGCGCCGCCCCGTTGTGCTCCCGGTCGTGATCGAGGTCTAGTGGTGGGTCGGCTCCACCGATCCACCGACAGGTTGCATCCTCACGTGCCGCGATGCCGGGCGGACGTTCGTTCCGAGGGGCATCGAATTACACGCGTGTAACTCTCCGCGCGAAAAATCGCGCGAAGGGTGGTTTGTTCATTGCCCAACCTGGGGTACAGTTGTTATCCCATGGCAACACGCACTACGTCGCGGCGGGCCACGGGGCGGAGTACGACACAACGCAAAAAGAAAAAGCCAAGACTGGCCAAGCGAACGTTTCTCGCGCTGAGGGGTGTTCCCTCGAAGGTCGGCGACCAGCTCGGTGAGCACCGTGCCGACGTGTGGGGCATCGGCCTCATCGCAGTCGGTGTACTCGTTTTTCTCTCTTTCTTCGAGCTCTCAGGACCGATCGGTTCAGCCGCCTCTGCCGCGATGCGGATGCTCTTCGGGCTGTGGGCCTTCGTGGTGCCGCTCGGGTTGATCATCGTTGGTCTTGCGGCGATCGGCGTCATCGCGCGCAGAGAACACAACCAGTCGATCGTCGGCATGGGCATCATCTTCCTCGGATCTCTCACCCTGTTTCACCTCATGACGGGGAACGTGCCGCTCGTAGGGTCCGATATCCCCGTCGATGAGACGGGCGGAGTTGTCGGATCGCTGATCGCATTCCCCCTCGAGCGACTCGCCGGATATTGGGGTGCGTTCGTCGTGCTGGTTGCCTTCATCGGTGTTGGTGCGCTCCTGGTCACGGGGGCGTCGCTCGGTGACATCCTCCGCACGGTTGGCAGCTCGGCGAAGGGTTTCTGGAATTGGGTCGGCATGGCTCGCCCGCACCGATCCATGCCGGCCGAGGTCACCGTGGAATCGGGCGCAAGGCAAGTTGTTGATGCACAAGCCTCTGCAGTAAAGCCGCGTGCGAAGAAGAAAGGAACGGTCGCCGAGCCGGACGCAGTACAACCCCTCGCAGCCGTGAAGGTCGCCGAGCCGGTCCGCACCGAGGGGTACACGTTGCCCCCGCTCGAGATCCTCCATCTGTCGAGCCATGCGGGACATGACAGACGAGGGCTCAAGGAGACCGGTGAGGCACTCGAGGAAGCGCTCCGTCAGCATGGGGTCGATGCGAGATTGACGCGGATCGTTCCAGGTCCGACGGTCACCAGATTCGAGATCGAGCTCGCTCCAGGTGTGAAGGTCAACAAGGTCACGAACCTGAGCAACGACATCGCCTACGCGCTGGCCGCCGCCGACGTGAGGATCCTCGCCCCGATTCCCGGCAAGTCGGCCATCGGTGTCGAGGTACCGAACCGCAAGCGGCAACTGGTCACCGTAGGCGACATCCTGGAATCAGAGACAGCCCGGGCGGATCATGATCCGATGCTCGTCAGCCTCGGTATGGACGTGTCCGGTACTCCACGCATGCTGCGCCTGACCGAACTTCCTCACCTGCTTATCGCAGGTGCGACCGGTGCAGGCAAGTCGTCGTGCATCAACTCGCTGCTGACGTCGCTGTTGATGCGATCAACGCCGGAGGAAGTCAGGCTCATACTGGTCGACCCGAAGCGGGTGGAGTTAGGACAGTACAACGACGTGCCGCACCTGCTCACGCGAGTGATCGCGAACCCGAAGAAGGCGGCGGACGCGTTGCAGTGGGCGGTCGCAGAGATGGATCGACGCTACGACCTGCTCGCAGATGCGGGTGTGAGAGATATCGACTCGTACCGCGAGAAGCACGACGCGGGCGGCCTGGACGAGGAGATGTTCGATCGTTTTCCGTACATCGTGATCGTGGTGGACGAGCTGAACGATCTGATGATCGTCGCAGGCCGGATTGTCGAGGATTCGATCGTTCGGATCGCGCAGATGGCTCGAGCCGTCGGCATCCACCTCGTCTTGGCGACGCAGCGACCGTCGGTAAACGTGATCACCGGCGTGATCAAGGCGAACGTTCCGAGCCGTCTCGCGTTCTCGGTCGCATCTCAGACCGACTCGAGGGTGATCATCGATCAGGCAGGTGCCGACAAGCTCGTCGGTCTTGGCGACATGCTGGTTGTCACGAGCCGCGATCCCAAGCCCGAGCGGATCCAGGGTTCCTTCGTGTCGGAGGCTGAGATCCATGCCGTTGTCGAGTGGGTCCGTGAGCAGCGAGAGGCGCAGTACCGCGACACCGAGGTGTTCGAGCAGGCCAAGCAGATCGCAGCCGATGTCGATGAGTTCGATGGTGAAGACCCCGAGATCATGCGCCAGGCCATCGACCTGATCGTCCGGTCTCAGCTCGGTTCGACGTCGATGCTGCAGCGAAAGCTACGAATCGGGTTCGCCAGGGCCGGCAGGGTGATGGACATCCTCGAGGCCAAGGGGGTCGTCGGGCCCTCTGAGGGGTCCAAGGCGCGCACTGTGCTCATCACCGAAGACGAGTTGGAGTCGGTTCTGGGCTAGGGGCAGTTCGTTCTGTGGGCTGTCAGCGCGGTATAGCAGTTCTACAACCCTGGGTATGCCTACTGCTCCATCAGGAGGTCTGCGTACTGGTCGCGGACGACCTTCTTGTCGAACTTGCCTGTCCCGGTTTTCGGGATGGCGTCGATGAACACGATCTCGTCGGGCATCCACCACTTCGCGATGCTCGGCTCGAGGAAATCTTTGATGTCCTCTGCGGTCACATCGGATCCCTCCTTGGCCACGACGAACGCCACAGGGCGTTCCTGCCACTTGGCATGCTTGAGACCAACCACCGTGGCTTCGAGCACATCGGGGTGTGCCATGATCTCGTTCTCGATGTCGAGCGATGAGATCCACTCTCCGCCCGACTTGATGACGTCCTTCGCCCTGTCGGTTATCTTGACATAGCCGTCCGGCGTGATCTTGCACACATCACCGGTACGCAGCCATCCGTCGACGAACGATTCCGCTGAGCGCGGATCGTTGTAGTACTCCGCAGCGATCCAGGGGCCTCTGATCAGCAGTTCGCCGAAGGCCTCTCCATCGTGGGGGAGCGGCTCGAAGTTCTCGTCGACGATCTTGACCTGGAGCCCCGGAATGGGGCGGCCGGCGGTCTCGAGGACATCGAGTTGCTGATCCCATGACCACTCCTCCATCCAGGGCTTGATCGTTGCAGCGGCGGCGACCGGATTCGTCTCGGTCATGCCCCATCCCTGCACGACCCGAACCGACGTATTCTTCTCGAACCAGTCGATCATCGCCCTTGGCACCGCAGAGCCTCCGCAGAACAGCGCCCTGATGTGCGAGATGTCGATCTCCGGATTCGCTGCGAGATACTGCTGGATGCCGAGAAAAACCGTCGGTACGCCCGCCGAGAACGTGACGTGCTCATCCACGAACAGTTTCGTGATGCCGGCTCCCGACATATCGGGGCCCGGGTAGGTGAGCTTGGATCCCACGGTCACTGCCATGAACGGGTAGCCCCAAGCGGCCGCATGGAACATCGGCACGACCGGCAAAACGTTGTCTTCCGTACCGATCGGGTTGGCAGCGAGGTTCGAGATCGTGTGCAGGTAGGTCGATCGTTGAGTGTATGCGACACCCTTCGGGTTCCCTGTGGTACCAGACGTGTAGCAGTACATCATCGGGCTTCGCTCATCGAGGAGTGGCCAATTCCCGAGGGGCTCGACGTCACTGATGAGGTCCTCATACGCCAGCGCTCCGTCGATCCCGGAGCCCTCAGCGGTCGGACCCATGATGATCACCTGTTCGACGGTTGGAAACTTTGGCACCATGGGTGCGAGGAGCGGTGCAAGGTCCGGGTCTACGAAGATGACCTTGTCCTCGGCGTGGTTCACGATGTATTCGAGCTGATCGGGGAACAGCCGGATGTTGAGGGTGTGGCAGATTCGCCCGGTGTTCGCTATCGCCCAATAGAGCTCATGGTGGCGGTGGTTGTTCCAAGCGAAGGTGCCGATCGTGTCCCCCGCGGAGGTTCCGAGCTTTTCGGCAAGCGCCGTTGCGAGTTTACGGATTCGCACGTCGGTTTCTGCGTAGGTCGTTCGGTGGATCGACCTGTCGGCTTCGACAGACACGATCTCCTGTTGCGGGTACTGCCAGACGGCGTTGTCGTACAGCGTGCTCAACAACAGAGGGAAATCGTCTTGCATGTGCATGCGGCACGTCCTTTCGTGATCTTTTCACGATAGAAAGGCGTTCGAGATTGTGCCACCGCACATCGACGTTCACCCGCGTACGCTCAAGGTGATGTTCGGTGCCCGTTTCGACGACGTGACGAGGGGTGAATCGTTCGTGCTCACGGAGCCGATCGAGGCCCTTGTCGCTGTGACGCTCACCGAGGTCCGTGACGTGGTCGATGCCGCCTCTGGAGCCGCACGCGGCGGCCGGTGGGTCGCGGGCTATGTGACCTACGAAGCGGCACCAGCCTTCGACGATGCATTCGTCGTTCGGCCAACCGAACGTCGACCTCTTGTCTGGTTCGGGGTGTTCAAACGGCGGGAATCGGTATCGGTCGCCGTGCATGATCCGAGAGCCGGCGGTGCGTACTCCATATCCAAGTGGAGCCCGGTAGTCGACAGGCGCGAGTATGCAAACGCCTTTCTCGCCGTCAAGGACCACATCCGCGACGACGATATCGATCAGGTCAACTTCACTTTCCCCCTCCGTGCGGCGTTCACCGGGAGTGCAGAGATCTTTTACAACGATCTGGTCTGTGCCCAAAGGCCCTCGTACGCCACGCACATCTGGCACGACGACGTTCATGTGGTCTCGGTGTCTCCCGAGCGGTTCTTCTCGATCGAAGGCAGGACGATCACCACGCAACCAATGGACGGAACAGCACCGCGGGGACGCTGGCTCGTCGAAGATCTGGAGCATCGTGACCGACTCGAGGCGTCGGAGAGCGATCGCACCCAGAGCCGTGTGATCATCGATGTGCTCCGTGACGACCTCGGGCGGGTCGCCGAGAAGGGGTCCGTGCAGATCGATGACCTGTTCACAATCGATCGCTACCGGACCGTGTGGCAGATGACATCGAAGGTCAGAGCAACCGCCCGCCGGGACGTCACGTTGCGGGACATCTTCGAAGCCCTGTTTCCAAGCGGTTCCGTGACAGGAGCACCGAAGGCGCGCTCGATGCAGGCCGTCGCGAATCTCGAGCAGGAACCACGGGGTGTGTACTGCGGAGCGGTCGGCTTCATTCCCCCAGGTGACGGGTTCGACGGGGCATCGTTCAATGTGGCTATCCGGACCGTTGAGATCGACGAGGCAGAGGGAGTTGCCGGGTACGGGGTCGGCGGTGCTGTGACACGGGATTCCACGCTCGAGGGGGAGTTCGACGAAGCGGTCACGAAATCAGAGGTCCTCCGGTTCGATATTTCGACCATGCAGCTGATCGAATCCGTGAGATGGGATGGTGAGTGGCTCTGGTTCGATGACCATCTCGCCAGCCTCGAAGCGAGCGCGACATACTGGGGTTTCGACATCGACAGCGACGCGGTTCGCGAGCTACTCGAAGAGACCGCACGAACGTTCACGGAGCCGACGATGGTTCGGGTCGTGGTGAACCAGGATGGTTCGGTCTTCGTGGGCGCTGATGCTGCGCCACACCGTTGGAGGCCGGGCCCTGGCCCCGCCGGCAAGCCCGTTTCGCTTGCGCTCGATACCGAGCCCATCGACGACCGCAATCCTCGCATGTGCCACAAGACCTCGGATCGGCGGGTATTCACCGTCCGTGCGGACCGGCATCCTGAATGTGAGGACGTGGTGATGGTGAATCGGGCAGGCAACGTGACCGAATCCAGTGTCGCCAATGTCGCGTTCCTCATCGACGGTCGATGGCTGACGGCACCCGTATCCGATGGTCTCGTCGCCGGCGTGATGCGCGGCCGACTGGTGAAAGACGGTGTTCTCGAGGTGCGGTCGATCTCCATCGCGGACGCGCTCAACGCGAACGCCGTGGCACTCGTGTCTGCGGTCGATGGCTGGCGCCCGGCTGTGATCGTCGATGCCGGTCAGTCCTGAGGCAGGAAGGTCTCCGTTGCCGCCCACAGCTGTTCGATACGGTCGATGCGGTCCTTCGCCTCATCGTGGAGATCCTTGGCGACCTGGGCAACGAGGAGCTCCGCTATCGCCACCGCGGGGACGGAGCTGTCGAAGGGGCCGATCGCCGGAACCTCGAGCTCGCACCAGGTATCGGTGAGAGCAGCGAGAGGAGACAGTGGGCCATCGGTGATTGCGACGATCTCGACGCCGAGCTCCGCAAGGATGTGAGCAGCCCTGATCGCATGGCGCCGGTACCTGGAGAAGTCGAAGATCACCGCCGCGTCACCGGGCCCGGCGCTGCTCAAGTCTGTGCCGATGGAGTGGCTCTCGACGAGGTGCACACCGGGGCGGATCATCGTGATGCCGCTATGGAGTGCATATGCACCCGCTCGCGACGTTTCTCCCGAGACGATCCACACGGAGTCGGCGCGGACGATGGGCCCCGCGAGCGTTGCCAGTCGGTCACCTTCGGTCGCTTTGAACACGGCGGCGATCGCTCCCTCGAGAGCGACAGTGCCCGAGACGATCGCCGGGTCGTCGTGCCTGATACGGTCACTCGGACGTGAGATCTGATGCGAGAGCCCACTACGCACGTGCCCCTGGAGCTCCGTGTACCCAGCGAAACCGAGCTTGTTTGCGAAACGCACGATCGAGGGTCGACTCGTGCCCACGTGGCCTGCGAGGTCTGAAACGGTTCCGAACGCCAACAGCGTCGGCTCGGCGAGGACGGCCTCGGCTATGCGACGCTCGGTCGGGGTCAGGCGGTCGCCGACAGCAGCGACGAGGTCGGACGTGGTAGCCGGTCGCGAGTTGTTGGTCATTCTGTTACAATAGCATCTCATAGATATGCGGCGCGTTACATTGATGTGGATATCGCAGAACAGACGCACCAGGAATCGAGGGTCGAAGTGAGCAGGGCCGACAAGTATCTCCCGACGGTCAAGGAACAGACGTTCCTCGCTACGGTCGAAAACCCCAAATACGACCGCCAGATCATCAACGGGTTGGATCCGTTCTTCGAGGACAGGGCACCCGAGGACATGAAGAGCTTCTACTCGGGCGCTGAGATCGCAGAGCTGTTGAGCCTCCGCGGCACCGAGCGGGACGTCGAGACGCGGATGCCGGTCAAGATCACCCGTCACTACTTCGAGATGGCCAGGAACAGCAAGTCCCTCCAGAGGCTGGTCAAGGCAAGCCCGGATGAGACCCTCAATCTCGCAGGGTCACAGGACCCCGGGTTCCAGATGGATTACAGCCCGGTCGAGGGGCTCCTCCACAAATATGAGATGGGTCTCATGTACGTGATCTCGACCTGCTCAGCCCATTGCCGATTTTGCTACCGCGAGGAGCTGATCAGCCGCAAGGACATAGAACGCCAGGATGGGACTGTTGCCAAGAAGGGGCTGGCCCAGATCCGCGAGGTCACCGACTACATCCGGGCCCACAACGAGATCGTGGCGGACAACGGCGGCCGTCACCCTGAGTCTGGCCGCGAGAAGCTTCGCGAGATCCTGCTTTCGGGAGGCGACCCGATGGTGCTACCGAACAGCAAGATCGCCGCATGGCTGTCTGCTCTCGCAGAGGCGGGTGTCGAGTCGATCCGTTTGGGTACGAAGGAGATGGCGTTCTACCCGGAGCGATTCGACGACGCGTTCGCATCGATGCTCGACGGGTTCCATGAAGCCTACCCGGACGTCGGTTTCCGGCTCATGGTGCATTTCAACCATCCCGACGAGTTCCTTTACAAGACCCCGGACGGGGACTACGTCGAGAACCTGAATGGCACGCTGAAATGGAACGAAACGACCAAGAGGGCAATGGACGCTGTTGTGTCCCGTGGCTGGATCAATGTCGAGAATCAGGCACCGATCATCAAGGGCGTCAACGATGATCCCGACGCACTGAGGATCATGCA
>BTQS01000043.1:0-12974 GCA_036985995.1 Acidimicrobiia bacterium
TGATGTGGCACTCGAAACCGCGGATGTTGTTCTCATGAGCGACGATCTCGACCGGCTGGTGGATGCAGTGTCGTTGGGGCGTCGAACACGTGACGTCGTTCGTCAGAATCTCGTCATGTCCACGGCCATCTTGGTCACTCTCGTTCCGCTCGCCCTCTTTGGGCTGATCGCTCTCCCCGTCACGGTGCTCGCCCACGAACTGTCCGAGTTCGCGGTCATCGGGAACGGAATGCGTATGGCTCGCTGACCTGTGGCCTTGGTCTGTTCGATCCGCTAGTCGTGTCACGACCGGCCTGCTATACCCCACCCGGGGTGGGGTATACTCTGATCACTACTGGCTCAGATCTCACGGAGGGTACCCAACCATGGCCAAGCTTCTCGATCCCGTTTGCGGGATGACCGTCGACGAAAATGCGCTGCGTGCACCTGGTTACGACGATGTCGCGTTCTGCGCGCCCGGATGCCGCACATCGTTCCTGGACGATCCAAAGTCATACCAGGACCGGCTGGATGGGGCAGAGCCCATGGCGAAGAAGTGCACCTGTGGCGAGCAGGAGGACGGTATCTGTCGCTGTGGAAGTGACCACGACGATGCCGGACATGAAGGCCACAGCCACGCGGCGCACAGCCGTGACGATGCCGGACATGAAGGCCACAGCCACGAAGTCCACAACCGCGAAGAACATGGTCACGAATGCCACAGGAAACCAGATCAGGCCGAGGACAGCCCAGAGCCCGTCGCAAGCGGGTCCGGTTGCTGCGGGGGACACGGCAGCTGAGGCCGTGACATCGCAGTTCGACAACACCGCATCGGAACAGGCTGAGGTCACGAGGCGCTACAACCGCTTGGCGCGTATCTATGACGTCTATGACGCTCCGATGGAGATGATGGGCACCAAGAAAAGGCGCCAACAGCTCATAGAGACCGCGAACGGAGCTGTGCTCGAGGTCGGCGTTGGTACCGGGAAGAACCTTCCTCACTATCGCGGAGATATCGAGGTAACAGGCATCGACGTGTCATCCCGGATGCTGGCAAAAGCTCGGGATCGCGCCCGATCTCTTCCGGTGCACGCCGAGCTCATTGAGGCCGACGTACAAGAGCTGCCGTTCGACGATGACACGTTCGACACGGCTGTGAGTACCTGCGTGTTCTGCTCGGTCGCCGATCCCGTCCAGGGTCTACGAGAGCTCGGGCGAGTGGTCCAGCCCGACGGCCGCATCCTGCTGCTCGAACACGTCCGTCCCGGGAACCGATTCCTTGGCCGCCTCGCGGACTTCGCCACTGTGCTCACGAGAAGGATCTTCGGTTTCCGTGCGAACCGGCGCACAGAGGAGAACGTCTTGGCGGCAGGACTCGAGATCATCGAGATCGAGCGTCACGGTATCTGGCGCACGATCGTTGCCCGACCGGGGTCGTCCGATACGGACGATTCCGCTGCTTGAGGATCCCTGGCACCGATCACGGTTCGTCGATGCCGCTCCCAGGATCGGGTGGATTTCGTGTGACCGCACCCTCCGAGCGGCGAAGCGGTCTGTAGTATGTCCGCAGGGAAGGAGGCCACAGGGTGAATATCGCTGAGCCGCTGCTCGATGTCCGCAATCTACGTACGTACTTCCTCATCGATGCCGGTGATGTTCGTGCTGTGGACAGCATCTCGTTCTCGATGGCTGAGGGTGAGCGTCTCGGTGTTGTGGGCGAGTCTGGTTCGGGTAAGTCGGTTACAGCAGCATCCATCATGGGACTGATCGAGTCGCCGGGGGCGATCGTCGGAGGAGAGATCCTCTTTCGCGGCCGGGATCTGGTGCAGCTACCCGAGCGCGAGATGCGGAAGATCCGCGGTCGTGAGATTGCGATCATCTTCCAGGATCCGATGACGGCGCTGGATCCGGTTTTCACCATAGGAAGCCAGATGACCGAGACGCTCAAGATTCACCGGAATATGAAGAAGGCAGAGGCGCGGGCGGTCGCAATCGACACCCTCGCTGATGTTCACATTCCGAACCCCGAGAAGCTGTTCAAGAACTATCCGCACCAGTTCTCCGGTGGTATGCGGCAAAGAGTTGTCATCGCCATGGCGCTTCTGTGTGATCCGGACCTGCTGATCGCTGATGAGCCCACTACCGCCCTCGACGTCACCTCGCAGGCTCAGGTCATGGACCTCATGCTCGGCCTTGCAAACGATCGCGGGACAGCGGTCATGTTGATCACCCACGATCTGGGCGTCGTGGCCGGATTCTGTGAGAACGTCCAGGTCATGTACGCCGGTGAGATCATCGAGAGAGGTCCCGCTGGCCCGTTGTATGCCGATCCCGAACATCCTTACACCCGTGGCTTGTTGGAGTCGGTGCCGCGTCTCGATGAGGAGGATCAGAGTCACCTTCATTCGATCCGGGGCGTTGCGCCGTCGATGACGACGCCACCCCAGGGCTGTCGTTTCTGGCCGCGCTGTGACTACGCCACCGATATGTGCGTCTCTGATCGTCCGGAACCGTGCAGTGGCCAGGTCCCGAAAGAATGCGCCTGTCACTTTGCCGGCAAGCTCGGTGTTCAAGTCCAGAGAGCGGACGCGTGACCGCCTCAGAGACGCGATCAGACGATGTGGCCGGTGTCGACACGGACGTGATTCTGCGCGTCGACGATCTAACGAAGAACTTCCTGGTGCAGCGACGCGGCATCGGCCGAGAAGCGCAATATCTCCAGGCAGTGGCTGGAGTTTCTTTCGAGGTACGGTCCGGCCAGACGTTGAGCCTTGTAGGCGAATCGGGATGCGGGAAGTCGACAACTGCTCGATGCGTACTCCGCCTTGTCGAGCCGACGTCCGGTGAGGTGCTCTTCCGGTTGCAAGAGGACGGCTCGGACGCCGCAGCGTTCATCGACATAACTCAGGCGAACGCCGCGGAACTCCGCCGTATTCGCAGTCACGCCCAGATCGTCTTCCAGGATCCGATCGCTTCGCTGAATCCGAGGATGACCGTCGATGCGATCATCTCGGAGCCACTCGTCGCGCATCGAGTTGGAAGTCGCTCGGAGCGGTCCGCCAGGGTCAAGGAGCTGCTCGATCTCGTTGGCATGAAGCCTGAGCATGCAAAGAGGTATCCGCGCCAGTTCTCAGGCGGGCAGCGCCAGCGGATCGGCATCGCAAGAGCGCTCGCCCTCAATCCGTCCCTCATCATCCTTGATGAGCCTGTGTCTGCACTCGACGTGTCTGTTCAGGCGCAGGTGCTGAACCTGCTCGATGACCTGCAACAGCGGCTCGGGTTGGCGTATCTCTTCATCGCCCACGACCTCGCTGTTGTGCGACATGTGAGCACAGACGTGGCTGTGATGTATCTCGGCAAGATCATGGAGAAGGCGGAGCGGAGAGAGCTCTTCCGCTCGCCCCTTCATCCGTATACGCATGCTCTGATGTCGGCCGTGCCGATTCCCGACCCGGTCATCGAGGCAGATCGTCAGCGAATCATCCTCGAGAGCGACATCCCCTCAGCCGTTGACCCTCCGTCGGGATGCAGGTTCCGAACGCGGTGTCCGATCGCCCAGGTCCCGGGGAGGTGCTCCGAGGAAGAGCCTGAGCTGCGGGAGTACACCCCCGGCCATTGGATCGCCTGCCACTTCCCTCAGCCCGACGGGTTGGTCGGCGTCGCGTCGAACTCGGCCTGAGCGACGAGATCCGAATCCCCTCGGGCGCCTCAGCGACGCTTCTCAGCGATCCCCTCTTCAGCTATCTCAGGGGTCGATCGGCCTGACTCTGATAGCGGCGTCAGGATCCTGCGCGGCGATGAGCTGTGGCGGTTCATTGCCGGCGCGTAACGACCGGAGACGCCGTTGGAATCTGGACTTGCCAAGGGTCGCGCCCCCAGGATCGAAGATGTCGCGTAGCCCGTCTCCGATGAAGTTCACGGACACGACGGTGAGGAAGATCATGATGCCGGGAAACACCGCGGCCCATGGCGCCGTGAAGATCTGTTGCTGTGCGTTGCGCAGCATTGTACCCCACGAAGAGGTGGGCGGTTGAAGTCCGAGGCCTAGGAAACTCAGTGTTGACTCAGCGATGATCGCTGATGCGACGCCAAGCGTTCCAGCCACGATCAGAGGGCTCAGGGAGTTCGGGAGCAGGTGTTTGAAGATGATTCCTCGTGAGCGTGTTCCCGACGCCCTGGCGGCGAGGACGAACTCCCGCTCGCGTAGCGTCAGGAAGGAACCTCGCGTGAGCCTCGCGACGTTCATCCAGCGGACGAGGCCGATGATGATGACCATCGTTGTGAAGCTGGGTCCGAGCAGCGACGCCGCGAGAATCAGCAAGAACAGGTCGGGAAGCGACAACGCTAGATCGGTGAATCGCATCAGGACGTTGTCGATCCAGCGTCCGTAGAAGCCTGCGACGGAACCTACGAGGATTCCAACAGTCAGGGCGACAGTCGTCGCCAAAGCAGCGACTCCCAAAGAGATCCGACCTCCGGCCAGCACGCGGGTCATGCTGTCTCTTCCGAGTTCGTCTGTTCCCATCGGATGGGCCCACGAGGGCCCCTGTAGACGGTTGCTCAGGTCCTGGGTCAATGTGTCGTACGGGCTGAGCATCGGTCCGAGGATCGCCGCCGCGAGGATGGTGAACAACACGATGAGACCGATGAGAGCCGGGCGGTTCCGGCGGAACCTGCGCCAGTTGCGGCGCCAGTTCGAGACCTCCTCTACTTCCTCGTCTCGAGCGAGAGCATCGAGGTTCTCGTCGGAAACGCGGTTCATCACGATATCAGTCAAGGCGCACCCTCGGATCGAGTTTGCCGTACAGCACGTCTGCAAGCAGGTTCGATGCGACAACCATCAGAGATACAAGGACGAGAACACCCATGAGTACCGGGTAGTCGAACCGCAACGCCGAGTCCCAGAAGAGCCGTCCGGTGCCTGGCCACGAGAAGATGGTCTCGACGACCAGCGCTCCGACGAGAAACTCGGGGATGTGGATCGCAACGACGGTCACGAAGGGAATCCCGGCATTGCGGAATGCGTGGCGCATGTAGCGCCGAACCGGGGGTACCCCGCGAGCCTTGTTGAATCTCATGTAGTCCTCGTCCATCGTCTCGATCATCGATGCGCGCAGGTATCTCGTGAAGAACGAGAGTGACACCATCGAGATCGCCACCGTTGGGAGGGTGAGATACCAGATACGTGTGAGGATACCAACGTCCTCGCCAGGTGGACCCATGCCACCGGTCGGGAACCAACCGAGCCACACCGAGAAAACGATGATGAGCATGAGACCGAGCCAGAAGACGGGGATTGACAGACCCACGAAGCTGAGGAACGTCAACGTGTGGTCGACCCATGTGTCGCGCTTGATCGCCGCGATAAGGCCGAGGGGGATAGAGATGATGAGGGAGACGGTGATCCCCGATGCCATCAGCAGCAGGGTTGCAGGAAGCCGCGCCATGATGAGGCCGAACACGGGCTGGCGAGCGACGAAAGAGATTCCCCAGTCTCCCTGGATGAACTGGCCAAGCCAGGCGAAGTACTGAATGATGAGCGGCCGGTCGAACCCGAATTCGGCTTCGATCCGTGCGAGGTCCTCAGCGCTGACGTTCGCGAGTCCGCGGTACGCGGCGCCCGGCCCACCAGGGGTGAGCTGGAGAAGAATGAACGCCACCAAAGATATGCCGACGAGGATGGGTACGGCCTGCAGGATTCGCTTTCCTACGAATTTCAGCAAGCCGTACCCCTTCCTCTCTCACATGTCGGTGTTTACTTGTCGATTATCCCTCACTGATCACCCAGTCCTCGATGTTCCAGGTGAAGTCATCCCATGGGTTGGGCAACTGACCTGTCACGCCGAGACTGAACGCATCGAGCTCCGACCGCTTGTACAACGGGAGATACACGCCGGCATCGAGAACCCGCTCAACCACCGTGCGATAGGCGGCCTTCCGAGTCGGGATGTCGAGCGTGCTACGCCCTGTGTCGATCGCCGCATCGAGCGTCGGGTCGACGAGGCGGAAGAAGTTCCACCCTGCACCGTCGTTGGCCTCGTTCGGAATCTGATCCGAACGGAACAACGTCGACAGGAAGGCGTCAGGATCGAGGTCTGCACCCCATGTATCCATGACGATGTCGAAGTCGCCACGCTTGAGCTTCCCGTTCTCAGCCCAGTTACCGAACAGGGTTGCTGCAGGCACATTATTGATCACGAGCTCAATGCCGACGGCCTTGAACTGTTCCTGGAGCACCTGCTCGGTGAGCTCACGCACCTGCTGGCCGGCGGGTGTGCTGATCTCGAGTGTGAGCCTCTGCCCGTCCTTCTCGCGAATTCCGTCACCGCTATCGACCCATCCCGCTTCCTCGAGGAGCGCCTTGGCGCCTTCGGGGTCGTATGCAGGATTGGTCAGGCCCTCAGGGGCGGCCCAGCCGAGGCCGATCGGCGATGTCGCCGCTTCGGACAATCCGAACAACAGATCGTTGATGATCGGGGTGCGGTCGATGGCCTTTGCCAGCGCCGTTCTCACCCTTGCATCGCTGAACGCGAAGTGTGGGTTCGCTGGATCTGAGCCCGAACTCAGGTTGAGTCCGAGGTACTCGATGTTCGACGATGGTGTCACCTGAATAGTTGCGTTCTCAATGTTCTGGAATTGGTCGATCACGCCACTGTCCAGGTTCCAGAACACATCGATATCACCCGTTCGCATCTGAGCGATGCCTGCGTTCTGGTCCGGGAGGATCTTGAAGATGACCCGATCGATCAATGGACGGTCGGGAACTCGGTAGTTCGGGTTCTTGTCGAGGATGATCGACTGACCGGAATTCCACTCCGTCACGACGTACGGACCCGTGCCCTCCGGGGTGCGGTTGAAGTCCGCCTCGCCGAACGCCTGGCCTTCCAGAACGTGGGCAGGGAGGATCGCCTCAGGAATGCTGAACAACGACAACGCCGGTGCGAAGAGTTCGCTGTACGTGACAACAGCGGTCTGTGGGTCTGGCGTCGTGACCGACGTGATCTTGTCGTATCCGTTCTGCGAGTTCACGGCGTTGGCGTCGTTCATGATCGCCTCCCACGTGAACTGCACGTCTCGCGACGTGAACGGGTCGCCGTCAGACCACGTGATGCCGTCCCTCAACTTGTACGTGACCGTGAGGCCATCCTCGGAGATCGTCCCGTCTGCAGCCGAGGGGACCTCAGCGAGCTGTGGGATGTAATTTCCCTCGGGATCGGCATCAACGAGTCCCTCGAGGACCAGCTCACGAACGAGCTGACTTGCCGTCTGCACCGCAAGGTACGGGTTCAGGTTGTCGGGCTCCTGGAAGAGCCCGATCGTGAGGATGCCACCGGCGTCCTCAGCCGTCGGGGGCACTGTGGTCGTTGGGGGGGCCGTGGTCGTTGAATCGCCGCCGCCTCCGCTTGGTGCTGCCGTTGTCGTCGTTTGAGTGTCGTCACCGCCGGTGCCACTGGCACAGGCTGCCGCCACCAACGCGAGCACAACGAGCAGTATCGCCATTCGCTTCATTGGAGTTCCTCCTCGAGGCCTTACGGCCTCAGATCATCTTCCCATTGGGTAAGGCAGCCCGTCTCGCGTTCGATGCGCCCATGGGCGACGCATGCTCCAAGCGCGACAGAATGCCATCGGGTGAGGATACTAGCGAGCTTCGCTTTCGCAAACCCCTCCCCGGGAGGGGTACGGCGTTCCGTACCGGTGAAGGGGCATCGACCCCGGCGAAGTGCCAGAAGGCGACGTCCCTATCGACTGCTCCTCGTTACAGAAACTTTACAAGACCGCCCGCACGGGCTTGACACGGCTGCTGTTGACTACGGGAGGACATCGAGAGAAACCTCTTGAAAGGAGCATCGACATGATGTACGGATACGGATGGTGGGCCCCGCTGGGTGGTCTATTCATGTTTGCCATTCTCGGTCTGTTCGTATGGCTGATCGTCACTGCGGTTCGTCCGGCGCGCGCCGGAAACAACGAGTCGAGGGCAATCGAGATACTCGCGGATCGTTACGCACGTGGCGAGATCGATGGTGAGGAGTTTCGCTCCCGCAGGTCGATCATCGAAGAGAGCCTCTGATGTGGAGAAAGCTCATCGTGGTAGGAACAATCGCAGTTACCCTGTTTGCCGGTACCGCTCTCGCCGTTGCTTCCCAGGGCATGCCCGGCGCACCGGCAACGTCGGATGACGCGCAAACCGATCACTGGTCTGAGATGGAAACTGAGATGGGTGACGTGTGGCCGGAAATGGTTGGCCACATGCAGGACGTTCTCGGTGACGGGTTCCCGGATATGGTGACCCACATGCAGTCGTTCAGCCTCGGCATGGGTCGATCCGACATGGGTGGCTCTGACATGCGTGACGCATGGAGCGGCTTGAAAGGCTGATCGCCTCGTAGCGGCGACCGTACGGCTCTCGCTACCTTTTACCGGAACGAACTTCGTGAGGGATACGATGCCGAAACCCCGGGTCCTGCTCGCCGACGACGAGCGAGAGCTTCGCGACATGCTCGCCAAGTACCTCAGCGCTGAAGGCTTCGTTGTCATCGAAGCGACCGATGGCACTGTGGCACTCGATCTAGCGCGTCGCGAAGATCCCGATCTCGTGCTGCTCGACGTTGGTCTACCGGAGATGGACGGGTTCGATGTGTTGCGTGAGCTTCGTGTTACGTCGTCGGTTCCGGTCATCATGCTCACCGCTCGAGCAGAGGAGATCGACAGGGTCGTTGGCCTCACGGTCGGTGCCGATGACTACGTCACCAAGCCGTTCAGTCCCAGGGAACTTGTCGCCCGGATCAAGGCCGTGCTCCGTCGGGGACGCCCGGAGGTAGAAGATGAACGACCTCTCCGGTTCGATGGGCTGACGATCGATCTATCTCGACGTGAAGTGTGTCTCGACGATCAGCCTGTAGATGTCACGACACTCGAGTTCGATCTCCTGTACTCCCTGGCGTCGGCTCCGGGCCGTGTCATGACGCGGGAGTATCTCATGGAGCGGGTTTGGGGTTGGGATTTCGTGGGTGTCGACCGGGTGGTTGACGTGCATATCTCGAATCTTCGAAGAGCCTTGCGCGATGAACCGGCCGAGCAGCGATACATCGCGACCGTGCGAGGCGTCGGCTATAAGTTCGTCGCGGAGCCGCGATGACGCGGTTTTTCTCGACCTTGCGTGGACGTTTGATCGTCTCGCATCTCGCTGCGGTGTTCGTGGGCGTACTCGCCATCGTGTTCACGGCAGGGCCGCTCACGCAGCGGTTCTTCGTGAATCACGTTTCGGGCATGGGCCTCAGCGACGACATGATGGGCGACAGCACCGGCTCGATGATGGGGCAGCTCGAGACCTCACTCACCGATTCGCTCTGGTCGGCGCTCATCGTCGCACTCGTCGTCAGCGCCGTGACGGCCGTCGTGGCGAGCATCATCGCGGCCCAGCGGATCGCCCAGCCTGTTGAGCGGATGAGCAACGCTGCGCGCAGGCTGGCACGGGGCCAGTACTCCGAGCGCGTTCCCGTGCCGCGCGAGGTCGAATTGGCCACGCTCGCTGAGGACATCAACACACTCGCGCAATCCCTCGAAACCACCGAAGCGCGGAGGCTTCAACTCATCAACGAGGTCGCTCACGAGCTTCGCACTCCTCTCACCACCATCGAGGGATACATGGAAGGGCTGCTCGACGGCGTGTTCGAGCCCACCGAGGAGGTGTTCGGGGCGACGGCGCGAGAGGCTGCACGACTGAAGCGCCTTGCTGCCGACCTGAGCCTCCTTTCTCGGGCAGAGGAGGGTGCACTCGAGTTACAGACGAAACAGCTAGATCTAGGCGAGGTCGCCGTCGAGGCCGCGGACGGTCTCCGGCCACTGTTCCTGGAGAAGGACATCACGTTCACCGTCGATGGTGACGGTCGACTACCTGTGACCGCGAACGCGGATCGCCTCACCCAGGTGTTCACCAACATCCTTGGCAACGCGATCACGTACACCGAGCAGGGCGGTCGGGTTGTGCTTACGATTCTGCGCGACGGCGCCAGCGCGACGGTGACGGTCACCGATAACGGGAAGGGCCTCACTCAGGACGACCTCGCTAGGGTCTTCGATCGCTTTCACCGGGTTGATCCGAGTCTGCCTGGTGGTACAGGCATCGGGCTCACAGTCGCCCGTAGCCTCGTTCGCCGACACGGCGGCGACATCACCGCACACTCGCGCGGTCCGGGCACCGGGTCGCGTTTCGTCGTTTCCATTCCGCTCTCCCGTTGAGATCCTCGCATTTCCACACAGCGCACAAAGCGATCGAGCACGGTCTCAGATCAGGTTCCCGAGGTCGGCGAGAAGGTTCTCGAGGGGGATGAACACATCCGGGTAATCCTGTCTCCATACGATCTGACCGTCTTGATCCACTAGGGCGAAGCTGTGCGTCGGCGTATTCCGATGGCCGTAGATCCCGATCATGTCGTAGGCATTCGACACGGCCAGATCGGTGTCGATGAGGATGGGGGTCGTGACCCCGAGTCGCTGCGCCTCCGCGGCAATGACTGGTCCGGGCTCGACCATGATCGGAACGAGCGTGACACCTTTTTCGGCCAACGCGTCGTTGATTTCGGGAATCTGGTAGAAGCAGATGTCGCAACCCACACCCATGGCGAAGTAGAGCAATGCCGGGCCCTCGGCCAGGACACCGTCGAGGCTGACACTGGATCCGCTAGTGGTGGGGAGTTCGAACGCTGGTGCTGCAGATTTCACATCGACCGGACCGCCACCGGCATCATCGAACGCACCGAGGACGGCAACTATGAGCAGGCCGACGACGGGAATGACGATGGCGGCCCATCCCCAGACCTTTGCTCTCTGTCCTTTCTCATCTTTGGTCTTCGGACGTGGTGGGGACGGTGTCGTCGGTTTCTTCCTTCTTGTCATGGCAACTCCTATCGGGAGATGTTGTGTCTTGTGACGTGGGCCGCCGCCTGCGACCGGAGATGGCGACCGCGGCAACGGCGATGGCGATCAAGACCGCGCCGATGACGAAGTCGGGAACCGGTCCGAGCCATGCCACAAATGGGAGGAGGCGATCCTGGAGCCAGACCCCGGCCGCGACCTGGGCGGTGGGAGCGAGCGTTGAACCTGTGACCCCTAGTGCGATCAAAGCGATGCCCAAGAGACCGAACATCGCGGCGGCGACCAGGTTGAGTGTTGTGACAGTCAAGGTGCGACCCGCGAAGCGGAAGTGCCGTTCCCCGCCTTGCATCCTGTCTCGGAACTTGGCACCGAATCGGTCCCAGGCCAGAGCAAGCACGACGAGGGGGAACACCATCCCGAACACATAGGCCAATCCGATTCCAACCCCCTGGATGAGGCTGGGTGCCACCGCTGACAGTGTGAGGACACCTGCGAGAACGGGGGCGCAGCAGGCAGAAGCGGCACCCGAGAAGACTCCGAGCGCGAACACCCCACCGGTGTCGGTTCGCCGGACGTCGGGGGATCCCCGCATGATCGGGAGCGTCCATCCCCGCCCGGACAGCGCAAGCGCTGCGAGGACCAACATGAGCACCCCGCCTGCGATGTAGATCGCCCCCTGATACTTGAGAAGACCACGGGCGAGGAACCCCAGCCCCAGTGTGACGGGTACGAGCACAACGGCGATCCCGGCGGCGAAGATCAACGTCAGAGGTATCAATCGCCAGCGGCTGTTTCGGACCGCTGCCGACAGATAGGCAGGGAACAGGACCGTGACGCAGCACGGCGCAAACAACGCCACCGACCCTGCGAGGAAAGCGGCGAGCAGGGAACCACCGAGAAAGATGCCTTCCACGTCAACAACCTCTGCGTGGCGGATCGTGGGAGTTGCTCATGGGGACATCTCTGTCGCAACGACCGCGTCGAGCGCCCTGGTGAGTTTCGCCCGCGAGATTCGCCCGTGCCCGAAGTAGACGCCGTTGATCAACAACACGGGCGGAAACGGCACCCGGAACCGCGCGGCGATAGCGACGCCCTGGTCCGTCTCGAGGTCGATCCTTTGGACAGAAAGGGGGTACAGGCTGGCAAGATCCTCGAGCAGCTTCTGCGCGTCGTTGCAGAAGTGGCAGCGGGGAGACGTCACCAGGATGACCCCGATCGCTCGCCGGTCGGGGTCATCGGCCCGGTCAGGTTCGAGCATCGGTGCCTCCAGAGGTCATACGCCAGGCGTGCCCGGGAAGGCCGCAGGCTTCCTGGGACCAACTACTGACATGAAATGTACCGATGGTTCGATCTAATTACCAATCTCGTAGCTAACTAATTTCAGGCCGTCTTCGGTTGGGCGATACGCCGGAAGACTGTTGCGGTCACGGCGACGAGCACGACGAGCCAGGCCAGGGCGAGTAACAACGCGCCCAACGTGTCGAAGGTGGGCGTGAACGCGGCGTCTATGAGCATCTGGGAAGCGCCGCGGCCGGGGAGTATGGCTCCCCAACTCGGCGGGGCAGCCGAGAACATGACGTTCTGGGCCAGTCCGACATCTATGAACGGCACCAGGAACATCACATAGAGCCCTCCGAGGCGTCCGAACAGAACACCAACGAGGACACCGATCATGCCGTAAGTGACGGCTACCAGCACGCTTGCCGCTGCGAACCAGCCCCAGTTTTCGGGAGCGAAGTCGATGGCTGTAACAGCGAGCGTCACCACCGTGGCGAGCAACGCTGCAAGCACGATGGTGCCGAGCCTGGAGGAAAGGATCTCGCGCGGACGAAAACCTGCAATGGCGAGGCGGGCATCGGCCTCTATCGATCCTTGGACGACGAACAGGCCGGAGAGCCCGGCGAGGAACGCGAGGGTGATAGGGACCATGATGGCGCCGTGGACGTCGGCCAGCGAAAGAATCTTGATGGCTGTAACGCCTTTGTCGGTGAGTTCGACCGGTGTCGGGTCGCCCGGCGTGACGTAGAAGCTGAGTGAGATGAAGAGGACTGGAAGTGCGACCAGCAGCACCCACAAGGCGATGTTGCGGCGATAGTCGCGAAGACCGAAGCGAAACC
>BTQS01000044.1:0-12906 GCA_036985995.1 Acidimicrobiia bacterium
GCTGTTTCAGCTGTCGGCTGTCGGCTGCTGTACCCTGCGAGCCATGGAGATCATCGGGCTCGGCATCGACCTCGCTGAGGTGTCAAGGGTGCGCAGGCTGCTGCGCAAGAGCCCGGAGGCGTTTCGGCGCAGGTGCTTCACCGATTCTGAGTGGGAGTACGCACATCGGTTTGTAGACCCGTCGGAACGGCTCGCTGCCCGGTTCGCGGGCAAGGAAGCGGTGATGAAGAGCATGTTCACCGGATGGAGGCGGATTCCGTGGCGTGACATCGAGATCACCGGCGGCGGTCCGCCCGGCGTCGTCCTCTACGGGAAGGCGAAGCAACGCGCCGACATCCTTGGGGTCATGGACATCAAGATCACCATCACCCATACCGGGGACAACGCGATGGTCTTTGTTGTCTCGGTGGGAGAGCACGCCTGATGGATCCCATCCTCTCGGTCGCAGCGATGCAGCAGGTCGACGCTGAATCGCGCCGGGCTGTCGACGCCTTGATGGATGCCGCCGGGTACGGTATCGCGTTGTCAGCCGTTGCGATGGGGGTGGGGTACGGCTCTGTCGTACACGTGATCGCGGGTCCTGGCAACAACGGCGGGGACGGATACGTAGCCGCTAGGTATCTGAAGCGCCGGGGCGCGACGGTCACGGTGCACTATCACGGTACGCCCGATCCTGAGTCCGCAGCCGGCAGGGCGATGAGCGCAGCACGCGTCGCTGGTGTCCGTCTCGTGCCGCTCGGTAGCATCAGTGATGGTGACCTGGTCATCGACGCGCTGTACGGAACGGGGTTCAGGGGACATTTACCGGACGAAGTACTTCCGTGGATCGCCGTGGACATACCCGTGCTCGCTGTGGATATCCCCTCGGGTGTTTCGGGAGACACGGGAAATGTCGAGGGTCCCGCGTTCACTGCCCAGCGAACAGCAACGTTTCATGCGCTCAAGACAGGCCACCTGCTCGGAGCCGGACCCGACCGCAGCGGGGTCGTCGATGTGTATGACATAGGTCTTGCGGGCGGTGAGGCATCGATGTACCGATTCACTGCGGACGATGTCGTCGTACCACGACGTGGTCGAGCAGCACACAAGTGGTCGGCCGGAGCGGTTGCGACGATAGGTGGTGTCCCGGGCCTCACGGGTGCAGCCGTTCTCGCAGCGCGAAGCGCACTTGCGGCAGGTGCAGGCGTGTCATCGATTCTCACCACGGCTGCGACAGCGAGCACATACGAGACCCTTGCGCCTGACCTGATAGCGATCCAGGCGAGTGAGACGAACTCGTGGCGGGACCACGAGTCGGAGGTCCTGGCTCTGCTCGGACGGTATGACACCCTGATCATCGGCCCGGGCCTCGAACCTGTGTCGACGGTCTTCGTTGAGCGGACGATCCGTCAGTTCGATGGGGTCGTGGTAATTGACGCAGGCGCCCTCAATGCCCTTGCTCGGCTGGATGTCCTTGTCGGCCGAACGGCGCCGACGGTACTCACCCCTCATGCGGGAGAGTTCCGACGCCTCACCGGCGACGATCCGACCCCGGAGGCGGCACGGTGGCTCGCAGAGACCACCGGCGCGGTCGTGATATTGAAGGGCAACCCGACGTTCGTGACAGGTGATAGGCAGATCGTCGTCGGCACGGGAGGTCCTGAGCTCGCCAGCATCGGAACCGGGGACGTGCTCACAGGCATCGTCGGGGCGTTCACAGCGGCCGGCATCCCTGCACTGGTCGCGGCAGCCTCTGCGGCGTATCTCCACGGTGTCGCCGGTCGGCGGTTGGCAACGAGGAGAACCGTGACGGCTCCGGAACTCGTCGCCGAAGTTGGCGCCGTCGTGTCCGACTTCGGGAATGGCCACACAACATCGAGGAGCACGTAGTGCGTCCGTCCTGGATCGAGATCGACCTCAACGCGGTCGAATACAACGCGCGGCAGATCGCCGACCACATCGCACCGGCCGAGCTTTGTGCGGTTGTGAAGGCAGACGCCTACGGCCACGGAGACGTCCCGGTAGCAGAGGCAGCGATCGCCGGTGGGGCGGCCTGGCTCGCAGTGGCTCTTGTCGAAGAGGGTGTCCGGCTTCGCGAGGCCGACATCGATGTCCCCATCCTCGTATTGTCGGAACCGGTGCTGACGGATGTGGCCACCATTGTCACCTATGGGCTCACGCCAACGGTGTACAGCGCCGAGTTCGTTGACCGGCTGGCAGAGACCGCCGTGCGCGCGTCGGCGGCGCCGTATCCCGTCCATCTCAAACTCGATACTGGCATGCACCGCGTCGGTGCGCCACCCATTGAGGCTTTCGAGATCGCTCGTACGATCCACGCCGACGAGCGGTTGACCTTTCAGGGCGTTTGCACACACTTCCCTGTCGCGGATGAGGATCGCGAGTACACGGTCAGGCAGAACACAGCACTTCTCAGGTTCGTGGAAGCGCTCGAGATGGAAGGCATCGAGCCGAAACTGCTGCACGCCGCCAACTCGGCCGCAGCGTTCGACCTTCCGGAGACGCGTCACAGCATGTGTCGGATTGGGCTCGGCTTGTACGGGTTACGGCCGACGCCAGAGAGTGGCGAAGGAGTCGACCTGGTGCCCGTGATGAAGGTGGTGAGCCACGTTGGGTACGTGCGCCGTCTTCCCACAGGGGCGCGACCGTCGTACGGGAGGATCCGCGAGCTCGAGGGTGCACACCGCGTTGCGACGGTTCCGGTCGGGTACGCAGACGGCGTCAGTCGGAACCTTTCCCGGCCCGGATCGGTCATCATCAACAGTAAGCGGTACCCATTCGCGGGCCACGTGACGATGGACATGGTGGTTGTCGACCTCGGCACGGACGACGCCGCTGTCGGCGACGAGGTCGTTCTTCTCGGCACACAGGGTGACACAGCGATACCCGCCGAGGAGTGGGCGGATCTCCTCGGAACGATCACCTACGAGGTCGTGTGCCATTTCGGCCCGAGGTTGCCCCGGCGGTACATACAAGGAGGTCGCGGCGATGCGTGACACGATCACGGACGTCCCAGGCGTGCTCGTCGGCCACCACACCGACAAGGACGCCGCCACGGGAGTGACCGTGCTGACGTTCGCTGAACCGAATGTCGCTGTTGCGGATGTTCGGGGCGGTGCCCCAGGCACACGCGAGCTCGGTTTGTTCGGTGATGCCATCAGACCCGTCACGATCAACGCGCTCATGCTGTCGGGAGGCAGCGCGTTTGGACTCGCGGCAGCCCAGGGGATTGTCGAGGAGGTCGAACGGGAGGGGCGAGGCGCGCCGACACCGGCAGGTCCTGTCCCTATCGTTCCGGCTGCGATCATCTACGACCTCATGGTTGGTCGCGCCGACATCCGTCCCGGGCCTTCGGAAGGTCGTGCCGCATATCTAGCGCGAAACGAAGGATCGGTCGAGATGGGCTCTGTAGGAGCCGGTACCGGAGCCACCGTCGGCAAGATCGGTGGTATCGGCAATGCCACCCGGGCCGGGATCGGATCTGCATCGGTGACGGTCGGCGATGCCACCGTTGGTGCGTTGGTCGTTCTCAACGCAGTCGGCGATGTGTACAGCCTTGACGGGCAGCGGCTCACCGGATCGAACGAGGCGGACCGCTCCGACTATGGCAGTCCCTTCGGACACAACACGACGCTGATCGCGGTGGCGAGCGACGCCGACATCGATGACCGCAACGAACTGCGACGCCTTGCCGTGCGAGCGCACGATGCGCTCGGCGCGACTGTGCGGCCGACACACACCCGATACGACGGCGATACGGTGTTCGTTGTCGCTTCTCTCTCTGTGCAGGCCGACATCGATCTTGTCGCAGAAGCGGTGTTTGACGTGGTCGCGCGATCGATCGTGCGGGCGGTCATGTCTCGAGAGTCACTGTGAGCGGGTCGTATCGACACGTCGGCAGCCTCGCTGGCCTTTCGGTCATCGCGGCGTCATGCACCGAGTGCATTCTGAGCGAGGGACGGACGAATGTCGTTTTCGGATCAGGATCACCGGACGCCGACGTGTTGATCGTCGGTGAAGGTCCGGGCCGCCAGGAAGATGAACAAGGCCTGCCCTTCGTCGGGCGATCTGGTCAACTGCTCGAGAAGCTGCTCCGCGAGATCGATCTCGGACGTGACGATGTGTACATCGCGAACGTGGTCAAGTGCAGGCCGCCACGAAACCGCGACCCACGGCCCGACGAGATCGATGCGTGCAAGCCTTATCTTCGGCGTCAGATCGAGCTGGTGGACCCTGCGGTGGTCGTGACCCTTGGGAACTTCTCGTCGAAGCTGCTGCTCCGCACGACGACGGGCATCAGCCGGCTCCGCGGAACGGCCTATGAGTGGTGGGGCCGCTACCTCGTACCCACATTCCACCCCGCGGCGGCCCTGCGTGGGGGTGACCGGGTAACAGACGACATCCGGGCCGACTTTCGGCTCGTGCGCATGGTCATCGACGGTAGGATTTCGCTTGAGACCCAGCAGGCAGATGTCGACGACATCGTGCCCACAACGACCCAGGATGAATGCACCCAGATGGGACTCTTCGGAGGACCACCGCAATGACCATCGAGATCATCTCCTCGAGCCCTGACGACACACTGGCACTCGGCCGCAGGTTCGCCCCGCTGCTGACGGCCGGCGACATCGTGCTGCTGTCGGGACGTCTCGGTGCCGGGAAAACCTTGTTCGTTTCTGGCGTTGCACAGGGCCTTGGCATCAGGGATCGTATCACGAGCCCGACGTTCATCATCGCTCGCATCTATCGAGATGGATTTCTCCCTCTTATCCATGCAGATGCCTACCGGCTTGGATCTTTGGCAGAGTTCCACGACCTCGAACTGCCCGACGACGGTCTTGATGGAGCCGTGCTCATCGAGTGGGGTGATGCGATCGCCGAGAGCCTGCCGATGGACAGGCTGATGATCCACTTCGAGATCGAAGGTGACGAGAGGCGGATCACGTTCGAGCCTCAGGGTTCGTGGACCGAGCGGAATCTGGCGGTGCTTTCGTGAACATCCTCGCTATCGAGACCGCGACCCCGGCATCCTCAGTCGCCATCGGAAGGGACGGAGAACTTCGCGGGATGTCTGTGAACGTCGACCGGAGAGGTCACGTTGGGTTTCTGATGCCTGCGATCGATTTCTGTTTCGCTCAGGCTGACTGGAGGCCTCGCGACGTCGACATCGTCGCCGTAGACGTCGGGCCCGGTCCATACACGGGGCTTCGTGCTGGTATCGCTTCCGCTCAGGCGTTCGCGGCCGCGGTCGGGGCACCGATGGTCACTGTGTCGTCCCTCACGGTGATCGCACTCCGAGCAGCGACGGGCCGCAGACGGATCTGGTCGGTGGTCGACATGCGGAGAGGCCAGTTTGCGATCGCCTCGTTCAGGCCGCTGCCGGGTGGAGTAGCACCGGATGGGTCGGCTGAGGTTGTCACGCCCGAGTACTTCAAGGCGCTCCTCGATTCAGACGGCTCCGACAGTCTCGTTGTCGGTGATTGGGCGTCGATGCCCGAATCGACGTTTACCGGCTTGCACAAGGTGCGCAAAGGGAGGCCCAGATACCCGTCTGCTGAGACGATTGTCGAGATCGCAGCCATGAAAGCGCAGCAGGGAAGGGTGACCAACGCGGACGACATCCGCCCCGTTTACATGCGCGAGCCCGATGTGGCGATCAACTGGAAGGCATTCCGTTCCGAAGGAGCGTGGCCCGAATGAACGTGTCGATCCGGCCTATGACCAGAGCAGACATTCCAGCGGTCGTCTCGCTCGAATGTGAGATCTATCCCCAGCCGTGGTCTCCAAGGGTGTTCTTCGATGAACTCGCAATGGAGAACAGGCGCTACCTGGTGGCAGTCGATGACGCAGGGGCGCCGCTCGGTTACTGCGGCCTGTTGATCGTCGAGGGTGATGCTCACATCACCACGATCGCCGTTGCGCACCATGCTCGAGGTCACCAGCTCGGTACCCGGCTCATGCTTCGGCTGATGGATGAGGCTATCGACGCCAATACGAGGCACTTGACCCTCGAGGTGAGGGTCTCGAACGACAGGGCCCAGGGCTTGTATCACCGTTTCGGGTTCCAGCCAGTTGGCAGACGAAAGAACTACTACAAGGACGAGGATGCGCTCGTGATGTGGGCGACGGATATCGATACGGCCGAGTATCAGGAGAGGATCACAGCCATCCGTGACTCGTTGCGGGAGGATGCGGCATGAGCGGCCCTCTCGTCCTCGGCATTGAGACAAGCTGCGACGAGACTGGTGTAGCGGTCCTGGACGGAATGGAGGTGCGGAGCTCGGTTCTCGCAAGCCAGGTCGACATACATGCGCGATTCGGTGGGGTCGTTCCGGAGGTGGCAGCGAGGGCGCACGTCGAAGCTATCCGGCCATTGGTGCATCAGGCCATCACGATGGCGGGCATCCATCCCGACGAGCTCGATGCAGTGGCCGTCACGCAGGGACCCGGACTCGTGGGAGCGCTGATGGTTGGATACTCGTTCGGTAAGTCGCTCGCGTACTCACTCGAGAAGCCGCTGTACGGGATCGATCACATGGAGGGCCACCTGTTCGCTCCCCGGCTGGCGTTCGGTGGATACGAGCCCCCGGCTGTCGTGGTACTTGCGAGCGGAGGGCACAGTCAGATCGTTCACGTGAAGGCGTGGGGTGATTACGAGGTACTCGGAGGAACCATCGACGACTCAGCCGGCGAGGCCTTCGACAAGCTCGCGAGGTTCATGGGTCTCGGATACCCGGGCGGTCCTGCGATCGACCGCGATGCCGAAGGTGGGAATCCGACAGCGATAGCCTTCCCGCGGGCCCTGCGCGACCGTCCGTATGACCTCTCCTTCTCAGGTCTCAAGACTGCCGTCGTCACCCATCTCGAGAAGGCCAAGTCGCAAGGCGAACTTCCACCACGTTCCGATGTGTCGGCATCCATCCAGGAAGCGATCGTGGATGTGCTCGTCTCCAAGACATTCAATGCGGTCGAAGCGACAGGAGTCGAGGTCGTTGGTGGAGGTGGGGGAGTGTTAGCCAACCGGCGGCTGCGCGAGCGCCTCGCGCAAGAGGCCGAGTCTCGCGGTGTAGGGCTGTTCGTGCCAGAGCCAACGCTGTGTACAGACAACGGAGCAATGATCGCGAGCGTCGCCGTCCACAAGATGGAGCATGGTGCGCACGGTGATCCCCTCACGGGGGATGTCGATCCTGGACGTCGGTTGGGCACGTGAGAGGCGGGATCCGACTCGGCCGGTTCGCAGGCGTTCCGATCGTTGCCGACACGTCGGCGTTTGCGCTCGCCTTCCTGTTCGGCATCGCGGTGCTGATTGATCTGAACCGTTCAGGCTTGTCCGCGAGATCCGAGACGACGGGCATTGTTTCCCTCGTCGCAGGGATCGTCGTGTTGGTTTCGGTGGTCGTTCACGAACTGAGCCATTCCGTCATAGCGAAGAGGCGTGGCTTGGCTGTGCGCGAGATCCACCTCTACATATTCGGTGGCTATTCGGTGATCGCGGGGAAATCATCTCCGCGCGATGAAATCGCGATTTCTGTGGTCGGGCCTTTGGCGTCTGTTGCGTTTGGTGGGCTACTCGCCCTCGGGGTGCTTGTAGTTGGCGACACATCTGTAGCCGGGCGAGCCCTGTGGGCCCTGGTGCTCGCCAATGTTGCCATCGGGCTGTTCAACCTCATACCAGGATGGCCGCTCGATGGCGCGAGGATCCTACGTGGGGCCCTCGCCTCGGGAGCTAGGGACCGGGTAGCCGCGACCAGGATCGTCACGTCGATCGGACGAAGAGCAGGATGGCTCGCGATGCTCTTGGGAGTTTTACTGTTGATCATGAGTCCGTCGCTCGGAGTTCTCACCGTCGTAGCCGGCTGGTTCCTCGCTCAAACAGCAACGGTGGCTGGTCGTCGCGAAGAGCTCAGTGTTGCCTTCGATGGGTTGGTCGTGGCCGATGTCATGCGCCCAACTCCCGAGGCTGTATCCCGCGACTGGACCGCATCGACCCTGCTGAGCCGCTACGATTTCGGTCCTTCCTTGCGGTCACTTCCCGTGGAGTCTGGTGGCCGCGTCGTTGGGGTCATCGGACAGGATGAGATCGATGCCGTGGCTCCATCGCGCTGGCCCTCCGTTCGCGTCCGCGCGCTGATGGTGGCGATCGGGCCCGATGACATCGTTGAGTCATCGGATCCGCTCGAATCCCTTTTCCTACGGCCGGTTGGGCCGGGCGGGCAAGATGTCGTGGTCCGCAACGGCGAAGTGGTTGGGATCGTGGACCGCGCCGCGCTTGTTTCCGTGCTCGATGGATAGGAGCGTCGTGTAGGTTCTGATCAAGGTGAGCGATCGGGGGAATCGACGATGCCGATCAGCAAGGTCATTAGCGATAGTGACGCCGTACAACTGATTCAGGACGGTGATGCCGTTGCCACGTCCGGATACGGTGGGCATGGCGTCCCTGAACAGGTTCTGATGGCCCTCGAGGATCGCTACACATCCGATGGTTCACCAACGAATCTCACTCTGGTTTTTGCAGGTGGGCAGGGCGATGGTCGGATGCGAGGCCTCAACCACCTCGGTCATGAGGGACTACTTAGGCGTGTGATCGGCGGTCACTACGGGCTGGTCCCGAAGATCGCCGAGCTTGCCGTCGCTGAGAAGTTGGAGGCGTACAACTTCCCGGAGGGTGTGTTGGTTCATTTGTATCGAACCATTGCGGCCGGCGCACCGGGACTGCTGTCATGTGTCGGCCTCAGAACCTTCGTGGATCCTCGTCTCGCCGGAGGCAAGGTGAACGCGTCCGCAACAGAGGACCTCGTGGAGCTCTCCTCGATCGGTGGTGAGGAGTGGTTGTTCTATCGATCGTTCCCAATCGACGTGGCTCTGATTCGAGGTACGACCGCTGACCCCGAAGGGAACACAACGATGGAGAGGGAGGCACTCAACCTCGAGGCGCTCTCGCTCGCGATAGCCGCCAAGACGTCGGGTGGCATCGTTATCTGCCAGGTGGAGCGAGTCGCAGAGGTCGGCTCGCTCGACTCGAGGCTCGTGCGTATCCCCGGCGTGCTCGTGGACGCCGTAGTGGTCGCGGATGCCTCACATCACATGCAGACCTTTGGGACGCAATTCAGCCCGGCGATGTCTGGCGAGATTCGGGTGCCCGTAGGCGACCTGAAGCCGCTGCCGCTCGACCACAAGAAGGTGATCGCTCGGAGAGCTGCACTCGAGCTCAAGGCGGATACCGTCGTGAATCTCGGCATCGGGCTTCCAGACCTCGTCGGCAGACTCGTTGGAGAGGAGGGAGTAGAGGATCTCGCGACGCTCACCGTCGATCCCGGAGTCATAGGCGGCGTTCCTCAGAGCGGCCTCGATTTCGGTGGTGCGGTCAACCACCAGGCTGTGATCGACCACGCTGCCGCTTTCGACTTCATCGACGGCGGCGGACTGGACGCCGTATTCCTCGGGGTGGCGCAGATCGACGGAAGGGGTGATGTCAATGTGAGCAGGTTCTCGAATCGGCTCACCGGCTGCGGTGGATTCATCAACCTCACCCAGAGAACGATGAACGTCGTGTTCCTCACGACGTTCACCAGTGGCGGATTGAAGACGGTCGTTGGGCCAGAGGGTGTCGAAATAGTTGCAGAGGGGACGGTGAAGAAGTTCGTTTCGGAGGTTGAGCAGATCACCTTCTCCGGCGACCTAGCACACGATCGAGGTCAAAACGTGCTCATCGTCACCGAGCGATGCGTGCTGCGGCTCGAAGACCGTGGCCTCACCCTCGTTGAGATCGCTCCAGGCATCGATCTGCAGCGGCAGATACTCGACCTCCTGCCGTTCGAGGTTCGTGCCGACGATGTCAAGGAAGCGAACCGTCGACTCTACGCCTCAGAATCTCTTGGGCTCCGCTCGCTCATGCTCGATACCAGGGTTGGGGAGCGCCTGTCATACGACGCGGATTCGAACACAGTGTTCATGGACTACAGCGGGATGCACATTCGCACCAACGAGGACATCGAAGAGGTTGTGGCGGCTGTTGATGCGCTGCTTGGCCCCCTCGGTCGTCGGGTGAACAGCATTGTCAACTACGACCGATTCAAACTCGATGAAGAGGTGGCCGATCGGTACGCCGACGCGGTCGAGTACGTGAGCTCCACCTACTACGACAACGTGTCGCGGCACAGCACGAGTGGGTTCACTCGTTTGAAGTTGGGAAGATCACTCGAGAGGCGTTCTGTAGAGGCAGGGCTGTACGAGTCGGAATCGGAAGCTCTCGATCAGCTCGATAGGTAACTCGCTTCGCTTACGCTCGGTTTCCCGTGATCTAGCACTCGCGTCCAGAGAGTGCCAGATCTTGCTATAATTGGCACTCGTAAGCACCGACTGCTAACTCGACACGAAGGAGAAAGTCGGATGAATCTCAAGCCTTTGGGTGATCGCATCGTCGTGAAGCCCCAAGATGAAGAAGAGGCCCGTACAGCTAGCGGTCTCGTGATTCCGGACACAGCGAAGGAAAAGCCGCAGCTCGGCGAAGTCCTTGCCGTGGGGCCGGGTGAGTTCAAAGACGGAGAACGTATCCCCGTCGATGTCAACGTAGGTGACGTTGTCTTCTATTCGAAGTACGGCGGCACCGAGGTGAAGCACAACGGTGAGGACTACTTGATCCTCTCGAGCCGTGACGTGCTCGCCGTCCTGGGCTAGAAGGGATTACCTACATGGCAGCCAAAGAAGTGAAGTTCAATGATGAGGCCCGTCGCGGCCTCCAGGCCGGTGTCGACAAGCTCGCCGACACCGTCAAGGTGACGCTCGGCCCGAAGGGCCGCAACGTTGTCCTGGAGAAGAAGTGGGGCGCTCCGACCATCACAAACGATGGTGTGACGATCGCCAAAGAGATCGAGTTCGATGATCCATTCGAGAACATGGGTGCTCAGCTCGCCAAGGAGGTCGCAAACAAGACGAACGACGTTGCCGGCGACGGTACGACAACGGCAACAGTCATCGCCCAAGCGATGGTGGCCGATGGCCTCCGTCTCGTGACCGCAGGCGCGAACCCCATGGAGATGCGTCGCGGTATCGAAGAAGCTGTGAACACGGTTGTCGAGGCGATCGAAGCGCTCGCGACGCCTGTCAGCTCGGACGACCGCGAAGCGATCGCGTATGTAGCCTCGAACTCTGCGGCCGATACGACGATCGGCCACCCGATCGCCGATGCGATGCACAAGGTCGGCAACGAGGGTGTCATCACGGTTGAGGATTCCCAGACGTTCGGTGTTGACCTCGAGTTCACCGAGGGTATGCAGTTCGACAAGGGCTACATCTCTCCATACTTCATCACGGATCCTGACCGTCAAGAAGCTGTCCTCGACGATCCGTACATCCTGATCGCGAACCAGAAGATTGGTTCGGTTCAGGATCTCGTGCCTGTTCTCGAGAAGGTGATGCAGACGAGCAAGCCCGTCCTGATCATCGCCGAGGACGTTGAGGGTGAAGCGCTTGCAACGCTCGTCGTCAACAAAATCCGTGGGACGTTCACCTCGGTTGCCGTCAAGGCTCCCGGGTTCGGTGAGCGTCGGAAGGCTCAGCTACAGGACGTCGCGATCCTCACGGGCTCAACGGTCATCTCTGAAGAGGTTGGCCTGAAGCTCGACGGCGTGACGCTCGACATGCTCGGTACCGCCCGTAAGGTTGTCATCACCAAGGACAACACAACGATCGTCGAGGGTGCCGGCTCAAAGGCTGATGTCGAGGCCCGCGTGAAGCAGATCCGTCAAGAGATCGAAAACTCCGACTCCGATTGGGACCGTGAGAAGCTGTCCGAGCGTCTTGCCAAGCTCAGCGGTGGTGTTGCCGTCATCAGTGTCGGCGCTGCGACCGAGGTCGAGCTCAAGGAGAAGAAGCACCGTATCGAGGATGCCATCCAGGCAACCCGCGCCGCTGTCGATGAGGGCATCGTCGCCGGTGGTGGTGTTGCGCTTCTCCGTAGCCAGGCGGCGATAGACAAGCTCCGCGGCAAGAGCGATGACTGGAAGGCCGGTCGTCAGATCGTCCGCCGCGCGCTCGAGGCCCCGATCCGTCAGATCGCGATCAACGCCGGCTTCGAAGGCGGAGTCGTCGTTGACCAGGTGAAGAACGAGCACTCGGGCAGCGAGGGCTTCAACGCCGCAACGGGCGAGTACGAAGATCTCATTGCCGCCGGCATCATCGATCCGGCCAAGGTGACCCGTTCTACTCTCCAGAACGCTGCGTCTATCGCTGCGCTACTGATCACCACTGAAGCACTCGTCGCAGAGGTCCCTGAGGATGCTCCAGCGATGGCAGGTGGTCACGATCACGGTGGTGGCGGCATGGACTTCTAGGTCCGACGCACCGCAGACCCGTTACCGGGTCGAGGTTGAGAAAGGGGTACCCGAAAGGGTGCCCCTTTCGCGCGAGTGGGTCGCTCGCGGAGATACAACCCGCGGATAGGAGGAGGATCTTCCCTACCGATTCCGACCACTCTTTGGTTCTCCCTCGAGGGAGGACAGGCGAGTCCTCGAGCCTGGAGGGTGCTGCAGGAGGCGATCCCCCTGCATTGTCGCTGGCGCTCCTCTGCCGTCCCCCTTGAAAGGGGGACCGATTATTCGGGGCCGTCGCGTCCACTATCCGGTGATTATCTTCCTACTACGTGATACTCGTCTTGCTGCTCTCGATCTTGGCGTACGCCGAGTCGATGATCTGCTCCTCGAGCAATCCGAGTGCTCGGGCGAGAGCAAGTTCTTCGCCAATGACAGGGACGGACGGATCGATAGGGTTGCGTTTCGCTCGCCCGGTGGCATTGAAGTGATCCCCTCGAATGTTGAGGGTTGCGTGGACGAGCGTAGTGGTTGCATCCTCGTCGATCCCGACTTCGATCGTGATGTGGCTGTGCATGCGACCTCCGATGATCGACCTGTG
>BTQS01000045.1:0-12571 GCA_036985995.1 Acidimicrobiia bacterium
ATCTCCGATGTCGATCGGTTGGCGACGAAATCCTGGGGTGATCGTTGCCCGACCGCGATCTCGGGCGGGACCTCCGGGGTACTCACGTATCCGAAAACGAGGATGACCGATGCGATGAGGATCGTGAGTCCCAGGATCCCGAGATTCAAGACCTGCCGGTTCACGTCCATCCAGTGACTCATCGCTCGGCCTTTCGTTGGGCCTCGTACACAGCGTAGGCATCGACGATCGCGGCAACGATCCTATGACGAACGACGTCGTCGCCGGTGAGCTCCACGAATCCAACACCATCGACCTGGTGCAATACGTTGCGGACGATCGACAGGCCGGATGGCTTGCCGATTCCGATATCCGTCTGCGTGACATCGCCGGTGATGATCATCTTCGAGTTGAAGCCGAGACGGGTCAGGAACATCTTCATCTGCTCAGGCGTCGTGTTCTGTGCTTCGTCGAGGACCACGAACGCATCGTTGAGCGTGCGGCCGCGCATATAGGCCAGCGGCGCGATCTCGATGGTTCTTTGGTCCATGAGTCGGCCGGTCTCTTCCGGCCCGAGCATCTCGTAGAGTGCGTCGTACAGCGGACGCAGATAGGGGTCCACCTTTGCCGCAAGGTCGCCGGGAAGGAACCCGAGCCGCTCCCCTGCCTCAACCGCCGGCCTGGAAAGGATGATCCTGCGTGTCGCTCCCGACAACAGCGTCTCCACAGCGCACGCCATAGCCAGATAGGTCTTACCGGTACCTGCGGGACCGATACCGAACACGAGAGTGTTGTCCCTGATCGAATCGACGTATCTCTTCTGACCGAGCGTCTTGGCTCTGACAACTTTGCCGCGCCCCACCGCGATGGAATCGGTGAACACGCCGGAGGGCTCGGGAACATCCAATTTCACCATGCTGATCACCCGGTCGACACGGTCGGCGTCGAGTGATTGACCTTCTTGCACAAGCACAAGCAACTCGTCGAGAACCGTGCGCACGAGAGCGACCTCTCGGTCATCTCCTGTGATGTCGATCTCATTACCTCGGGCTATGAGGCGCGCGCCACTGAACGCGTCCTCGACGCGTCGAAGGTGCACGTCCCTGTTACCGAGAAGCTCCACCATCAGGTGATTGGAGGGGACGCGCACCCGTGCATCAGTATCCGACGGGACGGTCAAGGCCTCGCTCCTCGTCTTTCCTGGCTTCGTGCGTATGGATGGCGCAACAAGAGTGCTCGCGAGTATATCGGCGAGGGACGTGTAGGGAAGGGAAGGGAGGTTCGCGTTGGCTACGGGATCGTCACGTCCCGACCAAGGCGACTGGCAAGTTCGGCATCGGGTACCTCGAGCAGCATCGCGAGCATCGCGATGTCGCTTGAGCGGATCGTGAGGACCTTGCCGTTGAAGTCCTGGCGTTGCACCTGGATCCTACGGAGGAACCGGTCCACGACGCTGCCTGTCTCGTCGTCGAGTTCATCGAGACGTTTCAGATCGATCGAGACACCACCGCTCGTGGCGACCGCGATCTCGTACGTGTCCTCCTCCGGGAGGAGCTGGTTCATCGGAACGTCATAGCAGATCGCAAGCCTGCGAAGGCGAGGAAGCGACAAGGACCGCTCACCGCGCTCGTAGGCACCGAGGACTGCCGCTTTGAACTCACCGCCCGTCGATCGGTGAACATCCTGGAGGGACATGCCGCGTTGCTGGCGGATGGCTCGAAGCCGCTCACCGACCTTCTCGTTGTATTCCACGACTGCTCCCGTGCCACTGAGCGCGCTAACTCGAACACGCTCTGTCACCCCATGTTACTCCCGGTGCGGGACACCTGCCACCCTATTCGCTTCGCACGGGGGATGCCAACAGCATTGACCGCGGCGTCAGATGAGGCCGATGCCTCATCTCCGGAATAAGCCGCGTTTCTTGACAGACGGCGTCTCGCCTCTGATCGACGCGTACTCGCGCAATGCCTCTTCCTCCGCGGTATCGAGATCGGTCGGAACGGTGATCTCGACGTGAATGAGGAGATCGCCCCTACCACGACGCTGAAGCCTCGGGACACCCTTCTTGCCGAGCCGGTATACGGTCTCAGGCTGGGTACCTGCCGGGATCTCGAGCGCGTCGGTGCCTCCGTCGAGGAGGGGGATCTCGACCTCGATTCCGAACGTAGCTTCCGTGAACCCGATGCTGAGACGGTGATGGAGATCGTCCCCGACCCTCTCGAACCGATCGTCCGATCGAACATTGACCTCAACGAACACATCCCCACTCGGCGCACCCCGCTGCCCGGCACCCCCTTTGCCGCTGAGCCTGAGGCGGGTTCCCGTATCGACGCCCGGAGGAACGTCCACGGTCAATTTTCGTGTGCCCCGAGTCCGGCCCTCCCCCGCACATTGGTCGCACGGCTGGTCGATGCGTCGACCGGTCCCCGAGCAGTCCGGACAATCTGTCACCGTCATCATCGTGCCGAGCAAGGTCTGGCGTGCTGCTTGTACGCGACCCTGCCCACCACATGTTCGACATATGACGGGTTCATGCCCTGGAGCGGCGCCGTTGCCTCCGCACGTCTCACATGTCACGGCAGAAACGAACTCGACCTCACGTTCGAGCCCAAAGGCCGCCTCAACGAGTTCCAGTTCGATCCGGATCGCGACATCCTGCCCTCGCTGAGGACCCCGACGAGAGCTCCCGAACCCGCCACCGAAACCGCCGAACCCGCCACCGAAGAACTGATGGAGAATATCCTCGAGTCCTCCGAATTGGCTGAATAGATCCTGACCACCGAAGGTTTCGCCGCGGTTGTACCGCGCTCGCTTTTGTGGGTCCGACAGCACCTCGTACGCCTCTGCAACCTCGCGGAAACGCGCCTCGGCCGACGCATCGCCGGGATTCGAATCAGGATGGGATTCGCGTGCAAGCTTTCGGAAGGCCTTCTTGATCTCCTCGGATGTGGCATCACGGGAGACACCGAGGACGTCGTAGTAGTCTTTCATTCCTCGTCTCCAAAGCTGTCCTCGAGGCCGTCGGACACCTCTTCGACTACCTTGATCGTTCTGCGATAGTCCATACGCATCGGCCCGATCACACCGACCTTGCCCTTCCCGCCCGAGGGGGTCTCGTACGTTGCGGTCACGACGGCAAGGTCGCTGTCCTCACCGATGTCGGGGCCGAAGCGGACGCTCGTCTCACTGGTTTCATCCGACATCAGCTCGATGAGCAGCGCTTCTTCATCGAGCATGTTGAGGAGGTGACGGACCATTGTCAGGTCGTTCCACAGTGCGGCCATCTGACCGGTACCGCCGACATATACCTCACGATCCGTTGAATTCGCGGCGCTCAACTGTTTGCTCACAGGAGAGATGATCCGCTTCACAATCGCAGGCAAATCGGAGCGCTTCAAACGGTCCGACTCGGGCGAATCGAGTGAGTGGCCCTGGAACGCTGCACACACGAGACGTTCCGCCTCCTCGATCATGTCGGCGTCCGCGACGACACCGATGTCGACGTACTCCTGGTGCACGCGTCCGTTCTCCGCGATCGCGACGACAAGCACCGTCGTGCCACCAAGCGAAACCAGCCGCACGTCCCGGATGATATCGGCAGACGAACCAGGCCCAACGACAATCGCAGGATACGCGGTGAGTTCGCTGACGAGCGTGCTCGTGTCCCTGAGCATCTCAGAGATCTGCTTGTGGACGGCTCTGAAGAAGTCGTCGATCTGATCCCGTGTGGCCTCACGGAGCCTGATCGGAGAAAGGTGGTCGACGTAGAAGCGGTATCCCTGATGGCTCGGAATCCTGCCCGAAGATGTGTGCGGTTGTGCCACGAATCCGTACGACTCGAGGCGGACGAGATCGCTGCGCACCGTCGACGAGGAAACATCAAGTCCGCTCCTGTCGAGAACTGCCTGGGAGCTGACGGGCTCACCGGTGCGGATGTACTCCTCCACCAGTGCCTTCAACACCTTCGATCTGCGGTCATTGAGCATATGCGAAAGTTAGCAATGGTCGGCGGAGACTGATAACGCTTCGCGTGCCACAGCGTCCGTGAGCATCGGCTGCATCACAACCACCCGGTTGTTCTCGACGGCAATGATGCCTGCGTCGAGGAGACGCTCACCAACAGGACTCCCGAGGAACACAGCAGCAAGCGTCGTGAGCTGCGTACCGGAAGCAAGCCGGAGGCCGAGCATGAACCTATCTCTTGCCTGAGCATCCGCATCGAGCGTCTCGCTGCCGAGCCTCGGCCTGATCCCCGACTCGACGTCTCTCAGGTACCGGTCGAGCCGCGGGTGGTTACGTGACCGCGTTCCCCACCGGTGATCGTGAGCACCGAGACCAAAACCAACATATTCCCCATGCGCCCACGTCGAGAGGTTGTATCGACAGGCGTGGCCCGAGCGCGCGTGGTTGGACACCTCGTACCGGTCGAATCCGGCCTCCGAGGACCGCTCGCAGAACAGCTCGTATCGATCTGCCTGTATATCCTCGTCCGGCGCTCCAGCCCCCGCGACGATGTCGCGAGAAAGTGGTGTCCCGGGTTCGACCGTGAGCGCGTACGTCGATACGTGGTCGATGGGCAATGCGAGTGCCCGGTCGATCGTGCGTTCCCAGGATCGATCGGTCTCAGCAGCGTGCCCGTATATCAGGTCCAGGCTCACCGACCGGAACCCGGCAGCGCGCGCCGAGTCCACAACGTCGCCGATGCGACCGGCCGAGTGCGACCGGCCGAGGACACCGAGGATCTCGTCGCTGAAGCTCTGGGCACCGATCGATACCCTCGTGAACCCGACACCGGCAAGCTCGTCGGCCACAGTCGGCCCACAGCCCTCCGGATTCACTTCCAAACTGATCTCGACACCGTCGACGAAGCCGAAGCGATGCTCGAGTGCGTCGAGGATCTGGCGAAGTTCGTCGGGCTGAAGCCGCGAAGGCGTCCCGCCACCGAAGTTCACGGCATCGAGCGGACCGAAGCGCTCCTCCATCGCGATCTCAGAGATAACTGCCTCGACGTAGCGCCGATGATCAGTCGTGCCGACAGAAGATTCATCAACGATGGCAAAGTCGCAGTACGGACACCGTCGCGCACAGAAGGGAATGTGAACGTACGCCGACTTCCAGCCATGAGCGTCGTCGGCCAGATCCGGGTCGTTCGCCCTCACCGGAGTTGGTGGGGACGTCGGTGGTCGGGCTTCATTCATCGTTGATCTTGAGGGCCGCCACAAAGGCTTCCTGAGGAACCTCGACGCTGCCGACCATCTTCATGCGCTTCTTGCCTTCCTTCTGGCGCTCCAACAACTTGCGCTTGCGGGTGATGTCGCCGCCATAGCACTTGGCGGTCACGTCCTTGCGCTTGGCCCTGACCGTTTCTCGAGAGATGATCCGAGAACCGATTGCTGCTTGGATCGGGACATCGAACAACTGTCGAGGGATGAGCTCTCGGAGCTTCCTCACCATCGACCTTCCGTACGAACTGGCCCGATCCTTGTGAACGATGGTCGAGAAGGCATCGACGGATTGTCCGTTCAAGAGTATGTCGACCCTGACGAGGTCAGACACCCTGTAGCTGTCGGGTTCGTAATCGAGCGACGCATATCCACGCGTGCGGGACTTCAGCAGGTCGAAGAAGTCGAAAATGATCTCTGAGAGCGGCATCAGGTAGTGCAGCTCGACGCGCTCCGTCGACAGGTAGTTCATCTCCCCCATCTCCCCGCGCTTGGACTGCACGAGCTCCATGACCGTTCCGATGTAGGTCGATGGCGTGATGATCATCACCTTCACATACGGCTCTTCGATCGACGCGAGCACCGCCGTACTCGGAAGATCCTGGGGACTCTGAACGACGGCCTTCGAACCGTCGGTGAGGTTGGCGACGTACTCGACGGAAGGTGCCGTCGCTACGAGATCGAGGTCGTACTCCCGTTCGAGCCGTTCACGAACGATCTCCATGTGCAACAGCCCGAGGAAGCCGACACGGAACCCGAACCCGAGGGCCCGGCTCGTCTCTGCCCCATAGACCAATGAAGAGTCGTTCAGCCGGAGCTTGTCCAGCGCCTCGCGTAGCCGCTCGAAATCATCCCCGTCGGTAGGGAACAGGCCCGAGAACACCATCGGCCTGGGCTCCGCGTACCCTGCAAGTGCCTCGGCCGCGGGACTTGCGCTGTGGGTCACCGTGTCACCTACCCGGATGAGGTCGATGTCCTTGACCCCGGTGATGAGGTAGCCGGCCTCACCGGCGTCGAGCTTCCCTGTTCGCTCGATCGACGGTCGGCGGATGCCTACTTCATCTGCCGTCAGGTTCTCGCCGTTCGCCATCAGCTGGATCGCATCTCCTTCCGACAGTGAACCGTCGACCACCCGAACCAGTGCCACCACACCCCTGTAGGTGTCGTAGTAGGAATCGAAAACGAGGGCCCGCAGAGATGCTCGAGGCTCTCCCTCTGGCGCAGGCAATCGGTCGATGACTGCCTCGAGCAGCTCGTCGATCCCGCTTCCGGACTTGGCAGAGACGTGGACGACTTCATCGACACTCCCGCCGAGGACGCCCACGAGTTCGCCGGCGGCACGGTCAGGATCAGCAGCCGGCAGGTCGATCTTGTTGACGACAGGGATGATCTCGAGTCCGCTCTCGATCGCCAAATGGGCGTTCGCAAGGGTCTGGGCCTCCACGCCTTGAGCGGCGTCTACGAGCAGCAACGCCCCTTCACATGCTTCGAGGCTCCGGGACACCTCATACGAAAAGTCGACGTGGCCCGGCGTATCTATGATATTCAGCTCGTACTCGACGCCGTCATCTCCCGTGTAGTCGATCCGCACAGCGTTCGCTTTGATCGTGATGCCGCGCTCGCGCTCGAGGTCCATCTCGTCGAGAAGTTGCTCCCTCATGTCGCGTTCAGAGATCGCACCCGTGCGCTCCAGCAGCCGATCAGCGAGGGTCGACTTGCCGTGATCGATGTGAGCGATGATGCTGAAGTTGCGGATGCGCGACTGATCCATGGCAGCTCCGGTGGGATCCACTCTCGGGGAAGGCCTCTCAGTGTACCGTTGCAGCGTTCTGCTGCTATCCTTGTGGCGATTCCCACCACCTCGCGAGGTTCCTTTCGTTATGGCTAACATCAAGTCACAGATCAAGCGGAACCGGCAAAACGAACGCCGGTACCAGCGCAACAAGGCAATCCGTTCAGAGATGAAGACACGCGCCAAGCAGGCCGTCGCCGCCGCGGAAGCCGGCGATGTCGAGAAGGCAGAAGAGCTGTTGAAGCTCGCCCAAAAGCGGTTCGACATGGCTGTCACCAAGGGCGTACTACACAAGAACACCGCTGCAAGGCGCAAGGCACGTCTCACTGCTCAGGTGCGCTCCCTGCTCGCGTAGGTATTCATGACCGACGAAACAGGTACCTGGCTCACGTCTGCAGCCCTCGCGAAGCTGCAGGAGGAACTCGAACATCTCACGACGATCGGTCGCGACGAGGTCGTTGCGAGGATTGCAGAGGCTAGGGACCACGGCGATCTGAAAGAGAACTCCGAATACGACACGGCGAAGAACGATCAGGGCCTCATGGAAGCCAGGATCCGCCAACTCAAGCACATCATCGACAACGCGCACCTCACCGAGGTCGAGGATTCCGGTGCCGTCGCAGTGGGAACGATCGCGACGGTCATCGATGATGACGGAGACGAGATGGAGTTCTTCGTCGCACCCGCTGAGAACAAGGTGCAGGGGATGCTCATTGCTTCTCCGGACAGCCCCCTCGGTGGCGCCTTGCTCGGCGCACGCCCCGGCGACAAGGTCACATTCAATGCACCAGGCGGGACCTTCAACTACACCGTGAAAAACGTACGCGTCTACGAAGGTTGAAGAGGGACGGTCGCTTCAGGGCTCGTCCGCTCAGCTACCGAGAGAATCGGTACATGGTGGGGTGGTGTGATCAGGCAAGCTGCGACCAACCTGTCTGGATGCTCCACCAGGAACAACCGGTACTCGGGATAGACCTCAGGAAAGGACATGATCGTCCGTGTGATCCCCAGAGGAAGATTGCTCCGAGCCTCGTCCGCGACAAGAGGAGCGATGCGATCAAGGAATTCAGACGGATCGCTCAGGGCGTGCGCCAACATCACCTCAGGCTACCAATTACCTGGTCTGGCCGTGGAGGACCGATGACCGGGAGTTATGGTCGAGCGACCACTATGAGCGGTGTTCCGCTTCGGCTTCGGCATGGAGATCACCGTCGGACTCTCCCTCGAGCCAGGTGGGATAGAGACGCTCGAATGTCTCCCGGATCTCGGCGAGCGGGAGATCGGCGTACGAGCCACGCTGGCGAACATACTCCATGTAAGGACGCCCCGCGGCGTCGAAGGGATGGAAGAGAGCGTCCTGGGTACCGTCGAACTCGAGTGGACGTACCCCGAACCGTTCGCACAACCCCAGGTCGAAGGCGGGAGTTGCCTTCAGCCATCGACCGTCGAGGAACAACTCGGTGAAGGCGTGCCATGCGAAAACCTCGTTGCCTCCCATGAGATCAAGGAAGCGTCGGGAAGCGAGATGGTTACGCACGTCTGCGAACCCGAGCCGAGCCGGGATACCAACCGCTCGGGCGGACGCAGTGAGCAGCAGTGCCTTCGGGATACAAAAGCCCTGACCAACCGAGAGAACGGTGCTGGCCCGCATCGCATCCGGAGAGAGATCTACACCGTACGGGGTGTAACGGATCCCGTCGCGCACCGCGTAGAACAGCGCGACTGCTTTGTCTCTGGGAGTGTGAAGCCCGGCGACATTCTCCTCGGCGAAGACCTTGACCGCGGGATGGTCAGCATCGATGTGATCTGTGGAGCGCAGGTAAATAGGGTCGACCATCACCCGAGCGTAACCGACTGGCCTCGCTGTTCGAAACCACGCGCCGTGCAACGTCTACTCAGCGCGACATCCACCTGCACATCGCAACGGTGAGCCGTTCCAGGGTCACGCGATGCGTCGCCTCGGGCTGGGTCTTGAGGGTCAGGTCGGCCCTGGCGATCGCCTCAACCGCCTTCGACAGCGCCGCACCGTTGGCCCGTGTCCTCGCCTCCCATATCTTCTTCGTTGCGTACGACTTCGGATTAGCACTCGCCCAGGCGGCGAACGTATCGAAGTCGGGGGCCACAGCGGCAAGGGACCGCTTACGAACCTCACTCTCGAGGTACGACAACAGGATGAGCGGATGCTGGTGCTCCAGGAAGTCGGAGAGGCGACGCAGCGCCTGTCCCTGATCTCCTGCCATGATCGCATCACCGAGGAACCACATCGGTTCATCCGGCCGGTTCGTGAAGCGATCCTTCACGTCTCGCGCTGAGATTGTCGAAGCCGAAATCGCTAGTTGGTCGATAGCGTTGCGCATCTGAGAGGTATCAGAACCGAAAGAGTGCAGGAGTTCTGTGCGAGCGGCCTGGTCGATCCTCAGGCCGCGTTGTTTCGCATAGTCGGAGATCCACGCTGCAGCATCACGTTCGGTGAGCGCCTTGACCGTGACGATCTGCCCACCTGCAGCAGACACCGCCTTTTTGATCTGCGTAGGAAGGGCGCCTGAGGATACGAATATGGCGACCGCCTCGGACGGATCGGCGTTGTCGAGCATCTCGACGATCACGTCGACTTCGGCTTTGAGCAACTGGTGCGCATCAACGACGAGGACACCGGTCTTTCCACCGAACAACGATCCCGACTGCAGAGCCGGCACGATCGCCTGGACTGCTTCCCTCAACGCGGTGCCGTCTTCGGCTGCCGCCGTGCCCTTCCCCGGCACATCGACACGCTGAGGATCTTCAACCTCTTCGACTTCGAAGATGTTCTCAGCGTGTGCGAGCATCTGCTCTCGCTCTGACGCACCTGCGTCCCGCGGCCCAACGATTGCGTGCCAACCCATGTGCGCAATGTAGCCCTGCGGCGTCTCATCCCGTCCCAGATAAGGGGAGCACAACGTCACCTTCGCGGAAAGTTTCGCGAACTTCGACCCCCGCAACCTGGAGGCGCTCGACGATCGCGGGGTTTGGATGACCGTACGTATTGGGACCGTATGAGAGCACTGCGACCTCGCCGAGCGTGCGGTCGAGCCATGCGATGCTCGTCGAGGAGGAGCCGTGATGGGGAACGACGAGAATATCCGGGCGGAGGGCCGGAAGCTCCGCCTGCGCTATCGCCTCGACGTCACCGGGAAGAAGCACCGACCGATCCGCCGTTGCCAGTATGGCAATCGAGCCATCGTTGTCAGAGGCGTACCTGCGCTGCGGGCTGACCACTTCGATGCTGATCGCTCCGAGGCCTCGTCGGACACCTGCTTGAACCCGGCGAACTCCAGTGCCCGAGGTACGCGCCGCATCGATCACTTCGGTAAGGAGCTCGGAGGCACTCGCCTGCGCGCTGACCCACACTTCACCGACGTCGTATGTTCTCACAAGTTCGGCGAGCCCGCCTATGTGATCGGCGTCACCGTGGGTTGCGACCACGACGTCCAGCTTGATAACAGAGTGGCTGCGAAGCGCTCGATCGAGGACGCCGGGGTCGGGACCACCATCGATGAGCATCGCGTATCCGGACGGATCCTGGAGCAGGATCGCGTCTCCCTGTCCAACGTCGAGCGCCGTGAAGGTCGACACAGACGGCCATGGCGTTGCCTGACCGGCTGCCACGACAGCGATGATGAGAGCCACAGCGAGTCCCAGAGGGCGAGTCAAGCGCCGCGCGATGACGAATCCGATGCCTACCGAAAGCACAACACCCGGAACCCCGAGCTGGGGACCGACCGAGACCGTTTCCGCCACGACCAGAACAGCGTCCGCCAACAGCGCAGCGAGTGGCCCGAATGCTCCGACTACGAGTGACAGGCCACCTGCCACCGTCGCAGCCGTAACAAGCGGCGCAACCACGAGATTCGCTACAGGCGCCAGCAGGGGCATCGATCCGAAGACCGTGAGGACTATCGGTGCCACTGCGATCTGTGCAGAGATCGTCACGAGCAGCGGTGTCCACAACCAGCGCGGCCTTCGACCCCTCCCAAGCCCAACGCCGACGAGGACTCCCGCCGTCGCCGCGACAGACAGCTGGAAGCCGACAGACGAAAGCAGGTCGGCCGAGACGAGGAGCAACGTCGTCACAGCAACGCCGAGGGCCATCCACGGATCGACGGGAACACCAACGGAGGCACCGAGAAGCGGGACTGCTGTCATGACCGACGCCCTGATCACTGACGGTTCCCACCGTGTGACGACGATGAAGATGGCAAGACCGAGCAGTCCAAGCACCGCCCGGAGCCTCGTTCGTATCGCAAGGGGCGCCGTAACGATCCACCACCCGAGCATGAACAAGGCGACGTTCGACCCAGAGACCGCAATGAAGTGCGCGAGGCCGCTGCGCCGCAGGTTCTCGATGTCGTGCGCACTCATGTAGCGTGTGTCCCCGATGAGGAGACCGGTCATGAGGCCATCGGACCGACGTTCACCGTCGAAGGCTCCCTGCACGCGTCTGCGGATCGCGTTCCCGACGGCGATCGCCGGATTCCTGCTAGGGACAACGTCGACAACAGAACCAACCGTGAACGTTCCCGCAACGATCTCATCCCTCACCCGTCGCACGCCCGATCGGAGAGATCCGGTCGCTGCGACGCTTGCGCCAACTTCGACGGTTTCGTCCAAACCCACAAGGGCGAGCCTCGGGCCTCTCCACGGGGCGCCGTTCAGTGAAGATGGCTCACCAACCGCCACCCCATACCGATTCGAAGATGCGTCTTCGACCAATGCGAAACGAATCTCGGCCTCTCCCACAGGAACCACTGCATCTGTCGTGCCGGCAATGCGCGTCGATGCGACAGCCCCGGAGACGACGCCGGCGACCATGAACACACCGGCCGTGAGTGCCAACAGTCGTGTGCGTCGCAGCAACGCGATGCCAACGATCGCAAATCCCAATAGGGATGCCTCGGGCCGACCGGAGATGAACACACCAAGGGCCGTCGCGACTGCCGCCAATACGACCCAGCGCGCAGGCTCGGATGGAAGAACACTCTCAGGGATACGCGATGTCATCGCGCATCCCCGCTAATTTCGCCTCACCTATGCCCGGGACATCGAGCAGGTCCTCGACCTCGTCGAACGGTCCGTACGCCTCACGGTAAGCGGCGATCCTCGCAGCGAGAACCGGGCCGACGCCCGACAACCCCTCGAGTTCTGTGACTGATGCTGCATTGAGGTCGATACCGGACGACGAACCTGCCGTGCGTCCCGCCTGGGGCTCCGATCGATCCGGAACGGTGATCTGCTCTCCGTCTCGGACCTGTGCGGCGAGGTTGAGTCGTGACAGGTCTGCTTCACTCGTCGCTCCGCCGGCCGCGGCGATCGCATCGGCGATACGCGAATCCGCATCGACCCTTGCGATGCCTGGACGCACAACAGCTCCAGACACGTGAACGGTCACAGGCGACGGCGTCTCCACTTCGACCGTAGGGCGCGCCTGTGCCGGGGGCTGAGTCTCAGGTCCGAATCCAAACCACAGCGCACCGCTGAGAACGAGCAATACAGCAAGTCCTATGACGGTGATCTGGAGGTTGGCGGCTGCGCGGTTCATCGA
>BTQS01000046.1:0-12512 GCA_036985995.1 Acidimicrobiia bacterium
CGATCACGAGAACGCCGTCGGCGCCGACACCGACGCGTCGCGCACACCACCGCACGACATCGGAGGGGTCCGGATCGAAGGGCCCGTCGATGGCGATGAAGTCGTTCCCGAGGCCGTGCACTTTCACGAAGTCCATTGCATCGTCTCCCCGATTCCATCTACCGCCGTGCGAACCCGCCTGCGGTCGTCATCCTGCCACGTCAGCCACTCGATGCGGGGATCCCTCCGGAAGAAGGTCCGCTGGCGCTTCACGAGTGCGTTCGTAGAACGCAGCGTATCGGCAAACGCGTCCTTCACCGTGACCTCTCCGCGTACAGCACCGAGGAACTCCCTGTACCCGACCGCTCGCGCTGCCGCCGTGCCGAGTCGTCCCTCGAGGTTTGCGACCTCCGCCATGAAGCCCGCATCGAGCATCCTGGCGAGTCGCGTTTCGATCAGCATCCGAGAGGATTCCCCAGCGTCGACACCGAGTGCTCGAAACGGCAGGTACGACTCGTAGCGACGCAACGCGTTCGCTTCGGGACTCATCGATCGCTGCGTTGGTGTTTGCCCCGTCATTTTCCAGACCTCGACCGCTCGCACGACCCTACGCGGATTCGCGAGGTCGACGTGATCCCCCGCCGTCGCATCGGCCGCCACGAGCACCTCGCGCAACTCAAGGAGAGACATCGCTTCGAGATCTTCGCGGAGCGTCGGATCCGTCGGAGCGAACGTCATCGGATCGACCACTGCGCGAAAATGCAGTCCCGACCCGCCCACGATGATGACCCTGCCATCCGCTGCCAGGATCTCCGCGATGTGTTCTCGTGCGAGTTTCTGGAATCGCTGCACGGACAGGTCTTGCGACGGATCACAGATATCCAGCATGCGGTAGTCGATCCGTTCCCGGGTTTCTGCATCGGGCTTGGCTGTGCCGATGTCCATACCCCGATACACCTGCATCGAGTCGACGGAAAGGATCACAGCGCCGAAGCGCTCCGCGGCGGCCTCGGCTATTGCTGACTTGCCTGCGGCCGTTGACCCAACGATGGCTGCAACGTTCAGAACGCCAGCTTCCCTTCGAGATAGTGAGGTGCCGCTCTCGTGATCTCCACGGTGAGGAGCGACCCTGGATCCCATACTCCGGCCATGTGCACGATGCGGTTGCCGCGTGTTCGTGTAGCAGCGACCTGAGGATCCCGCTTCGATGGCCCTTCGACCATCACTTCCTCGATGAGCCCAACCTGATCTCTGTTGCGTTCGTACGTGATCTCATTTTGGAGCTCGACGAGACGCTCGAACCGGTCTTGAACGATATCCGATGGCACCTGATCCTCCATGTCTGCGGCCGGAGTTCCCGGCCGTGGCGAGAACTGGAACATGAAGGCGTTGTCGAAGCGCGCTGTTCCCATCACGTCGAGGGTCGCTTGAAAGTTCTCCTCGGTCTCGCCAGGGAACCCGACGATCACGTCGGTCGACGCGGCCAGGTTCGCAACGATATCGCGCATCATCTCGAGGCGCTTGAGAAAGCGCTCTGCCGTGTAGCCACGGTGCATCGCGGCGAGAACCCGGTCAGAACCCGACTGCAGCGGAAAGTGGATCTGTTCACACACGGCGGGGGTTTCTGCCATAGCCCGTGCAACATCCTCTCCGAAATCCTTCGGATGGGGGCTCGTGTAGCGGACGCGCTCGATCCCCGACACCGCGCCCACACGGCGAAGAAGGTCGGCGAACAACGGCTTCCTGCCGTTCAGGTCGAGGTCGCGCCCGTAGGAATTCACGTTCTGACCCAACAGCGTGATCTCCTTCACGCCGTCGGACACAAGCCCCTCGACCTCCCGGATGATGTCGCCGGGCCTGCGAGAGATCTCTATGCCACGAACGATGGGCACGATGCAGAAGGTGCACGAGTTGTTGCAGCCGATCGTGATGGTGACCCATGCGGAATGGTCCATCTCGCGGTGAACGGGCAGACCACTCGGAATGTCAGCCACCGATTTCGTTTCCTCCCAGATCTCGGTGACGGGACCCCACTCCTCTGCATGGTCGAGCAGGTCGACAACGCGATGCACGTTGTGAGTGCCGAACACGACGTCGACCCACCCGGCGCGTTCGCGGATCAGATCGCGTTCTTTCTGTGCCGAACAGCCGCCCACAGCGATCCGAAGCCCCGGGTTTTCCAGCTTCGCGCGCTTCAGGGAGCCGAGATAGCCGTACAGCTTCGTATCTGCGTTCTCCCTGATCGTGCAGGTGTTCAACACGATGAGGTCGGCGTCCGCTGGTGACTCCGCGGGGACCATGCCGTCGGACTCGAGAAGTCCCGCGATCCGCTCGGAGTCGTGTTCGTTCATCTGGCAGCCGAACGTGCGCACGAAATAGCGCTGACCCTCGCGCCTACGCGGACGAACCTCTTTGACACCCGGCATGCCGAGCATGGTGACTTCAGCCATGAGCTCTCCGCTGGATCTGATCTAGCGGGCGTAGTCCTTCGCCCGAAATTCACGAATGACCGTGACCTCGATCTGGCCCGGGTACTGTAGGTCGACCTCGAGCTTTCTCGCGATTCGGCGCGCCAGGTCCTTGGATCCGACGTCGTCGAGCAGACCCGGATCGACAACGACCCGTACCTCGCGTCCGGCCTGGAGGGCGAACACCTTCTCGACCCCGTCGAAGCCTTCTGCGATCTCCTCGAGACGTTCGAGTCGCCGGACGTAGGATTCGAGCGCCTCCCGACGTGCACCGGGCCGTGCAGCAGACACCGCGTCGGCAGCCTGGACGAGGACGGCTGTGAGCGTGCGAGGCTCGACTTCGTTGTGGTGCGCCTCGATCGCATGAACGACGCCGGCGTCCTCTCCGAACCGTCGAGCGATCTCGGCACCTATCAACGCGTGCGAACCGCCGATCTCGTGGCTCACCGCCTTGCCGATGTCGTGGAGGAACGCCGCTCGCTTCGCCTCGATCTCGTCGACACCCAGCTCTGCGGCCAACATGCCTGCGATGTGGGCCGATTCGACGAGATGGTCGAGGACATTCTGACCGTAGCTGGTGCGGTAGCGCAGACGACCGACAAGCGTTGTGAGTTCCGGATGCAGTCTGGTGAGACCCACCTCCAGCATCGCCCACTCACCGGCATCCCTGATCGACTGCTCGACTTCGTCCCGTGCCTTCTCGTAGGCCTCCTCGATCGACGTCGGATGGATCCGCCCATCCTCCACCAAACGTTCGAGCGCGCGCCGTGCCACCTCTCTGCGCACCGGATCGAACGTCGATACCGATACGGCCTCCGGGGTGTCATCCACGACGAGGTCGACACCGGTGATCGCCTCGAACGTGCGAATGTTCCGACCGTCCCGACCGATGATTCGACCCTTCATGTCATCTGAAGGCAAGGCGACAGACGAGATCGTCGTCTCAGACACAACCTCCGATGCGACCCGCTGAATGACCGTTGCGAGAATCCTTCGGGAACGCCTATCGCCCTCCTCGCGGGCCCTCGACTCCATGTCACGGACGAGCACCATGGCGTCACGTCGAGCCTCGTCCTCGACCTTCTCGAGCAGTTCCTCTTTCGCTGCCTTGGAATCGAATCCCGCGAGAGCTTCCAGCTCCAGCCGGGACTCCTCTTGAATCCGCGCAGCCTCTGTCGACTGTGCTGCAGCTGACCGCTCCTTCTCGATGACGAGCTCTTCCCTCTGAGCGAGATTGGCGGCTCGCTGCTCGAGCGTTGCCGCTCGCTGGTCGATACGGTCTTCCTTCGACCCGACCTCGACAAGCCGATGCTCCAGCGTGGCTTCCTCACGATCCCTGTACGTGTCGGCCTTGGCCCGTGCCTCCTCGTCGGCACGGGTGAGTATCCGTTGGGCCTCCATGCGGGCGTTTGAAAGGACTTCTTCGGGCGCGGGCGGTTGCTTGACGATGCGGCGACCGATGAGAACGCCTGCTAGGAACACCCCGGCGAAGACCGAACCCGGGATGAGCAGGTCCATGATCACTTCCATCTTCGTTCCTCATTCCCCCGGATCCGGATACGAACGTGCCGAGCCCCACCGGACTCGGCACACACACATGACCTATTCGAGCTGGCGGATTATCCGTCGATCACCTCGTGTCGTGCAGTTGTTTCGTTCATGTCTCGGATTCAGTTTCAGTATCGGTGTGTGTGATTGTTCACCGATAGTACCTCACCGACACCGATTCCGGAGCGCGAAAACCGAATTTCCTCTATTCGGCTTCCATCACCTCGATCTCTTTGGCCTCGTCACTCCCTTTGGCATCGTCACTCTCGTCGTCCTCGTCGACGATGAGACCGACGGCGCGCAGGACCTGATCCTGGAGTTGCATCGCGAGCTCCGGGTTCTGTCGCAGGAATTCCTTTGCCTTCTCGCGGCCCTGGCCGAGCTGGTCTCCATCGTATGTGTACCACGCACCAGCCTTACGGACGATGCCGTGCTCGACGGCCACATCGATCAAGCTCCCCTCCCGGGAGATACCCTCGCCGAACATGATGTCGAACTCGGCGACGCGGAACGGTGGCGCGACCTTGTTCTTTGCGATCTTCACGCGAACACGGTTACCTATGTTCTCCGTGCCGACCTTTATCGCCTCGATCCTGCGGATATCGATACGGACGCTCGAATAGAACTTGAGTGCACGACCACCAGGCGTCGTCACGGGGCTTCCGAACATGACACCTATCTTCTCGCGGAGCTGGTTGATGAAGATGGTGGTCGTGTTGGATCGGTTGATCGTCCCTGCGAGCTTTCGCAACGCCTGGGACATCAGCCTGGCCTGCAGGCCAACATGGGTGTCTCCCATATCACCCTCGAGTTCAGCGCGCGGGACGAGTGCCGCTACGGAATCGATGACCACAACGTCGAGCGCGCCCGACCGGATGAGCATGTCGGTGATCTCGAGCGCCTGTTCCCCGGTATCGGGCTGAGAGATCAGCAGCTCGTCGATGTCGACGCCGATCGCCTTGGCGTAAATGGGGTCGAGCGCATGCTCGGCATCGATGAACGCCGCCGTTCCGCCGTTTCGCTGAGCCTCGGCTATCACATGGAGAGCGAGCGACGTCTTGCCGGATGCTTCGGGACCGAAGATCTCGACGATGCGGCCGCGGGGAAGCCCACCGATGCCGAGGGCCAGGTCGAGCGACAAGGCGCCCGTCGGGATGGCCTCGATACGACGGATCTCGTCGGCACCGAGCCGCATGATGGCGCCCTTCCCGAACTGACGCTCGATCTGGGACATCGCCATCTCGAGGTTCTTGTCCTTGTCAGTCGCTTCTGGAGCCATCTGCGTTTCCCTTTCGAGTTGTTCCCAACACGGTATCGATCACCTGTGACAGGTTACGGAACGAATCACACCCTTGGCATTCATTCGCGTAGGTGACAGAGTAACCGAACAGGTGTTCGATGTCGAGGTTCTCAAGATGGAGCCCTGATTCCGGCATCCACGGAGGCGTACGACCCTTGTGCGGGGACGCCACTCGTCCGGTGCCCTACGAGTCGAGGCTCTCGTGCACGTGCACCGTGAGGTCCCCAAGCAGGTTGGTGTAGCTCCCGAACTCGTTGTCGTACCAACCGAACACCTTGGCATGGGTGACGGGGATGTCGATCGTTGTCTCCGGCAATGCCTTCAAGATCGTGTCGTCGATTCCCGGGAGCGAGGCGAGGTCGACACTGGCGAAACCCGTCCTCGTGTGCGTCTCGGTTCCCTCGATCACGACGGCGGCGCGCGCTCCGGCGAGATCACCCGGAACGTTCTGATCCTCGCTGAACACCAGCTGATCTCGCTGGGCGCCGGCGGCTGCATCTGCGTAGATGCTGTTGATGATCTCTCGCGTCACACTGCTCTTGTCGTCGGCGCCGATCACGGACTGGAATGTCATGTTGAGGATAGCGAGCGATACGGTCGGAATCGGCACGCGCACGGAATCGGCCATGAAACCCACCTGAGCGATCTCCGGAAGAACCAGCTCGAGAGCCGCTGCGGCGTTCGTAGAGGTGAGGATGATGCTGTTGAGAACGCTACGGGTCTTTCGCAGATCGTCCGATCCCGCGGCTGGAAGCGTGTCGAGGACCTGCTGGGTGTTGGTAGCGGCATGCACGGTGCTCATCGATGCCGTCATGAGGCTCGACGCACCCAGGACGTCGAGGATGGGCTTGAGCATGTGTGCTACAGCGGTCGTCGTGCATGACGCCGCAGAGATCAGGTTGTGCCTGGTCGGGCTGAACGCGTCGTGGTTGATGCCGGCGATCAGCGTCACCACGTCGTCGGGGGTCGAGAGGCCTCGATCTTTGATCTTGAATGCTGCACTGTTGATGACCGTCTCGGCTCCAGCGGCGAGATGCCCGCGCAGCGCCCCGCCCGGCTCGTCCCCCGGTCGCGTGGGATCGTTGAAAGCCCCTGTGGTGTCGACCACAACACGCACCCCATGGCGCTTCCACTCGATGTCTCGCGGGTTGCGTGCTTCCTGCAGCACGGTCACCGGTGTACCGGCGACGTCGAGCACACCTTGTTCTTCGTCGAGGATGTGCACGCTCGGCTGAGCGCTCACACCGAACAGGAACCTGTGCATCGACCCGTACGTCGAGTCTCGCTCGATCACGGAACATACGGCGTCGAGGCTCCGCCCAACATCTCGACCGACATTCACGACGAGACCACCGAAGTGGCCTCTGGCGACGTGGTGCCAGACGGTCAGTTTGCCGATCCGGCCGAGGCCGTTGATACCCAGGTTGTCTCCATGTGACGTTGCATCGGTCACGCGCCTTCTCCGATCTTCATCGTCGCCCACCGATGTATCTCACGCGTCTCGACCTCATGTCGCCCCAGGTACACGGATCCATCGTTTCCGTTCATAGAGACGATATCGCCCGGAAGGAACGACCGCCCTCCGATCTCAACCCGGCCCTCAGACTCGATCACCCGCAGAGCCCGACAACCAACGACGCAGGTCCTGCCCAACCTCTTGGCCACGACCGCTGCGTGGCTGGTCGCGCCGCCAATGGCTGTGAGAAGAGCATCTGCACTGAGCAGGAGATGAATGTCATCGGGGACCGTATCACGGCGGACCAGCAAGACCTGCTCATCAGGGAACTCCTCGCGAAGCCGTCGGATGTCGGCATCATTCTGGGCCAACCTGAAGCTACCCGCGCCGCCGCCGACACCGATCCCTGTGGCGATCTTGGAGGCGCGCAAAGTCTCGGTCTGCACGAAAGTCGTGACGAACGCATCGGTTTCACGGACGGATTCACGGGTCTGAAGGATGTAGAGATCATCGGGATTCTCGCTCTCGAAAGTGAACTCCATCTCCTGGTCGGGTAGGCCGTGTTCGACAACCAGCGAACCCCCGAGGCGTCTGAGCTCGGCGTGGATGTCCGGGAACTCCTGCTCGAGCAAGATGACAGACGCGAACGATTTCGTTGGTCGCTGTCCCTGAGAGATCGGGAAGGTCTCCACGAGGCCGCTCACGACGTCGTCTCCCTGCCCCTGAAGAACGAAGTCGCCCGTCAGATCGACCGTCCCGTCACGCCCCGGCTGATCTGTCAACAGAACCCCGGTACCCGAGCGAGGACCGAGATTCCCGTAGACCATGTGCTGCACGATAACGGCTGTCCCCCACCCCTCAGCGATTCCCATCCCCTCACGGTACGTTCTCGCCATCAAAGAGTTCCAGGAATCGACGACGAGCTCGATACACCGTGCGAGTTGATCGAAGGGCTCATCCACAACAGCAATGCCGCTGTCCGCCAGCAATTCGCGATATTCCCGCGCCAGCTCACGCATCTGGCGCGCCGGGAGGAGGGCCTTCTTCGGAACGGCGAAGCGGTCCTTGGCCCCGGACATCAACTTGTCGAACAGATCACGTTCCAGTCCATGGCTCATCCCCCAGAACTGAAGGAACCGCCTGTAGCTGTCCCAGGCGGCCCACGGGCTTCCTGAGGCTGCCGCCAGGCCCTCTGTGATGTCGGGATTGATACCGACGTTGAGAAACGAATCGAGCATGCCCGGCATGCTGATCGGTGCGCCGGCCCGCACCGAGAGCAGCAACGGTTTCGAGGGGTCACCGAATCGGGAATCTATCAGGAGCTCGAGTTCGGATATCTCCTCTTTGACACGGTCGAGCAAAGCATCAGGGAGCACCTCGCGAAAGTGTGACATCCTTCCTCGCGAGAGTGCCGAGCTGATGATGAACCCACGCGGTACGGGGAACCCGTAGTCCGCCAGCCTCGTCAGCATGAATCCCTTGTTCCCGAGGGCGAGTAACCCCTTCGATCGATCTCCTCCGAAGATCTTTGTGACATCGACCGGCGCTCCGACACTCCGCTCAGCAACCGGCTCCACCAGCCATTGGCGACCGGGGTCGCTCAACGCGTCGAGCACACCTCCTGCGAGGTTGTCGATGCGCTGCAACGCCATGCTCTCACCGATCACGGTACGAAGGAACGTTTCGTACGCCCTGATGACCGCCCCGTCATCTAACGCTGCGTCACTTGACCCTGTGTCACCCGATACCGGTGCACCGGTGATCTCACCGTCGGCGGCCACGCGTGGAGCGAGGATCTCGAACACGTCACCGTACGGGTCGAGCAGCTCGGTCTGGACGATGCTCTGAATGCTTCGTGCGATAGAGCGGAAGATGTCGACGAGCTCCTCCCTCGAGATAGCCTCGACGGTAAGCGCTTCATCCAGCATCGACAGACTCGATTCGAGATTCCACGACCTGTACCCCTCGATACCAAGAGCGCGTTGGAGAAGCCTCAACCATCGACGGAATCTTCGAAGCGTCTCCCTGTCAAGGGCATCCGGAAGTTCTGTGGAGAGCAATTGATCGAAGAGCGCTCCTACGAGCGAAGCGATCCGGAATGTGAGGCCTATCGCCTCGAGTTTCTCCTCGCGGTACCGGCCGTACATGCTCGGGATGCCCGTCCCGATGTGGCGTTTGCGGTAGATGTCCTCTGAGGCGGTGCTCGGCGTCGGATCCAGGACGATTCGTTGCAGATCTTCCATGATCGTCAGGAGCGCTTCGAGAGCGATGTCGTGCCTTCCAGCATCAAGATCCCGGGCAAGCCTCTCGATACGCGCAGCACCGAAGCGGTGAAAGGCGCGGAGGCGATCCAAGAGATCGGCATGGTCGAGTGCGTACTTGCGGGCGAGCTCGTACCGGAGCTGGAACAGGAGCGCCACCTTCTCCCGATCGATCGGAGCCTCGTCGTCCATGGCTTCGAGAGCAGCCTCCACCTCGCCTACCGGCCCTGCGAACAGGTCGTCGAGTGTCCGCCCCGTCGCAATGAGCTGTCCGAATACCCTGTGCAGCCCGCGGTATCGCTCATCATCGATCGTCAGGCCTCCATGGATCTCCTCCGGCAGGTATCGGGAGAGAGCCAGCGGATCTCCCGTCGCCCAGAAATGACCGACCTCCTCGACGACGGAGATCAGCATCGGATTGCTCTCGACGTGGCTCTGCTTTCGGAGGAAGTGACAGATCGGATCACGCCTCCCCTCGATCTCATCGATACGTGTCGAGACGGTGCGTAGCGATCCTTCCGCGCCGATGTCGTTGAAGTACACCGGAAAACGGCGAAGGAGATGCAGCACCCGGTCGTATACCGGAGCGATGTCACAGCCGAGGAGGGTCGAGACGTCCTTTTGGAACAGATCCGTGTCGGCAACGAACACGCCACCCATCTCGAGATGGATGACGAGAGCCGCCACGAGGCGGCGGGCCTTCCACGGGTCGGTGTCGATGATTCCTAGATACGTGCGAACGTTCTTGATGTGATTGGGATTGACCCGTATCCCCCACTCGTCCGTGAAACCTGCGAACTCCGGACGATGGAATCCAAGATTCAGGATCTCCTCGATAACGAGGTCGACCCGGTCGGGCCTGTCCCCCTCCAACACGGACACACCGAGGCTACGGACGAAGTCGAGCGCGCTGGCCGGGTGCCCGTTGCTGCCGGCACGCAACGTTGTGAACACCTCATCGACGAAGCGCTCGAAGTCGTCACCCTCGGACTCGGCAACGAGCGTGCGGCTCGTTCGGGCGAGGGCCCAGAGGGCCTTCTCGTGGATCGGCGCGAGCATCTCGTCACCGAGGAGCCGGCAGAGCCAACGGGCCCTGTCGTGGACGCTTCCTTCGCCGTCTTCGATGGGTTTGAGGGAGTCGGCAGCTTCGAGGTAGCTGCGGGTGATCGCTACGTGATCCGGAAGTGTCATCAGATGCGGGGCTGCTTCTTCCATGGACCGGCGTTCGGCCATCGCTTCCAGATCAGCGAGGTGCGACGCCAAGCGCGCATGTGACACCGCGGCAACGGTTGGTGGGAGCGCCTCGCCATCGGGCGGCACCGAGCGGACCTCCCGGTACCACTCTGCAGGATCTTCACGCTCGAGCCATGTCGTGTATACCTTCTCCAGTACAGATCGCAACAACTCGAGGGCTGCCTCCCCCGTCGCTTGCGTCGTGGCTCCGTCCGAACGCAATGTCACGGCAAGACGCCGCAGCCGCGCCGAAGCGGGCAGAGCGAGGTTCGGTGAGCCTTCGACTATCTCGCCGATGTGCACGAGAGATCTGTCGATCGCCTGCAGGTTCCTGGAAAGACGATCACCGGACTCCGTGGCGATTTTTTCGAGATACGCCAACCACGAGCGCAGCGCCTCACCACGTAGCTCGACGGGCGTCGCCTCCCGGACCGCCTTGTTGTAGAGATCGCAGTACACGACCAGTGCCTCGCATCCACGTTCGTGGCTGTTGTAGTAGAAGAAGTCGCGCATGGCTCTGCCGTGTAGCTCCGGCACCGTGTCGACCCACCCGACATAGGTGTGATGGATTTCTTTGAGGAGTCGCTCCGTGTTCTGATGAACTCCCCACATCGGAGCCGCGATGTCGAGAAGCACCGCCTGGTCCCGCGGTATGACGACCTCAATGGCCGTTCGCTCGAGGTTCGCTCTCAACGCCTCGGTCTGCATGCCTCTCCTCTAGTGTCCTGAGTCGCAGGTTCGTGCGGAACGCAGTAACGGTCAAGAACCGATGGGCGGTCTCGGGTCATGGTATATCACCCGTGTTGAAAGGCCCACAGCGGCGGTGTTGGCGACTCTCGAGTGGCACATTCTGCGCGTGAGCCGCGTTCTGTGGGCTGTCAGCGCGGCATGGCAGCGTGGTATGGCAGCTCTACAACCCTGGGGACGCGATTTCGATCGTGTCGATCGGTTCGTACCAGAGGCCCGAACGTGAGCGGCGGGTTCGAAACAGTGTGATCGCGGACACCTCGATCGGAACTCTGAAGTCCCCGAAAGCGTCGATTAGCCGGCGGAGATCCTGTGGGGGACGAAGCCTCGACAGGGTGAGATGCCCTACGAAGGGTCGTTCCTCAGGCTCGAAGCCGACATCTCGCGCAGCGGCCTCACCCTGTGCAGCGAGTCGGGCGAGCAAGCCATCGGCATCATCCACGCGAACGAACACGACCCCTGCCTTCGATGGCCTGGGAAAGGCACCGATTCCGGAGCATGCGACACGCCCGGGCTCGGCGTCGAGTGTCTCGTCCAGCTCACGCAGTACCGAGTCGGCGTCGACGTCTGAGCACTCGCCGAGGAACCGCAAGGTGATGTGCCAGTTCTCCGTCGGTTGCCGCTTGCCGGGGACCGGCCAACCGGGGCCCACATCCCGCAATGCAGCCGAGAGCGCATGTCGCTCATCGATGGAGAGATCCACTGCGAGGAACGCGTGGCCCGTCACGAACGACTCAGAGCGATCCGCACCATGTGAAGTGCTGCGGTCGCGGTGTAAGCGCGTACTCGCTCTCGATCGCCCGGCATCTTGAATGTACGGGACCGCTCGAGTGTCGGCGTGACGACGGCTACACACATCGTCCCCGCTTCTACCTCGAGGGGCTCCGGGCCTGCCGATCCGGTGACGGCGACACCGACGTCAGCCATCAACCGTTCCCTGACTCCTCGCGCCATCGCAAGGGCGGTAGTTTCGGACACGATGCCCGACTCGCGCATCGAGGCTTCAGACACACCCAGGAGATCCTCCTTGATGTCTCGAGCGTACGCGCCTATCGATCCGCGAAACGTCGCGCTCGAGCCGGGGACGCAGGTGATCCGCGACGCCACCAAACCCGCGGTCGCCGACTCCGCGGTCGCGATGGTCCATCCCCGCTCGAGCAACGATGCGTGGATGATCCGCTCGATGGTGTCGTCATCGACACCGAAGATCGCGTCCCCAAGACGCTCCCGTACGACCTTCTCGATGGGAGCGATGAGGGCACGAGCCTCTTCATCAGATGCTGCTCGCGCCGTGAGACGCACCTTGATCACACCCGCCGAGGCAAGGAAGGCAACCGTCGGGTTCTCCGAGTCGTCGAACAGGTCGCTCAACGCCTCGCCGACGGCTGCCTCGGACATTCCCCAGCTCTTCAACATCCGGGAGACAACGACCCCCGCCTCTACACCTTCGAGTGACCGGAGGAACGGCATGACGTGGTCATCGAGCATGGCCCGCATCTCTGCCGGGACGCCGGGGAGTG
>BTQS01000047.1:0-12236 GCA_036985995.1 Acidimicrobiia bacterium
CCGCTCGAGACGGACGGTCAATGCCTCGATGTCCTGGGTCGTTTCAGGCCTCGCGAGTTTCAGCACGGCGAGCTCGACGACGAGTCGTTCCTCTCTGCCGGCCCTGAGCTGAAGGAGGGCCGCCGCGAGCGCATCGATCGCTCGCAACACCTCGGAGCTCGACAGATCCGCCGCGTGCTGCTTCCACTCCTCGATGGTTTCCTTGCTTTCGTTCGCGACTTCCTCGATGTTGCTGGAGTACTGGGCGAGGAATACGCCGCGGAGATAGCTGATTGCGTCCGCCACGAACCGACGTAGATCGGCTCCTTGGGCCGCGAGCTCCGCGACCAGTGTCAGGGCACCCGCTGCGTCGTTGCGATGGATCGTCTCGAGTAGGCGACCATAGCTCTCGCCGTCGGCGAGTCCGAGGGTCCTTGCAACACCGTCGCTCGAAACCGTGCCGGTACCGAGGGCTGCTACCTGCTCGAGGAGGCTCAAAGCGTCGCGGACCGACCCGGCGGCGTGGGATGTGACGGCGCCAAGCGCTGCGTGATCGTAGCTGAAGCCTTCCCTATCGGCGATCGTGGCGAGGTAGTCGATGAGGATCTCTGTGGCAACCGGCTGGAAGTCGAATCGTTGCGTACGTGAGCGGATGGTGTCCAGGAGCTTGTAGGGCTCGGTCGTCGCCAGCACGAAGATGACGTGCTCCGGCGGTTCCTCCAACGTCTTCAAGAGTGCGTTGCTCGCGGCGCGTGACAACATGTGTGCCTCATCGAGGATGTACACCCGGTGTGCCCCTGGAGCGGCGGCGACTGTGCTGACGTTCACCCGGATCTCGCGAACGTCCTCGACCTTGTTGTGTGATGCAGCGTCGAGTTCGATTACGTCGAGCGATGTGCCGTCGGCGATCCCAAGGCATGACGGGCAGACGTTGCAGGGTTCACCATCTGGTTCGCGGTTCGGGCAGTTGAGGGACTTGGCGAGCAGGCGTGCCGACGTCGTTTTCCCTGTCCCTCGCGGGCCGGCGAACAGGTAGGCGTGGGCGACCTTGCTCTCGACAACCTCGCGCGCAAGTGTGGTGGTGACGTGGTCTTGGCCAATGACGTCGTCGAAGCGCTGCGGGCGGTATTTGTTGTAGAGGGCTTGGTAACGCATTGAGATAGACAGTAATCGGCTGTCAGCGATCAGCCGACAGCCGATTACTCTTGCAGTATGACTCGGATGCCGAAAGACATGCGGCAGCTCATGGAGCAGGCCCAGCAAATGCAGCAACAGATGATGGCAGCCCAGGAAGCCATTGCCGGCAAGACGTACGATGGCACCGCAGGTGGCGGGGTCGTCAAGGCCGTTGTGAAAGGCACAGGTGAGGTCGTCTCGGTCACCTTCGAGTCTTCCGTGCTCGACCCGGACGATCCCGAGATGGCCGGCGATCTCGTCGTGGCTGCCCTGAATCAGGCGTTCGCAGCCATGAGCGCGGATGCCGAAGGCTCGCTGGGAGGAGTCGCAGGAGGCATGGACCTCGGGGGTATGCTCGGCTGATGTTCGAGCCCCCTGTTCAGCGACTGATCGACGAACTCGCTCGTCTGCCTGGAATCGGGATGAAGAGCGCTCAGCGGCTTGCGTTCCATCTGCTCAACGCTGAGGAAGCCGATGCCAGGCGGCTTGCGGAGGCGATCATCGATATGCGCACCTCGGTGCGTCTGTGCTCGCGTTGTTTCAACGTGACAGCCGAGGAAGAATGCTCGATCTGTCGCAACCTGCGGCGTGATCCGGCGATCGTATGCGTGGTGGAACGGGTTCAGGACATTCCTGTCATCGAACGTACACAGGAGTTCCGTGGCAGGTACCACGTGCTTGGGGGAGCGATCTCACCGATCGCCGGCATCGGCCCGGAGCAGTTGAGGATGAAAGAGCTCGTTGATCGTGTCGAGGCAGAGAGCATCGTGGAGGTTATTGCCGCGACGAACCCGACGCTCGAGGGTGACACGACAGCCCTGTACCTTGCTCGTTTGCTCAAGCCGCTCGGAGTGACGGTTTCGCGACTTGCGTCTGGCCTTCCGGTCGGCGGCGACATCGACTACGCAGACGAGATCACACTCGGTAGGGCACTCACCGGTCGCACGGAACTCTGACCGAACGGGGGTGGGGCCGTCCTCTACGGCTCTATCTCGCCTCCGACCCATTCGACGCGGTGGTCCGCCTCGATGAAGCGAATGGTGCCCGACATCGAGCGCATGACGACCGAGTGCGTCGTCGTGTGAACACCGCCGAATCGCACGCCACGCAGCATCGATCCCGTGGTGACTCCGGTCGCAGCGAAGAACGTGTTGTCTGAGTTCACCAGGTCGCGCGTCGTGAGCACCTGATCGAGATCGTGGCCGTTCTCGTGCGCGTATACGCGTTCGGCATCGTTGCGAGGCCAGAGCTTGCATTGGATCTCACCTCGAAGGGCGGCTATCGCGCACGCCGTGGTGACGGCTTCGGGAGAACCTCCGATGCCGAGGAGGATGTCGATGCCTGTTTCGGAGATCGCACTCGTGATGCCTGCCTGGATATCGCCGTCGCCGATGAGCGAGATGCGGGCACCCTCCGTTCGCACCTGGCGGATATAGTCCTCGTTACGAGGCCGGTCGAGAATCACCGCCGTGATCTCGCCGACATCCTTCCCCTTCGCCTTAGCGACGGCGGCGAGATTGTACGCAACTGGTGCTTCGATATCGATCGTTCCCGCGGCTTGTTCACCGACGGCGATCTTGTCCATGTAGACCAGGCTTCCGGGCGCGTACATCGATCCACGTTCGGCCAGGGCTATGACCGCAAGCGCCCCACCCCGACCTTCAGCCGTGAGCCGTGTCCCGTCGACCGGATCGACAGCAACGTCGACCATCGGTGGCTCGCCGTTGCCGACACGCTCGCCGTTGAAAAGCATGGGGGCTTCGTCCTTCTCGCCTTCACCGATCACGACGATGCCGTCGAGGTCGGTCCGTGAAAGCACTTGCCTCATCGCGTCAACTGCCGCCTGATCGACGGCGTTCTTGTCTCCTCTGCCCTGTTCACGTGCCGCTGAAATAGCGGCGGCCTCGGTGACGCGAACGAGTTCGAGCGCAATGTTCTTATCCGGGAGGTAGCTCGCTACCGGCATGTCATGTCATCCTCACGATCATCGCCTCTCCCTGGCCTCCGCCGCCACAGAGCGCTGCACCCCCGATGGAACCCCCAGACTCCGATAGAGCATTGATGAGCGTTACGACGATCCTGGCACCTGTGGCGCCGAGAGGGTGTCCCAGGGCAACGGCACCACCGTTGACGTTCACAATGGATTCGTCGATGTCGAGCATGTAGGTGGACCATTGTGCGACCGCAGCGAATGCTTCGTTGATCTCGACGAGGGCAAGGTCGGATACGTCCAGCGAAGCGTTCTCGAGAGCGACGCGAAGCGCTTCAGCCGGTCGTTCATGGAGGGTGGCATCCGGGCCGGCCACCTGTCCGTAGGAAAGGATCTCGGCGACAAGGGGGAGTCCGGCTGCCTCGGCTGCGCCCCGTTCGGCGATAACCAACGAAGCCGCACCATCTGAGATCTGGGACGCATTGCCCGCTGTTGTCGAACCGCTCGGATTGAAGGCGGGACGCAAGTTGGCAAGGGACTCCGGCGTCGTCCCGCGGCGCAGGCCGCCATCTTCGGTCACGTCAAGGGGGTCACCTCGCTGTTGTGGAACGGTGACCGCGACGATCTCCTTCGCGAACACCCCTGAATCCGTGGCGGCAATCGCTCGTTCATGAGACCGCGCGGACCAGGCGTCCTGGTCCTCTCTCGTGATGTGGAGCTCATCGTTCTTGAGATCAGAGGTGTCACCCATCATGCATGAATCGAAAGTGCAGAAGAGACCATCGTGCGTCATGGCGTCCACGATCGTCGCGTCACCGATCCGATATCCGGAGCGAGCTCCCGGTAGCAGGTACGGGGCATTCGTCATCGACTCCATGCCACCAGCGACGATGAACCTCGACTCACCGAGCCGGATGTGGCGAGCCGCGTCGGCGATAGCAGTCATGCCCGAGAGGCACACCTTGTTGATCGTCACGGAGGGCACAGACATCGGGATCCCAGCCCTGACACCAGCCTGACGAGAGGTGATCTGTCCCTGACCGGCCTGGAGCACATGGCCGAAGATCACCTCGTCGACACGCTCGGGTTCAAGGCCTGCGCGATCCAGAGCACCTGCCATGGCGACACCACCGAGATCCATGGCGCTGAGCGGTGTGAACACGCCGTTGAACCGACCGATCGGTGTTCTGGCGATCGAGCAGATGACAGGGTTCATGTCGTCCTTCCGCGGTCGCGATACCCCGATGCTACCGGTCATGTCGAAGGCCCAGGCCAGCGTCCTCGTGACAACGCGCTCGTTCGTGAGCGTGGGTCAAGGCACGATCGGGTCAGATGGCAGGTACTCAGGTTGCTTGTCGTACTCATCCGGTGGAACAGGGGCAAGGTGCTCGAGGGGTCGAGCCGCCTGAATCCACTGGCTCGAATGGATCGGGTGTGGCCTCACGGCGGCCGCGGCGAGCTCATCTGCTTCAATCCGCGCTGCAACCGCTGCGATCGCCGCCGTCTCCTCGGGTCCCGCACCACCAGAGATCTCGAGCCGTTCAGGCATCAGGTACCTCGACGAGTTCGATGAGCGTGCCGGCCAGGTCGGCCGGATGCACGAACGCGACCCGGTATCCCGCACCCCCGGTGCGCGGCGTTGCGTCGATGAGACGGGCGCCTTCGTTCTGTAGATGTTCCAACGCGTCCTCGATGTCGGTAACCGCCAGGGCGATATGATGCATACCTTCACCATTCTGACTCAGGAACCTGCCGATAGGTGTCTTGAGATCGAGCGGTTCGAGAAGCTGGATGTGGGATCCACCGATGGCGATCATAGCTTCCCTCACGCCCTGCTCCTCTACCGTTTCGACTGATATCGGCTTCACGTTGTACTTATGGTCGAACTCGGCGAGCGACGCCTCGAGGTCTTCGACGGCGATTGCAACGTGGTGGATGTTGTACGGAAGCACTGTGGCCACACGGTACAGCGTCAGGCGTTGACCTGTGCAATCGGCTTCGTCTTTGGGTCGCCCGAGTCGGAATCGGTGATCGTCACCGTGAAGCAGAATTTCGCCCCGACGGGGAAGCGTTCCTCATACCAGAGGTCTCCTCCCATTGCTCTGGCGAGCTTGCGCGCGATAGGAAGGCCCAGCCCAACGCCCTGCTGTAGTCGTCCGTCGCCCGTTGAGAGCTGCTCGAAGTGCTGAAAGATACGTTCTTGATCTCGCGGTCCGACGCCGCTGCCGTTGTCGGAGACCAACACCTTGTAAAGGCCGGGTGCCGACAGTTCCCCTTCGATGAGCACCTGGTCACCCCCGTACTTGCGAGCGTTCTCGAGCAGATTGCGCAGGATCTGGCGGATCCTGGTCCGGTCGGCATGAACGATCACGTTCGCTGGGATCGCAACGGAGTAATCGGTGTCATGAAAAACCACCGCAGCCACACTGTGAACCTCAACGGTGAGGTCGAGATCCTCCGGGTCGAGCCTCAGCTGTCCGGCCTCGAGGCGGGGGATGACGAGGATGTCCTCCACGAGATTGGAGAGATGCTCCGTTTCGTGGCTCATGATGGAGAGAAACTCGTTGACCTCGCCTTGGGGCAATGACGTCCATGACTCGGAGAGGGTCTCGGTGAAACCAGCGATTCCCGTGAGAGGTGTGCGAAGCTCATGGCTCACCATCGACACGAACTCGTTCTTCAGCTGCACCGCGCGCCGTTCGTGGGCGAGGGCCTCTTCCTGGCGATCCTGTGCCGCCAGGATCACCCTCACTGCCTGATACAGGAGTGAAGCAATAGCCGCGATGACCGTCACGATCGCGATACGGTCGACGGTCGCTTCGTAGCCTGTTTCGGCGACGACGCCAAGGAGGGGAGGATCAACCACGCTGCTCAATGCACCGACGGAAAAGGACCACAGAGCCGCGTAGAGAACGATGATCGCCGCTCGGGCAAACGTCAGCAACAACGTCGAGGTGACGAGCAGCGCGAGGATCAGGATCGCATGCAAAGTAGGGGCCGGTCCCCTGAGGTACATGGCAATACCTATCGCCGTAGTGTCGACGACCAACCCCGGCAACGCTGTGGTTCCTGCGCGCATTCTGTACGCAGCGTCGATGGCGATCGCCGCAGCAGGGATCAGGAGGATCACGAGTGTCGGTGACCCCATCACGACCGAGTAGATCACGACGCCGAGGAAGAAGCCGAGCGCGCTGATCCCGCGTACGACGTTGTATGGCCTGCGCAGGTCGTCGTAGGCGATCGGTGCCCGGCTGGGCATGTACATCATCGCTTCACCTCTGCAGTTTGTATCGGAGCGAGCGCCGAGGAGGTGAAGAAGTTCGGCGGATGTCTGAGGCGACGGCCTCGAAGGCACGTGAAGGCACCTTGAGATCCCCGGTTCCGATTCCGACCCTGTAAGGCCGTTTCGTCATGCCGTGATAGTCGGATCCTCCGGTGGCGATGAGCGATAAGCCTCTTGCCAATTCTTCGAGGTGCGAACGGAGATCCGGGTCATGCATCGGATGGTGGGCCTCGATTCCTCCGAGCCCCAGCGCTGCGAGGCCTGAGAACGCCTCGACGTAGGAATCGCTGCGCAAGCTGATGGTCTTGGGGTGCGCGATGACGGGAACGCCGCCACTGGCACGACCGAGTTCGATAGCTTCCGTCGCAGTGAGCCTCGCTCGAGGGAAATAGGCGGCGCCGCCATCGTGGAGAAGGTGCTCGAATGCCTCGTCCCTGGTTTTCAAGTAGCCCTTTGCGACGAGCGCGTCTGCGATGTGTGGCCGCCCAACCGATGGCCCCTGTGCATGTTCGCGAACATCGGCCATCGAAATGTCGTAGCCCATGGCTTGTAGCGCTTCGACGATCCTGTCATTGCGGGCAGTTCGCCCTTCCCGTAGGTCGGCGAGGCGATCTTGTAGTGGCCCACGTTCGGGCTCGATACCGTAGACGAGCATGTGCATCTTGGTACCGTCATGGTCGACAGACAGTTCGACACCGGGTATGAATGCGACGCCCACCCGATCGGCCGCGGCCCGTGCTTCAGATACTCCGGCCAGGGTGTCGTGATCTGTGAGTGCGATGCCCTCGAGGCCTTCCTCCACTGCGAGTTCGACCACTCGTGTCGGACTATCGGCTCCATCGGATGCGGTCGAGTGAAGATGAAGGTCTGATTTCATCGAGCTCAGCCGGCGAAGAACCGGAGTACCACGATCGTGGCGATGAAGAGGAGGGCGTAGCCACCGTATTTCTTGATTTGATCGATCCGGTGCTTACGCTTCGCTGCTTTCGCCGCTTCCGCCTGCTTGAGTTCGCGGTTGGCTCGTTGGCGGTCTCTCTTGTCGGTAGCCATACCCCCAGATTACCGGACTACGGTCACCGACTCGATATACAAGGACTCGAGCGGCGTGGACGGGTTCGGGTCGGCGCTGTTGGTGCTCCGCCCAAGCGATATCTGCTCGATCTTGTCGAGGGCTTCGAATCCGTTTATGACCTCACCGAGGATGGTGAAGGTCGGCGGAAGCCACTCAGCATCACTAAACAGGATGAAGAACTGGCTGCCGGTCGTTCCCGGGCCTGCATTCGCCATCGCGACGACGCCGCGGCGGTAGTTGGACTCGTCGGGGAACTCGTCGGGGATCGTGTAGCCCGGTCCACCAAGTCCTGTGGCGGTTGGGTCGCCTGCTTGCATCATGAAACCGGGGATGATCCGGTGTGAGACCGTACCGTCGAAATAGCCCGATTCAGCCAGGAAAGCGAACGAGTTCACGGTCTCGGGAGCGGTGGTTGGATCGAGCATGATGTCGATGGTTCCACACGATGTCTTCATTGAGACGATCGTGGGTCCGTCTATGCCGGCATCTTCCGGCGAATCGAATTTCATGTCAACCGCAGGTGTTGGTTGTTCCGCCCCGCAGGCTGTTGGCTGACGCAGGTATCCGGCATAGTCCCCAGGCACGACGTTCAACGGCACCGTCGTGACGGTCGACGTGTCCGTGGCGTCGGTTGCATCGGGCGTACTGCTCTGGCCGGCCGAGCACGCTGCCGCCACGACCGCTACGGCTGCTGCTAGAGCGAGGACTCGTGACTGGTGCATCCAACGATGGTATGGCTGATCGTCGCATACACCTACACTCCCGCAGCGATGGCACTGGTGGTTCACAAGTACGGGGGGACCTCGGTTGCGGACGCGGAACGCATCCGAAACGTCGCTCGCCGGATCGTGGAGGTCTATCGGGAGGGGAATGGTGTCGTCGCCGTCGTGAGCGCCATGGGCGAACGGACCGATGAGTTACTCGCGCTCGCCAAGGACGTGTCGGGCCATTCCCACCCTCGAGAACTCGACATGCTTTTGACTGCCGGTGAACGCGTCACGATGGCGCTCGTAGCAATGGCGATCGAAGATCTTGGCGTCCAGGCAACGAGCTTCACGGGATCTCAAGCAGGCATCCTCACCACGGGGAGACACGGTCAAGCTGAGATCGTCGAGATACGTGCCGATCGCGTACGAGAGGGACTCGATCAAGGGAAAGTGGTTATCGTCGCGGGATTTCAGGGTGTCGATCCGGACTCGAAGGACGTGACAACACTCGGACGTGGTGGGTCCGATGCGACGGCGGTCGCTCTCGCGGCGGCGCTCGGCGCCGAAAGGTGCGAGATCTTCACCGACGTGGACGGTGTTTTCACTGCGGATCCCAGAGTTGTGACCAATGCGGTGAAGCTCGAAGACGTGACGTTCGAAGAGATGCTTGAGCTCGCATCTGCGGGTGCCGGGGTACTCATGCCGCGCTCGGTCGAGTTCGGGAGAAGGTTCAGTATTCCCATCCACGTGCGTTCATCTTTCCACGATGGTGTAGGTACGTGGATCAAGGAGGAGACCATGGAACAAGCCGTTGTCCGAGGTATCGCCCACGACACAGACGAAGCGAAGGTGACCGTCTACCGCGTCCCGGACACTCCGGGCGTCGCTGCCTCGCTGTTTGAGCTGCTTGCCACAGCCGGCGTGTACGTCGACATGATCGTGCAAAACGTATCGCACGATGACTTGGCGGATATCAGTTTCACGGTACCCCTCGCGGCTATCGACATTGCACGCGAGCGGGCAGAGATCGTTGCGAGGGAGGTCAACGCGGGAGGTGTTTCGATCGATGATGGAATCGCGAAAGTCAGTGTCATCGGTATCGGCATGAAGACCGAGTCGGGTATCGCCGCGCGCATGTTCCGCCTTTTGTCGGACCAGGGCATCAACATCCAGATGATCTCGACCTCTCCGATCCGGATCTCATGCGTGATCTCAGGGGATAGAGTTCACGAGGCGGTGCGGGCTCTGCACGCGGGACTCGGACTCGATGACGAAGGAACCTGATGAAGACGTACTCCCGGCCACGAGTAGCGATCGTGGGAGCGACGGGCGCTGTTGGCAGCACCATGCTGTCGATCCTCACGGAACGGGGTTTCCCCGTTGATGCCTTGCGCTTGATGGCCTCGAGCCGATCGGCTGGGCGTCGTGTCACGACGGTATGGGGAGAGGTCGTGATCGAGGACCTCGCCGAAGCCGATGCTTCCGGAATCGACATAGCGCTGTTCTCTGCTGGTGGGGCGCGCTCGAAGGAATTCGCGCCCAGGTTCGCTGAGGCCGGCGCAACAGTGATCGACAACTCATCGGCTTTCCGAATGGATGACGATGTTCCTCTCGTCGTTGCGAACCTGAACGACGCTGCCATCGTGGACCACGCGGGCATCGTGGCGAACCCGAACTGCACGACGATGACGATACTCATGGCGGCCGGGCCGCTCCATCGCGCAGCCGGGTTGGCCACGATGGTCGCTACGTCGTATCAGAGTGTTTCGGGTTCCGGAAAGACCGGCATGGATCAGCTCGAGCGAGAGGTGGAACATTTCGGAGCAGACATCGGCGGCCTGATAACAGGCAGTTGGCAGGACCCCGGAGGAGATCTGTACGTCAGACCTATCGCGTACAACGTGTTGCCGTTCGCAGGAACTATCGGCGACGCTGGATACACCGACGAGGAGTGGAAGCTGGTGAACGAGACGCGGAAGATCCTTGGAAGAGCCGACATTGCGATCGAACCGACATGTGTACGCGTTCCGGTGATGGTCGGTCACGGTATCGCTGCGTCCATGTGGTTCGATCGGTCTGTGGACCTCGACGAAGCAGTGGCGGTCCTTGGTAGTGCGAACGGTGTCCAACTCTGGGACGACACGAAGGTACCGACACCCCTTGACTCTGCAGGCATCGACGACGTGCTCGTAGGTCGTCTTCGCGAGACGATTGGTACCTCAGGCGGCATCAGCCTCTTCGCCGTTGGGGACAACCTTCGGAAGGGTGCGGCACTGAACGCAGTGGAGCTTGCGGAACTGTTACTGGCATAGGCAGGTAGCGAGCGGCTGCCGGGGGGATCGGGAAGCCACCGGGGCTCCACCCATTCCGGGCTCGCGGGCTCGCAGGCCCCCCTCGCTCGCAAGCTCGCTTGTCCCCCCTGAAGGGGGGACGGCCTTTTGAAATGACAAAGCCCCTCCGGTTTCGGAGGGGCTTGGTCGGGACGGTCGGATTTGAACCGACGACCTCATCGTCCCGAACGATGCGCGCTGCCAAGCTGCGCCACGTCCCGTTGGAACCGTGAGTGTACCGGGTTAGCTGATTCTCTCTACTCGCACTCGGTCGACACGCTGGCGGTCCATCGTCAGCACCGTGTAGCTGAACTCAACGTCTGCTATCTGGTCGCCCTCATCCGGTACCTTGCCGAGCAACGACATGATAAACCCACCGACCGTCGAGTAGGAGCCCTCGAGGAGCTCATGTTCGAGAGCCTCGCCGAGATCCTCGATGTCGAGCCTCCCATCGACCAGCCAGACGTCCCTGGAGATCTTCACGACGGTCGGCATTCCGGGATCGTATTCGTCCTGGAGTTCTCCTACGAGCTCAGAGACGAGGTCCTTGATCGTGACGATCCCTTCGACGCCACCGTGCTCATCGACTACGACGGCCATCCCGTACCGCTTGGCTTGCATCTGCTCGAGCGTATCGAGGACCGACATCGTCTCGGGCACGTAGTTCGGTGCGCGGATCAGCGAACTCAGGTCGAAACCATCACCCGGGTTTGGGTGTTGGAGAAGGTCCTTGACGTGAACAATGCCGGTGAGCTCGTCGAGGTCCGCCGGTGACACGAGGTACCTGCTGTGGCCGGTCGTGGTAACCGCCTCCCGGATGGCCCCGGCGGAAAGTGGAAGGGGCAGCGTGACGATGTCGAGCCTCGGTGTCATCACATCGCGAACCGATCGGTCCGCGAGGTTGAAGAGCGCGTCGATGATTTCGCGCTCGGTCTCCTCGATGTGGCCGCCCCGGCGTCCAAGCTCCGCGAGCGCCCGGATGTCGTCCTCAGTGACACCGTCACCGACGCCGTTGGTGTCGATCCGAAGCAGTCTGAGTAGCCCCGTCGTGATGGCGGAAAAGAAGCTGGCGATGGGAGCGAGGACGATCGACAGGTTCCAGATCGTTCCTGCGACACGTAGAGAGAAGGCTTCGGGGTACCTCGTGGCGATCGTCTTCGGCGTGATTTCCCCAAAGATGAGCAAAACCGCGGTCATGACGCCTGTCGCTACCCACGGACCCCAGGCCTCGCCGATGAGCGACACGAACAAGATCGTGGCCACCGAGGCCGACAGCACGTTGACCGTGTTGTTGGCAACGAGCAACGTCGACAACATACGCTCAGGCTCGGATACGAGCTGTTCCAGCTTCGGTCCTCGTGGGTCATCCGCTGCAAGCCGATGAACCCGTTCCCGCGATATTCCGATGAGAGCGGTCTCTGAGCCGGAGAAGAACCCTGACGCAAGGGTGCAGACGGCAAGGATGCCGAGATAGAGGAAAGTTTCGGAGGTCATCGGCGCGTTAGCGACGACGTGTCTGTACTCGCAGGTTCCCTATCCGACGTCACGTACGGCTTCCTGGCGATGCTACGGCGTTACGCAGTTCGGCGGCCGGTGCGGTCTTCAACAGCCAGTTGGTGGCCCCGGATCGCCCGGCGAGAAATGCGTCGGCCTCACGGTCGAGAAGGATTGTCACGGGAATAGGCGGTTGATCCCCAGCTGCATTTCTCACCGCATGAGTCACGGCGACCGCTCCCATAGAGCCAACCTGCATGTCCAC
>BTQS01000048.1:0-12173 GCA_036985995.1 Acidimicrobiia bacterium
GCAGATCCCTTCGCCGGTGTGACAAGGCGTTACTTGGAGGCCTTCGGCTTAGCCGTCTTCTTAGCTGTAGACGCTTTCGCCGTCGCAGTCTTTTTCGCCGTGGAGGCCTTCGGCTCAGTGGCCTTCTTAGCTGCGGAGGTTTTCGCCGTTGTGGTCTTTTTGGCCGTAGGGACCTTGGTCTCCGGCTCCTGGACAGGAGCCGACTCACCCGTGACCGGGGTGGATGGGCGGAAGGAATCCTTCCACGTCCCGAGCACGCCCTCGATCTGATCGCGTAGCTTCGCCATCTGATCCTGGATCTGCTCGACGTCGATCTTCTCCTGCACCGTGTCGACGGTGGATTGGGCACGTTCGCCGACCTTCTTGTCTCCGAGGGGAAGATCGCTGACCTTCTCGACACCCTTGCCGGTAACCGACTGGGCCTTCTCGAAGATGGACTTGGCAGTGTCGGTGACGGTCGACGCCGCCGAGCTCCCGAATTCCCTGGCCCTGGCCGCTACGGTGCTCTCGTTGACGGTCTTGACGGTGCTCGTGCCGAGCTCCACGGCCCTGGTGCCGGCGGCAACGGTCGTGTCGGCTACGACTCTCGCAGCTTTCGTGACCGCTTCTTTCTGGTTGTCGATGGTGTTCATGATTCCTCCTGGTCGATGCTGACGAAGCTTGAATAGATCTCCATCAGCGCCTTTTTCTGATTGGTCGTGAGTCGGGTCTCGGCCTGTATGGCCTCCCGAACGCCGGGTGGCTGCTGTTCATCGAGCAGTCCGGCCCGTGCGTACAGCGTCTCGGTTCGGATCGATAGCGCTCCTGCGATGGATCGAAGGATCTCGGCCGACGGAGTGCGAATGCCACGCTCGATCTGGGACAGGTACGGGTTCGACACACCCGTGAGGTCCGCGAGCTTGCGAATCGACAGCGCGCTCCGTTCCCGGTGTTCCTTGATGAACGATCCGACATCGCTGAGTTGAGGTGCTTTCATATGATTGCAGTATAGCGCACTTCGCTTGCAATTGTTAGCAGAGGTTTCTTCCTCACCCCCGTTCTTGCGTAACTGAGTCCCACATGGAGGCTTGTTACGCAAGAACGGGAGGGGTTGCTTCCTCAGAAGGCTGTGGTGCGGTTTGCAAGGATGTCGTCGAGAGCGTTCTGGATCGAGCGGCGCACATCCTCGGCCCGCTCGAGCTTCTCGAGCGCATCGAGGGTCCGGTCGGGTCCAGATGGCATTACCGGTTGAAGGAACCGGATGTGCCATCGAATGGGCAAGGGAATCGGGTTCAAGGCGACAGCGATCTCCTCGATGCGTTGTTCCGGGAAGAACAGGCGAACGAGTTGGGCGAGGCGCTTCGACACCAAGACAGCTGGGTGGACCTCCTCGGATCCAACGATCGCAGCGGGCACGATCGGAACGTTCGCCTCCTCCGCGAGGTCGGCGAACCCGCCCCGGCCCAGACGACCCACCCGGTACGCTTCCCACACGGGCTTCATGAACCCTCGTTCTCCTTCCGGGAACACGCCGAGGAGATGCCCGCGTCGAAGGAGTTCCCGTGCGTCGTCTCTTGCTGCATACGCGGCACCGACCTTGCGGTACAGATGCGACACGAACGGGAGCATGTTGAAGATCTCTGTACCGATGACCCGGACCCGACGTGGGATCTCCGCCTCGTTCATCACGGAAAGCGACAGCATCGCTCCGTCGTACGGGAGCGCGGCACCGCCATGGTTTGCAACGATGACCGCTCCGCCATCTATGGGAACGTGTTCTATGCCCTCGACCTCCACCCGGAAGTAGTCGTAGTAGAGGCCGTTGAGAAGGTGCCACGCCATCTCTGCGATCACGGGATCGAGCCCAAACGGATCGGGGTCGTATGTAGCGAGCATGAGATGCCGCCAGAGAGTAGGCCACGAGCTGAAACTGAGAGAGCCGGTGAGTGGAACGGCTCTGTCTGCGATCGAGCCGTCTCCGTGAAGGCCGCATCGCTGGGTACCGCTCACGACGGGTAGCCCGCACGGATGGCCCTCGATGCTCGTCCATGGGCAATGCGTTGAGTGGTCCACGAATCGAGTCAGTCTTTCATGGAGCGCTGCGCGCCTCGCTCGCGCCACTGCCCGGTCCTCGGGGGAGATCCCCGGCAGGTGCAGGGACCCGAGGCCATCGATCACCTCAGCGTGGTTCTCCTCCGTCTCGGTATGGCCGGCATCGGCGAGGGCGTCGATGAGTTCGGCTTTCGACATTGTCGACCGACCGGGGACCCGGCGGTCACGTGCGAGCGCCAAGAGCTCGCGTTTCGTCAGTTGCTCTAGCTCAGGCTGTGTCATCGTGTGCCTCGAGCGATCCGTATGCGCTGAGCACGGTCTGCCGGCAGGTGAAGATCGGGGCGAAACTGAGGTCGTCCCGCATGCGTTTCGTATCAACGACACGGCCATGCTTGAGAAGGCCCTTCAGGTGGTCAGGCGTCGACACGTTGAATCTGGTGAGACCCCGCAGGGCTGTATCGAACGCACGACCTGGGAGCGGCTGCGGGATCCGGCGTCCGAGGCGCAGAACGCGTGATAGGTACATCTGTCCGACCGCGGCGATGTTGAAGGTGCCGGCCCTTGGATGGTCGATGGCATGTTCAAGAGCGCTGACGGCATCTTGCTCGTGGATGAACTGAAGTCTCGGATCGAAACCCATCAGTGTCGGAACGATGGGGAGCGCGAGATATCGGCTGATGGGGTTGTGGACCTCTGGGCCAAAGATGGGTGCGAACCGCAGCGTCGTAAAGGCGATGTTGCGGTGACGTCGGGCTGCCTCGCCGATGAACCGTTCCATCTCCGAGAGGTCACGTTGATAGCGGCTTGGTTTCCCCTGGGGTCTCGTCGACTCCGCAAGGACGGAGGGGTTTCGCGGACTCGCTCCGTAGATCGCCGTATCAGACTTGACAACGACAGACCGCACACTCGACAACCGCTCGATCGCTCCGAACAGCGCGAGTGCTCCCACGATTCTCTCCTCCGCCTCAGCGTTGCGTCCTTCCTCAGAGCGGTGATGCACCGATTGGAGATGGACGACGATCGTCGGCTCTACCTCCAGGACGTATCGCGCGAGTGCTAGACGGTCGAGTGAAAGCTGCTGAAAATCAGAGTCGAAGTCGACCCGTGGTTTGTGATCATCGACGGCATACACCTCGACCTCGCGGCGTGCTTCAAGCCGTTTGATGAGGTTGCCCCCCGTCCATGTGGCTGCACCTGTGACGAACACTCGATCCATGACAAGCAGGGTAGAGCCTGTCAGCTGTCAGCTGTCGGCTGTCGGCTGTCGGCTGTCGGCTGTCGGCTGTCGGCTGTCGGCTCGCAGCTCACAGCGAAGCATGACACTGTCGGCTGTCTAGTGTTATCTGTCTACTGTTTCCATTCTCCGATTCAGGGCACACATGGTTGACAACCCACGATCACAGGACCGTCCGTTGTCGCGTTCGCCTTCCGTCGGTGTCATCGGCATCGGCCTCATCGGGGGGTCGATGGCTCTCGGACTTCGGAAGGCCGGGTGGCACGTCGTCGGCTACGACCCGGATGACGATGTGCGGACGGTTGCCCGGGACCGTTCGATCGTTGACGTTGTCGTCGAATCCCTCGAGGCGGTTCTCGATGAGGATCCCGATCTCGTCGTCGTCGCAGCCCCACCGAAGGCGACCATCGAGATCTTGTCGACCATCGAGACCAGCAGGCCGATCATGGACGTCGCAGGGGTCAAGGAGCCGGTTGTTGCTGCGGCACAGGGACTGGCGAGTTTCGTAGCGACCCACCCGATGGCAGGGCGGGAAACTTCAGGCCCGCAAGCCGCGAGCGCGGCATTGTTCCGAGGTGCATCGTGGGTTGTCGTGGAAGGTGCAGACCAAGCGGCGACAAGCATCGTTCTCAGGGTCATCGAGACTCTCGGTGCTCGTCCCATCACGATGACTGCATCCGGGCACGACAGCGCGGTTGCATCGATAAGCCATCTGCCTCATCTCGTTGCCGGCGCCTTGCTTTCGGGCGCTGCCGATACTCCAGAGGCTCTCGAACTGGCTGCCGGCAGCTTCCGGGATCTCACAAGGGTGGGTGCTTCGCAGCCTCTTCCGTGGGTCGAGCTTCTCAAGGTGAATAGGAGACCCGTGCTGGATGCGATAGGCATGTTGAGGGACCGACTCGCGACGCTCGAAGCCGCGATCGTCACGGACGACGACGGATTGCTTTCCCTTCTCAGCGCAGCGAGGCACACTCGCCGGTCCCTCGGTGCGCCGGTTGCTCAGGTACGCGTTGCGCTCGCAGACAAGCCGGGCGAGCTGGCGAAAGTCGGACATGCGTTCGAGGACTCGGGCGTCGACGTCCGGGATATCCAGATGCGACATGCTCCCTACGGTGGCGGAGGCGTCCTCACCGTGTCGGTCCGGCCGGGCGAGGAGACCACGTTGCGCGATGCGCTGGTCGATGCAGGGCTGCTCGTTGTCGGCTGACGGCCAACAGCCAACGGCTGCCTGCCGTCTACGCTTGGGCGAGGAGGAAGCATGATCCCGGAACCGCCCCGCTTCACGATCGGAATGGAAGAGGAGTACTTCGTCGTCGACCGCGCGACGAGAGACCTCGTTTCGGAGCTTCCCAAGGCGCTTCTGGCTGAGCTCGATCATCCCCCCGTCGGTGAGACGAGCCCGGAGTACATCCGTTCACAAATCGAGATCGGAACACCTGTCAGCAACGATGTGACCGAACTCAGTGAGTACCTGAAGCAGATGCGTAGGTTCGTGTCGGATGTGGTGTCGTCGTACGACATGGCGATCATCGCGGCTTCTACGCATCCGTTCGCCGAATGGGGGGCACAGAGGCGGACAAACAAGTACAGGTATCGCATGCTCGAAGAGGCCCTGCAAGGAGTGGTGCGCCGCCTGCTGATCTGCGGCATGCACGTCCACGTCGAGATCAAAGATGAGAACCTGCGCATTGACCTGATGAACCAGATCACGTATTTCCTTCCACACATTCTCGCCCTGTCGGCCTCCTCACCGTTCTGGCACGGCTACGACACCGGTCTCAAGAGCTACCGACCTGCCGTCTTTCGCAGTCTCCCTCGAACCGGTCTACCAGACGAGTTCCAGGATTGGTCTCACTACCAGAGATACGTCGACGTGCTCGTCGGGGCGGGCGTCATCGAGGATGCATCGAAACTTTGGTGGGACATCCGGCCGTCCTCGCGGTATCCGACGCTGGAGATGCGGTCCTCCGATCTGTGCACGAGACACGAGGATGCGATCACCATCGCGGCGCTCTACCAGGCCCTGCTGGCGATGCTGTACGAACGTCGATTGACGAACCAGCGCTGGCGGATCTACTCGCGGACGCTCATCTCCGAGAACAACTGGCGCGCGCAGCGCTACGGCGTGGAAGAATCGCTCATCGACTTCGGCCGTGGACAGCTCGTTTCGATGGGTGACCTGGCCCAAGAGCTCCTGGACCTCGTCGGCGACCAGGCTACGGAGCTCGATTCCCTCGACCAAGTGTCGCGGATCAAGGACATCGTTGCCAACGGTACGAGCGCCGACAGGCAACGCGCTGTGTTCAGCGTGGCGATCGAAGCAGGTGCGGAGCAGCACGAAGCGCTCGTTGCTGTGGTCGACCACCTGATCGATGAGACCGTGGAGGGACTGTGACGAGATCGATCCGAGTTGCAGGAGCTCAGCTCGACTTCGTCGTAGGAGACCTATCGGGAAACGAAGAGAAGATCCTCGACGCGATGGCGTGGGCGGAAAAGATCGCTGCCGATGTTCTCGTGTTGCCAGAACTCGCCGTGTGCGGCTATCCACCCGAGGATCTGGTTCTTCGCGACGGCTTCATCGACGCCAATCTGGCCGTGGTCGATCGGCTTGCTGCAGCCTCGGGTGCCACAGCCGTTGTCGTTGGTTTCGTCGATCGGTTGCAAGAGAGCCAGAAGGACGACGATGCCCGACCAAGATCCGTCACGAACGCGGCCGCCGTCCTTGCCAACGGCGAGATCGTGGACGTGTACCACAAGAAGTTGCTCCCCAACTACGGCGTTTTCGACGAGGCACGGTACTTCGCCGAAGGTCGCGAGCCCGTGGCGCTGCACCTGTTCGCCGGTGTCCCGTGCGGCATTTCGATATGTGAGGACATATGGGACGAGGACGGACCACCGACCGGTCAAGCGGTCGGAGGCGCCAGAGTGCTGCTCAACATCAACGGCTCTCCGTTCCACATAGGCAAGAGCGACGAACGTCTCGCGATGTTGACTGATCGGGCAAAAACGGGATCCACTCATGTGGTCTACGTGAACTCGGTTGGTGGCCAGGACGAGTTGGTATTCGACGGGGCATCGATGGTCATCTCACCCGACGGTGCGCTGCTGCATCGTTCGCCTCAGTTCGTTGAGGATCGGTTCGTCGTCGATCTCGACGTACCCGCCCACGATGCTGTGCTGCTACCGGTTGTCGATGTTCCCGGCGGGTTCCCAGAGCGATCTGCCGTCGACGAGTCCACCGTCGCGCCGGCTCTCGAAGGCCCTGAGGAGGTATATCGGGCCCTCTGCACCGGCCTTGCCGGCTACGTGAGGAAGAACGGATTCACGGAGGTGGTCATCGGCTTGTCGGGCGGGATCGATTCGGCCCTCACCGCAGCAATAGCGGCCGATGCGCTCGGCCCCGATGCCGTTCGTGGCGTGACGATGCCGACGCGGTACTCCTCGAAGGGGTCCGTAGATGATTCAGTCGATCTAGCGGCCCGGCTCGGTATCCGCATCGACACCATTCCCATTGACGACATCTTCGTCGACTATCTCGATGCACTCCGACCGGTCTTTTGGGACGCTTCTCCCAACGTCGCAGAAGAGAACCTTCAGGCTCGAATACGCGGGACGGTGCTCATGGCGATCTCGAACAAGTTCGGAGGCATGGTGGTTGCGACCGGAAACAAGTCTGAGATGGCCGTCGGATACGCGACTCTGTACGGCGACATGGCAGGTGGATACGCTGTTCTCAAGGATGTGTACAAGACCATGGTGTACGAGCTTTCGTTGTGGAGGAACCGCACCGAGGAGGTCATCCCTCAGGTGATCATCGACAAGGAGCCGTCGGCCGAGTTGCGTCCCGACCAGCGTGATACCGACTCACTCCCAGCGTACGATGACCTCGACGATGTGCTTGTCCGGTACATCGAGGAGGACATGACGGCTTCCGAGCTCATCGCTGCAGGCTGGGACGAGGGTCTCGTACGACGGATCGCTGCGATGGTTGATCGAAACGAATACAAGCGGCGCCAGGCTGCCCCCGGTGTGAAGATCTCCAGGAAAGCCTTCGGGCGTGATCGTCGGCTCCCGATCACGAACCGGTTTCGACCGTGAGCGACCGGTCCATTGGTCCTGTGCTCATCAACGGGATCGCCACGGCGCCTGAAGACGCGCGCGTGAGTGTGTTCGATATCGGGTTGCAGCGGGGTTACGGCTGTTTCGAGGCGATGCGGTCGTACGGTGGTTCTGTGTTTCGGCTCGATCGTCATCTCGACCGTCTCGAGAGCAGCGCCGGGAACTTGCGGATCGAGCTTCCTGATGCACAGACGCTCGCTGAGTGGTGCTCTAGCACAGCACGCGCGGGTGACGGCGTGCTGCGGGTATACGTGACGGGTGGTCTCGACGTTCAGAACCCGGGGACAGACAATGCGATCGTGGTGTACCTCCAGCCGCTTCCGGATGTCCCTTCGACCGTGCGGCTCGATGTGCTCGATGCTCCGTGGCATGCCGACGGCAGAATGTCCGAGTTGACGGGTGCCAAGACGCTGTCGTATGGGCCGAACCTGGCCGCGACGATCAGCGCACGATCGCGGGGGTTTGATGATGCGGCGCTCATCGGTCAGGGTGACGTCGTGCTCGAAGGCCCGTCGTTCAGTCTCGGTTGGGTACGCGATGGTGTCGTGTACACGCCGAGCCTCGACAGCCACATCCTTGCCTCCATCACGCGTGAGGCCACCCTCGATGTTGCGCAGCAAATCGGCGTGCCGGCGGAGACGGGACGCTACGACCGTGAGCACTTGCTCGAGGCAGACGAGGTGTTCGTGATGTCAACGATCAAGGAGGTATTGCCGGTGAGCGCCGTGGGAGACGTTCCGTTCCTAGAGGGCCCTGTGACGCGTCGATTGCGCCGAGGGTTCGCTGCTCTGGTCGAGGCAGAGACGTCGTGAACGGTCTTTTGAGTGAGGTCGACCAGCTCTACCTCGGCGTTGTCTGTGACCCGGAAGCATGGAACGAACAACGATTCGCCGACTGGGCAGAATCCGCCACCGGCAGTACAGAGATCGATCGAATCATCGCCAGATACATCAGAAGGGTCCTGTCGGTTGCACGAAAGCTCAGGGCGTTCTGGGTGGATCAGGCGGCCCGACCTGATCTCGATTGGCGATCGAGGGTCGATCTCGCACTGGGGCCCCGCGCGTGGCGCCCTGTGCTCGACCTTGCTACACACCTGCTCGACGCTGAGCCTTCCGAGGAACTGTTCGATAGGACCGGCGGGCTGTTCCGGCTCGTCAACAATGTGCCATATCTCGATGGCATCGGTTACGAAGCGTGGGCAGAAGACCGCGCTCACGTGACATAGCCAGTAGCATCGTCAACGTGATTGGTATGTCACGCATTGCGCTTCTCGTCGTGGCGGGACTGATCGTCGCGGCGTGTACCTCGTCTGCGACGACTGAAACCACTACGTCGTCGTCTCAGGCTCCTGTAACGACTCTCGGAGCCGACGCCACAACAACGACGCTTCCCCCGGAGTCGGCCACCTCCACTTCGCCGGCGAGCCAGATCACGCCGCCGCGATACCAGATCGTCGAGCGGATGAAAGGTGAGGAAAGCGGAGACACCGTTGTCGTTCTGCTCGACCCCTCGAGCTATGACTCGCTCACGGACCTCGACCTGTTCGACATCATCGCCGAGGTCGTTGAGCTTTTCCCTCCGATCTCCGTAATCCACGTCGTTGATGATCCAGCCGCTGCGAAGACGGTCGTGAACCCTGATGCATCGGACGCTGAGATCCAGGCGATCCAGGGGAACTATCTCGCTCGTCTGGACAACGGCGTCACGATCACGTACCTCGGGCCGTTCGTCTCGAGCGGGACTGCGGTTCTCGGCAGCTGACGGGCCGACCGATCAGGCATATCGTTGCCGGAAGAGGGTTGCCGGAAGAGGCACTAGGACAACAACAACGCTGCCGTCAGGAGGAATCCGCCCATGCCGACGATGTCGGTGACCATCGTCAAGAAGATGTTGGATGCCACGGCAGGGTCCCGGCCCATGCGTCGAAGCAAGATCGGTATGCCGGCGCCGAACAACCCGGCCACGAGGAACGACATCCACACGGCGATGAACACGATGATGGCGATCTCCATCGATGAGATCGGCGCTCCGCCCGGCTGCTTGAAGATATCGAGCGTTATGGCTGCCATGATCGCTGTGAGGACCGCCAGGGCGGTGCCGTTGACGATGCCGATCGCTATTTCCCGACGAACCGCCCGTCCCGCCCGACCCGGTGGGAGTTCTCCGACGGCCATGGAACGGATGACCACTGCGAGGCTTTGTGCACCGGCGTTTCCGGCGAGCGCTGATACCACCGGCATGTACGCGGCGAGCACGGCATACATCGTGAGCGTCGCCTCGAAACGCGAGATGACTCCTGCCAGGACCACGCCGACGATGAGATTGAAGGTGATCCATGGAAGACGCCTTTGCACGGACCAGCCGACGGGTGTAAAGACGGTCTCTCCCTCACCGGCACCGACCATGACGGCGATGTCCTCACCTATCTCGGCCACGATCCCCTCGATCGCTTCCGAAACCTTCACCATGCCCACAAGTGTGCCCGCGTGGTCCACGACCGGAATGGCGATGAGTGTGTAGCGCTGGATGAGTTCTGCGACTTCTTCGCGGTCCGTGTCTGTGCGCACCATCGCTACGTTTGTCTCTATCACCTCCTCGAGGCCGGTGTTGGGCCTGGCGAATACGAGCTCGCGGAACGGAACCACGCCAATGAGCCGGTTCTCGTCGTTGATGACGTACACATACCGGAGGTTCGAGCCAAGTTCGGCGTGCAGCCTCCGTAACGCCTCTATCGCCTCGCCCGCCGTCATTCCGACAGGCAGCGCGGCGTAGTCGGTCGTCATCATGCCGCCGGCCGTGTCGGCCGGATAGATCAAGAGCGACTCGACCTCTGCTGCTGTCTCTGAATCGAGAGCGCTGAGGACGGCGGTGCGATCGTTCCGATCGAGTGCTCCTATCAGGTCGACCGCCTGGTCTGTCTCCATCTCCGAGATCAGTTCAGCTGCTTCGAGCGGGTCAAGCTCCTCGAGGACGTCGGCTGCTGCCTCCGGGCGCATCTGGTCGAGGACGTCACCGGCATCAACGAGTTCGAGATCCTGGAGGAGGTCGGCAGCTCCCTCCTCGTCGAGTGCCTCGAGGATGTCCGCGGCGTCGTGGGGGTCGGTTCCCGCGATCTGCTCCCAAGCGTCCTGATGGGAATCGAGGTACTCCTCAGCCTCAACCGGCCTGCGACGCGCGAGCTCTCGTATCGCGGTGCTGAGTTGGCCGGGGCGTCGGATGCGGATCTTCATGGCGGTGCCAGCCTATCGCTTGCATCGGCCGTGGACGCGCAACGGGTCCCCAGGGGGATAGGGACCCGTCGCATGTTTTGGCAGGCCTCCCAGGGGGGACGAGGAGGCCCGCTCGGGGTCGGTTTGGCGACCCAGCACCATAAGGATATCGCATTTACGGAGTCATGAGGTATTAATTGCGAGAAAAACGATCACGACGTCGTGATCGTACCGATGGGACCGTGTTCGAATGTGCGCTCAGTGATACGCCCGATCGTCCATCCAGGGGTCGACGCATCTTCGAGAGCCTGATGCAGCGCGGCCTCCAGTGGAGCATCGACTGCCAGGAGAAGCCCGCCACTTGTCTGCGCGTCCGCGAGGACCAGCCGGTTGTCATCGCCGAGCGGCCCGAAGGTGCACATTCGTTCGACTGCAGCAAGGTTGCGCCGTGTGCCTCCCGGGATCATGCCCCGCTCGAGCAGATCGTGGACGCCATCGAGGACCGGTACTGCGGCAACATCGACGTGAGCGCTGACCCCGGAAGCTCGAACGATCTCAGACAGATGACCGAGCAAGCCGAACCCCGTGACGTCGGTAGCGGTCGTCACGCCGATACGGCGTGCGGCTACAGCTGCACCACGGTTGAGTGTGGTCATTGTGTCGATCGCCTTGCGCTCGATGTCTGGAGGTGCCTCGCCGTTCTTGACGGCTGTCGCAATGATGCCCGTGCCGATCGGCTTGGTCAGGATGAGCATCTGTCCGGGCTGAGCTCCGCCGTTCGTCATGATCTCGTGAGGCGGAACAACGCCCGTCACCGCAAAGCCATATTTGGGCTCGGGGTCGTCGATCGAGTGCCCTCCGACCACGATGCACCCTGCCTCAACCATGATGGCGATACCGCCCTCGATGACCCGTTCCAGCACCTCGAAGGGAATCGAATCTCGCGGCCATCCGATGAGTTGTAGCGCCGTCAGCGGCTCGGCGCCCATCGCGTAGATGTCGGAGAGCGCGTTGGCAGCCGTGATTCGTCCCCACTCGAATGGATCGTCGACGATCGGTGTGAAAAAGTCGACTGTTTGAACGATCGCGCGGTCCTCGCTGATCCGAAAAACGCCGGCGTCATCTGAACCGGCGATACCCACCAGGAGGTCCGGGTGCTGCGTTACAGGATGATTGTGCAAGGGACGCAGTACCTGCGTCAGCTCGTCAGGTCCGAGCTTGCATGCTCAACCGGCGCCGTGTGAGAACGCTGTGAGGCGAATAGGTTCCATGGGGGAACAGTAGGCAGATCACAGCAGACAGCTCACAGCTAACGGCCGACAGCCAACAGCAGATATGGCATGCTTAGCTGTTAGCTGAGTCAAGGTTGGAGGAAACGTGCAGGTCGGAATCATTGGGGGCGGAACGATGGGTATCGGTATCGCCCATCGGTTCGCTGCGAACGGTGCACGGACAACGATCGTCGATGTCGACATCGAGACTGCTCGGGCAGCTGTTGCCCGCACGGCGGAGACGCTGCGAACCGCTGCTGATCGAGGAAAGCTCTCGACCGACGAGGCGCTTCGGGCGATCGCGAACCT
>BTQS01000049.1:0-12073 GCA_036985995.1 Acidimicrobiia bacterium
GTACGTGATGCCTCCAACGATGAGGGCGATCACGGCTGCGACGCCCGGTGGACCGGACAGTCCCGTTGAGATCAGCCACACCGCCGCGCTCGATGCGACGGCGGCGGGAACGGCGAGCGGGATCGCACGCCCCGCCCCCTCCAGAACGCGGAACAACCCTTCTCGAGCATCGCTCGGCCGGTACCAGAGTGCGAAGAGCACAGCGGTGTAGGCGGCGAGTGTCAGCACCGATGTGATCGCCACGCCTTGGAACCCGAATGCCTCGACCATCACGAAATACACGGGCACGGCAAGGAACGTCGTGACGGTCCCGACGATGACGGGTGTCCACATCTCACGCTTCGCGTAGAACGCCCTCGTGATGATTTGGAGCGCACCCCATACGGGAATACCGAAGGCGTACATGAACAATGCGGAGGCAACGGCGTCGGTGTTGTCCGAGGTGAACGCTCCACGCTCGAACAGCACGCGTATCGTCGGAACGGTCGTCGCGGCGACGAGGCCGGCCGCACCGATGGACAGCACCAGCACGTAGCGGAGTGCCTTGTTGACCGTATCGAACATCGCAGCGTGTCTGTGTTCTGCGAACAGCCGTGCGAGTGTGGGGTACGCAGCGACCGCGGCCGCCTGGGCAATGACCCCGATGGGAACGAACATGATTCGACGGGCGTATTGAAGGTTCGTCTGGGCACCAGAGCCCGCCTTCTGTCCGAACACCGACATGAAAATCTCGTCGAGAGCGACGATGGACTGTCCGAGCATCAGCGGCAGTGCGATGGCCAGGTACGTCAGGACCGCTGGATGCTTCCACGTTGACCGCACGGAAAGCCGCATGCCGACGCGGTGTGCGCCCCAGATCTGAAGAGCGAAGTTCCCGATGAACGCTCCGATGAGTGCACCCCAGATGAACCCTGCAGGGTCAGGTGTGCCTGTGGCGACGGCGTACACGATTCCGCCGGTGATGATCCCGAGGTTGTAGGCGATCGGAGCGATCGAGGGGATCGCGAACACACCCTTGGCGTACTGCACGGCGGCAAACATCGCGCCGACGACGAACGCGAACTGGGCTGGGAGCACGATCCGGGTGAGGGTGGTTGTCGAAGCAACCTGCTCTGCGGTGAAGTCCGGGTACAGCCAGTCGAGGATCCCGGGCGTCGCGAACCAGGCGATGACGATCGCGCCCGTGATCGCGAGCGTGAGCCAGCGAAGGATCGACGAGAATGCTCGCCAGCCCTCATCTTCATCATCATCTGCGAGGTACTGGGCGAAGATCGGGATGAAGGTGATCGTGAGGAAGCCGCCCGCAAGAAGATAGTTGGCGAAGTCGGGGATACGGAAGGCGGCGACATAGATGTCCGTCACGTCGTCGGAGCCAAGCATCGCCGCAAAGATGCTGTCCCGTAGGATTCCGAGAATCCGGGACAGCAGGATCCCGCCGGCAACGATCATCGCCGCGGTCCCTATGTCACCGCGTTTGAAGCGGGCGAGTATCGCCGTCATGCCGCCACGGTACAGCCGAACACGGCTAGATCTCTGTCTTGCGTTCAGGCCAGATCGCGCTGGCGAAGCATCTGTGCGGTTATCGCCACTCCGGCGACGAATGAAACGATCAACGCCGTTAGCGGCTGAGTCATGGTCAGTTTCGGCGACCCAACGATGCCCGAGACTATCGGCGCGGACTCATCGACAATGGCTCCGAGGGCTGCGAGACCGCTGCGCCAGGGCGATAGTGTCGCCAGCGCAGGTAGGGCTGTCGTAACGCCGTTCTCGAACACGAGTAGGTATGCCAACCCGATGATCACGCCACGGTCGGTGAGGAAACCGAGCGGAACCATCACAGAGACGTACACGGCCGTTGCGATGAAAACGCCGACGACCAGCCCCGCGATGATGATCGGGTCCCCGTACCGGACGCTGTGTGCGGCGCCCAACGCAACGGCACCGATGAGGTTGATGCCAAAGGCGCCGACGACCGCAGCGGTCGTCTTTATAGAGGCCAGGGCAGTTCTGCTGATCGGACGAAGGACGACGAAACTCAACGTCTGGTCACGCCGTTCGACGCCGAACGCAGACGCACCGATCACGATCGCTACAACCGGGACGGTGAGAGCGAACAACGTGGCGGTGCCGATCTCGATCAGCGCATCGAAAGCGGCCTCTGACGTCCGGTTGGTGGTGGAGAACAGATAGATGCCCACGGGTGCGAGCTGGATCAACGCGAGCATGATCGTTCGTCGGAGTGGCAGAGCCTGGCGGAGCGACATGGCGAAAAGTGCGGTGAGGGGTTTCATCGTCCCTCGACGAGGTAGCGGAACACGGACTCGAGGGATTGGTCCTGCGGGCGGAAGGCCGTGATTCGTGCGCCGATGTGCTCTGCTACGCGGGGCGTGTCTCGCCCGAGCGTGGTGATGTCGTCCGTGGTGACTTCGATGCCTTCTTCCATCACGGCAACACTCACAGCCGCGGGGGATCCGAACAGCGCAGCGCCGAGATCGCGCGGCGTGTCGGTGCTGATCCGCACAACGTAGGGGATGTCGTGCATCGCCGCTCGGATCGCGTCGACCGATCCGGCGGCTGCGAGCCGTCCGTCGACGATGGCGACGACACGGCTCGAGACCCGCTCGACCTCTTCTAGGACATGCGACGACACGATCACCGTCTTGCCCTTCGCACCGAGCCGTTCGAACAGGTCGATGAGATGCGCCCGTTGGATAGGGTCGGTCCCGTTGAGGGGCTCATCGAGGATGAGGACGTCCGGGTCGGTCACGAGTGCGGCAGCGACCTTGATGCGCTGGCGCATGCCCTTGGAGTAACCGCCGGTGACCCTGTCGGCAGTGTCCGACATCTCGACGATATCGAGCGCCTCATCCGTATCGAGCGCCGTCGCCGAATTTGAGAGTCTTGCGCTGTACCGCACGAACTGTCTACCAGTGAGCTCCTTGTACACGGCATCTTCGTCCGGTACGAGTGCCACGGATCGGTACACGGCGTGGTGTCGGCGGGGATCCTTTCCGAGAACAGTGATCGATCCGTGGGAGACCGATGTGAGGCCGGTGATCATTCGTAGCAAGGTTGTCTTGCCGGCGCCGTTCGGGCCGAGTAAGCCTGTGACCCCCGGACCGAATGAGCACGAGAGCTTCGACACGGCGACCTTCTGGCCGAACCATTTCGAAGCGGCCTTCACCTCGACCGTCGGTTCAGGGACGAATGCAGGGTCGAGCGTCACATCAGCCTCCGATATCGAGCTACGGAGAACATGGACGCTCCTACGGCGATGACGACAAGGGCTAGGAGGCCGATGGAGGGATGGATGTCTGCGACCGCCAGCAGCGAATTGCTGTCCGTGGAACCGAACACCCACCGGTTCGCCGAGTCGGCCGTGTTGATCGGCGCGAGCAGTGCCACCCAGCGACCACCGGTGAAAGTCGAGTTACGAACAATGGCATCGCCAAAGGCTGTGAGCGCGATCATGCCTGCGATATACACGCTTGCAGCGATGGCCTTGCCCTTCGAGAAACTTGCGACGAGAAACCCGAGAGGCACGTACGCAGTCGCGTAGATCGCAGTCACAACGAGGATCCTCGGTATCGTGTCGGCAGCGTTGACGATTCCCCGTAATAGGCCATTTGGGTCGGTTCCGGCCTGTCCGATGAATAGCACGATCTGTGGCAGGAGCAAGAAGGCCCCAACGATGCTCAGCAGACTGGCGAACCGGGCACTGAGGTAGTCGGTGCTGGTGAGTGGGCGCGACGACAACATCGACAACACGCCGTCATGACGGTCGGGGATGAGTAGCTCCGGTGCTGCCAACGCGGTGAAAAGTATCGCGATGGTCCCACCGAGGACGAAGAAGTCCGCGTTCTGGGACGCGAGATCGATTGCTTCCGCTGCACCGGCGGGGATGATGAACGCGACGCCGACAGCGATGATCGGAGGGATGATCGCGATAGCGACGAGCAGCCACGGCATGATCTTGCGACGCGCCTTGCGCCGCAGCCCGAGGACGCGCCTCAAGCCGTCGGCCCATACGGTGAGCCACGCGCCCTTGCGTCCTCTCCTCTCTCCTTCGAAGGGCTCATAGCCGAGGTCGTAGACGGCACCCAGGTTCGATGTCATGGCCGGTTCCCGTAGTGGAGGAACATGTCCTCGAGTGATGAACCCGACGCCCCCAAGCTCAGCAACGATGCCCCGGATCGCGCCGCGGAGTCGCGGATGAGGTCGAAGACGTCTCCGTCGTCGCAGCGGACGGCCATCCGGTTGCCTGTGCCTTCGACTTCGGCCCCCGCAGTGATCAAGGCTCGTTCGAAGGCTGCAGCTCCGTCGATGAGCTCGACATGGACGATGTCGGCGTCAACACGTGTTCCGAGGGGACCCGCATGGAGCAGCGTTCCGCTATCCAACATCATCACGAAGTCGCAGGTTCGCTCGATGTCACGCAGGACGTGAGATGAAACCACCACGTCGATGCCGAAAGAGCCAAGGCGGCCAATGAGGTCCAGCATCTCTTCGCGCCCACTCGGATCGAGCCCGGCCGTTGGTTCGTCGAGGAATACGAGTTGGGGATCGTGCACGATCGCCTGTGCGAGTTTTGCCCGCTGTTTCATACCAGTCGAGTAGTCCCCGAGATATCTGAACCGTTCCTCGTTGAGGCCAACGAGTGTGAGCACGTCTGACGCTCGTTGGCGTGCGGACTGCCGGGGGAGACCGGCCGTTCCTGCTGCGTACACAAGAAAGTCCGCTGCGGTTTGGTCGAGCGGAAAGCAGGGTCCCTCAGGCATGTAGCCCACGACGCTGCGGATATCGATCTTGTTGTGCCGTGTATCCATCCCCAGAACGGTTGCCGACCCCATCGTCGGCGTGATGATCCCCAAGAGGGTCTTGATGAGAGTCGATTTGCCGGCACCGTTGGCACCGACGAGGCCTGTTCTGCCACGAGGCACCGTGACGTCGAGCGAATGCAGAGCGGCGACGGAGCCATACGCATGGCCAAGCTGGGAGGTCGTGAAAGAGGTGTCCGGCATGGACGCCACAATAGGGCGTATAGGCGAAAAGCCCTCCCAGAGAGCTGTACCATCGGACACCGTGGACGTTGTGCTTTCGGTCGTGGGCGCCTCGGTAGCGTCGTGGTTGGCGGTTGAACTCCTCCGTACGTGGCGCAAGCGGAGGCGGTTGCATGCAGAGATATGGTCGCTGGCGTTCGGCGCTTACGCACTCGCCATGTGGGCGCTGGCGTCCGGTCTCGGGTTCGGGTGGACGTCCTTCACTTTCCGATCCTTCTACTTCCTGGGAGCGATCGCAAACATCCCGCTCCTCGCGGCGGGTTCGGTAGCCCTTCATTCCGAACGCGGAGGCCAGCGATCGATGAAGGTAGCGAGTCTGTGGCTCGTGTTCGGGTTCTTTGCCGCCTTCCTCGCACCGTTCACACAGCCGTTCCCTTCAACAGGTATCCCGGCAGGGAGCGACGTGTTCGGTTTCACTTTCCAACTCGAGGCGCTCACGTTGCCCGGACCCCGGATGTTTGCTGCGATATCGGGGTCCGTCGGGACCCTGGTGATCATCGGCCTGGCGCTCGTTTCGGTAGTCAGGTTTTGGAAATCGATGCGGCGTCTCGCATACGGGAACCTGCTCATCGTGGCCGGAGTGATCTCCCCGGCGATGGGCGGATCGCTGACGGCGCTTGGAGAATCTGCTGCACTTTCTCTCACGTTGACACTCGGGATCCTGCTGCTGTGGGCCGGCTACGCGATGGCGAGCACCGCGAGGTCAGACGGTGACGTTCGAAAGGTGCCCGGCGCCGGCGAGGAGCACGCCGACGAGGACGGCGATGGCCGCAGCGCCTGAGACAACGCACCGAGAATCTGCTGAAAGATCCCCGGCATCGCAACGGCAGCAGTGACCGACAACGACGACAGGACCAACTACCCCCGTCGCGTACGCCGCCTCTGGCGGTCCCGCCAGCCTGTTGTCAGATAACGCCAGTAGGTGGTTGTTTCCTGCTGATCCGCAGCCGGGGTTGGCTGTGGCGTTTCAGGCTGGTCGACATTCGACGTGTGCACGTCAGTGGTGTCGGCGTCCTCTGTTGCGGCGTCAGCCCGAATCTCGGCAAGGCGCTGCCGCAGGAAAGTGGCCTCGGTTTCCGCCTTCGCAGCTCGTTCACGGGCCTCGGCGAGTTGCTGGCCCGCCTCGTGGAGGTTGCCGAGTTGGGAAAGCATCTTGTTCCATGCATCGATCGGCACGATCATCGTTGCCTCGGGCGGGGGTTTGCTCGTTGCTCGGTCTCCCGCTTCTCCAGGCTCGCTGGCTCGCGGGCCTCCCTCGCTCGAAAACTCGCTTGTCCCCGCTGAAGGGCGGACGGTTCGGCCGAGTCGTCCGGCCCGCTCGATCACCGCATCGAGGTCGACCATCCGCAGAGCGATGTCACCGTCGGATTCGAGGTACGAGGGCAGGTCCGCCTTGCGAATCCATTTGCGTAGCGTGTTGACCGGAATGCTGGTGGTTGTTTCAGCCTCCTTCAAGGTGACCCATCTCACCGTGGTGCCCGGCCGCTTGCCGGACGGACGCGGGGGCTGGTTGCGGGCGCGCGATCCCGTGCGTATAGCAGCGGTCTCCCAGCGTGTCGTCATGTCCATCGTTGAAAGCCTACAGCCCACAGCTCACGGCTTTCAGCTCACGGTTGCCGCCGTCGCCCAGCATCCTTCCGAGCGATGTTCCAAACTCGACATCGACACATCGAACGTGAGTGGCCACGGCACTAGGATGGCCCCACCAGGGAGATCGACCGAGTGACCGCACGCGACCCGAACATCGAAAAGGACGTACGAGCCATCGTACGGCGCATCGTCGATACTCTCTTCGACGAGGATGTGTCGTCTTTGTCCGACACGGATTCCGGTGATGCCTCGACCGTGGAGTTGCCAGATGGCGAAAGTTCCGTCATCGGCACTGTCGCGATCGGCGGAGATCACGGAGGCTTCGCCATGAAGGAACGGTTGGCATTCAAGCTCAAAGAGCAGGGGCTGAGCGTTATCGATTGTGGAACCGACTCTACGGCTGCCGTCGACTACCCGGACATTGCAGCGTCCGTCGCGAGCAAGGTCCAATCGGGTGCCGCCGACGTAGGGATCGCCATCGATGGTGCAGGGATCGGATCGGCAATGGCCGCGAACAAAGTTCCGGGCATTCGGGCGGCGTTGTGCTACGACGTTTCAACGGCTCGCAATGCGCGTGAGCACAATCACGCCAACGTTCTCACCCTCGGAGCGGGCTTGATCGGCGATGCGCTCGCGTGGCAGATCACACAGGAATTCATTGCGACGCCGTACGGCGGCGGACGGCACGCGAGACGAGTCGGCAAGATCAACGACCTCGAGCGAGCCCCGGCGGAGCGATAGGTATGGCTGAAGTACCACCGACACGTGAGGAGCTCGTAGAACTCGTGACCGCAGAAGTGCTCGTGGCGCTTGCCGAACGTGCAGACATCTGCGCGACGCCAGAGAAGCTGCGCACCGTGGTGGCGAACGGAGCGGATCGTGTGTCGTTCCACGGCGATGCCGAGGACGTTCCCCTCGACCTTGCCAAGTACATCGATCACACACTGCTCAAACCCGACGCTACCCAGGACGACATCGACAAGATGTGTGATGAGGCCCTCGAGTACGGATTTGCCGCCGTGTGCATCAACCCGACCTGGGTGAAGAGGTCAGCGGAGAAACTCCGCGGATCCGACGTCAAGGTAGCTACGGTGATCGGATTCCCGCTCGGAGCAACCACATCGGAGATGAAGGCAATGGAGACTCGCCGAGCGCTACGCGATGGTGCTCGAGAGGTCGACATGGTCATCAACGTCGGGGCGCTCAAGTCGGGTCAGCATGAACTCGTGCGAAAAGACATCGAGAAGGTGGTAGACGCAGCACATGAAGGTGGCGCGATCACGAAGGTGATCCTCGAAACGGGACTCCTCACGGACGAAGAGAAGGTCATAGCATCTACCCTGGCGAAGCAAGCAAAGGCTGACTTCGTCAAGACGTCGACAGGCTTCGGTGCTGGCGGGGCAACGGTGTACGACGTCGCACTGATGCGTGAGACCGTCGGCCCGGACATGGGCGTGAAGGCGTCGGGTGGCGTGCGTACGCTCGGAGACGCAGAGGACATGATCGCCGCGGGGGCTACCCGGATCGGTGCCTCTGCGGGAGTTCAGATCGTGAGTGGACAAGAAGGAGATGGTGATGGCGACCGGTATTGAGTTGCGGTCGTACGCATTTCTCGACAGCCTGCAGCCTCAATATGCGGCATTCCTCGGTACGACCGCACAAGGATTCCTTCCGCTCGCAGGTGAAGCGGTCCTTTTCGTAGAGGTAGCGCCGGGTATCGAGATCAATCGCCTCACCGACGTTGCGTTGAAGGCGACGACCGTCAAACCGGGCATGCAGATCATCGAGCGCGTATTCGGCCTTCTCGAGATCCACTCGCCCGAGCAGTCGGAGACGAGAGCTGCAGGGGAAGCGATCCTCGAATCCCTCGAGGTATCGGCAGCCGACAGGCTCAAGCCCAAGGTCCTGTCGAGTCAGATCATCCGACGCATCGACGATCACCACGCGCAGCTGATCAACCGTATGCGACACGGGCAGATGATCATCCCGGGTCAGACGTTGTACGTGCTCGAATGCGCGCCGGCCGCGTACGCTTCACTTGCCGCGAACGAAGCGGAGAAGGCTGCAAATATCAACGTGCTCGAGGTCCGTGCCTTTGGTGCGGTCGGCCGCGTATATCTCGGTGGAGAAGAACAGGACATCGAAGTCGGCTGGCGGGCAGCGGTTGCTGCGCTGGAAGGACTCGACGGTCGCGAGAACCCATAGAGGCGAAATCAATAGGAGGAACAGATGTCAGACGCACTCGGGATGATCGAATGCCGCAGTTTCGCTGCGATGGTCGAGGCAGCTGATGCCATGGTGAAGGCCGCAAAGGTCGAACTCGTCAGCTACGAGGAGACCGGTGGTGGCTATGTCACGGCGATCGTCAGAGGCGATGTCGCTGCCGTGAAGGCTGCCGTAGATGCAGGTGTGCGAAGTGGTGAGAAGGTCGGCGAGGTCATCGCGACGCATGTCATTGCTCGCCCACATGTGAACATCGATTTCGTTCTTCCTCTGGGTCGAAGCGAAGAAGCCGCCGACGCTGTTTCCTGACCCGAGCACCTCGAGAAAGAGGACGCTATGAACCTCGGCAAGGTGACAGGGACGCTGGTTGCGTCACACAAGGAGCCGCTCATGGAAGGTCTGGCGCTGCTCGTCGTCCGCCAGCTCAAAGAAGACGGTACGGAATCGGGTGGTTACGTCGTTGCGGTCGACAGCGTCGGGGCCGGCGTTGGCGAAGTCGTCCTCTACGCGTCTGGCAGCTCGGCGCGCCAAACCCAGGTGACGAAGGACAAGCCGTGTGATGCCGTCATCATGGCGATCGTCGACCAATGGGACCTCGACGGAGAAACGATCTACGTGAAGTGACATGGCACAGCTGACCGATTCCGATATCCAGGACATCATCACACGGGTGAAGAGTCGCGTCGCGGCCGGCGATATTGGTGCCAAGACCGGCGCTGCGCTCATTGCACGGGACGAGATCGACAATCTCGACGAGTCCCTCGGCGAAGGTGTCTACGCCACGGTCGATGAGGCGGTTGGTGCTGCGAAACGAGCCTTCACGACGTATCAGACGATCGGCCTCGATGCGCGTAAAGACATCATCGATGCCATACGCCAATCGATGAGAGAGAACAACGAACGTCTCGCGTACATGGCCCGCCAGGAAACAGGCATCGGCCGAGCAGACGACAAAGTCCTCAAGAACCATCTGGTGATCGAGCGAACGCCGGGGCCTGAGGATCTCGAGCCCCACGTTGTGACAGGCGATCGAGGCATGATGGTCACGGAATACGCTCCGTACGGTGTGATCGGCGCCATCACTCCCACGACGAACCCGACTTCTACGATCATCAACAACTCGATTGCCATCCTGTCGGCGGGAAACACGGCAACCTTCAATGTGCACCCGAGCGCGCGTAGTGTGAGCATCGAAAACGTCAAGCTCATCAACCGTGCGATCATCGGCGCAGGCGGTCCGCTAGACCTGGTCACCTCGGTAGCCGTGCCGACGTTAGATTCAGCCCGGGCGCTGATGGGCCACCGCGACGTGCGCGTCCTCCTCGTGACCGGGGGTCCGGGTGTCGTCAAGGCTGCATTGAAGACGCCGAAGAAGGCGATCGTCGCCGGGCCCGGGAACCCTCCGGCCGTCGTCGACCAGACCGCGGACATCGCCAAGGCTGCCAAGGACATCGTGTCCGGTGCATCCTTCGACAACAACATCATCTGTGTCGACGAGAAGACGACGATCGCCGTCGACACCATCACGGACAGGCTCATTCAACACATGATCGCTGTTGGGGCGTACCGCCTCAAAGAACACGAGCTCAAGCGACTCGAGAGGGTGATCTTCTCTGATAGAGGGCCTGCTGACAAACCGGGTGTGATGAACCCCCAGTTCATCGGGAAGGATGCCTCGATCATCCTCTCTGAGATCGGTGTTTCGGTCCCATCAGAAACGCGCCTGATCCTTGCCGAAGTGCCTGTCGGCCACAATCTTGTCTGGACCGAGCAGATGATGCCGGTGATGCCCGTCGTGCGTGTGAAGGACGTCGATGCGGCGATCGACCTCGCCGTGCGATCCGAGCATGGCTTTCGTCACACGGCGTCGATCCATTCGACGAACGTCGACACCATCACCCGCATGGCCCGCTCGATGGATTGTTCGATCTTCGTTGCGAACGGGTCCAACATCGCGGGCCTCGGCGCCGACGGCGAGGGTTTCACGTCGTTCTCGATCGCGAGCCCCACCGGGGAAGGCTTGACGCGGCCTCGCACCTTCTCACGCGTACGCAGAGTGTCGGTGGTGGGAGCGTTGCGCATTGTCTGACGTATCGCGGTCGCCGGCGCTCGGGTTGTGGGAGTTCTCCTCCGTTCCCGCAGGCATAGAATGCGCCGACGCCATCGTCAAGGGTGCCCCGATCGAAGCGATCTACACCGGTACGACCCATCCCGGCAAGTACGTCGTGCTCGTCACCGGAGATACCGCTTCGGTGGAAGTCGCAGGTGACATCGTCCGCGATCGCCCCCGTGCATCTTTGATCGATTCGGTCTTCCTGCCCGACATCGCACAGGTCGTTGTCGGATCGCTGCTCGCCCCGGAAAGGCACGCTCAGATGGAGGCGGAGGCCGTCGGTGTTGTCGAGACGGCGACTGTCGCTGCTGGAATCGATGCAGCGGACGCTGCTGTGAAACACGCCGATGTGGCCCTCTCCGGCCTCCGGCTCGCGGACGGTCTCGGTGGGAAGGCCTATTTCATCGTCGATGGAACCGTCGGCGAGGTGCAGGCCGCTGTGGCAGCAGCCAACGACCGCTCCGGTGATGCGGTGACCGACAGCGTCGTGATACCGCAGCTGACACCGGAACTCAGGGACGACATCGAAGCAGCGTCGCGGTTCATCGACCGCGTTGGCGCGCATGGGGATCGCTCATGAAGCTCGGCCGAGTGCGAGGTGCCGTCGTGGCGTCCGTCAAGGACCCTGGGATGGTGGGTATGAAGCTCCTTGTCGTTCAGCCGGTTACCGAGGGGCGCCAGGACGACGGCGCGTGCGTGGTCGCCGCCGACGCCGTGTACCAGGCAGGCGTTGGCGATCTTGTGTACTTCGTTACCTCACGCGAGGCAGCCGAGGCGATGCAGCCCCGATTCGTTCCGGTCGACCACGCCATCGTCGGGATCGTTGACGCGCTCGAGGTACGTTCGTGAAGGTCGGACGCGTCGTCGGCAACGTTGTGTCGACGATCAACCATGAGTTCTTCGACGGAGAACGGCTCCTCCTGTGCCGGATCGTCGATAGGGGACAAGACACTTCGTCGTACCTCATCTGCACGGACCGTGTCGGTGCAGGGGCGGATGAGACCGTGCTCATCCTCGACGAGGGCTCATCGGCACGCCAGATCTACGGCGTGGACACCGGACCGATCCGGAGCGTCGTGGTCGGTAT
>BTQS01000050.1:0-11933 GCA_036985995.1 Acidimicrobiia bacterium
CGGTACTGATCGAGCGACCATGGACCCTGTTCGAGGAGGAACGTGTCGAAACTGTGGAAACTCAGGTACACGAGGTAGAGCAGTCCGCCGGCGAGGAAGGTCATCAGGACAAGTGCGGGCACCAACATCAGGTACGGGCGGACCGGACCGAGCCGGTCGATTCGGAGCTTCTTGCGCACGGCGATGACACCGTCGAGGACAAGCCAGCCGAAAGCTACGTCCGAGGCGCGCGTAGCTCGCTCAGACGTCATCGAGTTGGGTGCCCTTCATCGTCTCTTGGCCAGACGACCGCTACCTCTTCGGGTTTCCATTCGAGCACCACCGGGTCGTCGGTCGAAAGATCTCGGCGCCTGCTGGCCACGCGAATGGGCTTGTCCAACCCGGGAACCGCGACTTCGTAGTACACCGCTTCGCCTTCGAACACCCGGAGTGTGACGACACCGTGGAGCCCGTCTGGCATACGTTGCTCAGCAGGGGCGATGAGATCGATGAGCTCGGCGCGCAGCGACGCCGAGTAGCTCCGGCCCGTTCCCTGTGGCAGGTTGCCGACCGTTACCGTCACACCCGATGCGGTCTCAACCCACTGTCGTGAGGCATCAGCCTTCCCAACGCCATCGATCAGATTGGCCCTTCCGACGAACTCTGCAACGAACCGTGTCTTCGGATGCTGATAGATCTCGTCTGGTGTTCCCACCTGGACCAGACGGCCGTTCTCCATCACCCCGATCCGGTCACTCAAGACGAGCGCCTCTACCTGATCGTGTGTGACGTTCACGATGGTGACGTCGATCTCGCTGTGGAGTCTGACAAGCTCGAGCTGCATCTCTTCCCGAAGCCGTTTGTCGAGTGCCCCGAGCGGCTCGTCGAGCAGAAGGAGCTTCGGGTCGTAGACGAGCGAACGGGCGAGGGCGACTCGCTGCTGCTGGCCCCCCGACAGTTCGTGAATGCGACGCTGCGCGATGTCGGACAGACGGACCATGTCGAGCGAGTCCTGGACGCGCTTGGCGATCTCCTCCTTGCCTCGACGCCGCATACGGAGCGGGAATGCGATGTTGTCGAACACCGTCATGTGCGGGAAGAGCGCGAGGGACTGGAAGACCATGCCGATGTTTCGCTCATACGTTGGGGTCTTTCGTACGTCCTGTCCGGCGATGAAGAGCCCTCCGTCGGTCAAATCGACCAGCCCTGCGATAGACCGCAAGATGGTGGTCTTACCCGACCCGGACGGACCGAGGAGAGTGAACAACTCTCGCGGCCGAATCGCCAGGTCTACACCGTCGATAGCGGCAACATCACCGTATTTCTTCACCGCACCGACGAGTTCGACGATCGGTGGCTGGTCGTCGAACTGGTTCAGTCTCGTCTCGGCCGCAGCGCCTGCAGTGCCAGGGTCTCCTGCCGTCACTCGACGACCCTACCCCTGGATGGCTGCGGTGTACGCGGCCTGCCATTCGTCGTTGTTGCGGGCACCAGCCTCGACCGGGAACACGAGAGCGTACTTGTCGATGTCCTCCTCGGTGAAGGGAAACGTCGCCGGATCATCGAGCATGAAGGCCGGAAGCGAGGCACCCAGGTTGGTGGGAACCTCGCCCAGATTCAGCGCGATGAGGGTCTGGTTTTGCGCGGCCAGTGTCTCGTTGATGAAGACCTGGGTCCAGTAGGTGGTCTCCTCAGGGAGGCCGGTGGGAACCCAGAACGCCTCGGTAGACACCGTGGAACCTTCCTTGGGCGTGACCCACTTGAGCCCTTCAGCTTCGAGTGCGGTGGCCGCCAGCGTGATGCCTACATCGAACTCACCGCCGTCGATACCTGACAGGAACTCCTCCTCATCGCCAGTGGCGGCAATGTTGGGGCGTAGTTCGGCGATCTTATCCCACACCGGCTGCAGGTCGTCGGTCTCCACGTCGAGCCCCAACATGGCAGCGACCGGCATCAGAAGCGACGACGGTGTGTCGGTGACGAACAGTCGACCCTCGTACTTGGAATCCCAGATATCCCCCCACGACATGCCGGCTTTGAGGTCGGCACGATCCGGTGCGTAGACGAGGGGCTGGGAATACGTCGAGGCACTCACGTAGTTGGTGCCGCCATTGGCCGGGAGAGCGACCGAACTGAGCTGCGAGAGGTTCGAGAGAATATCGCGATCCATGGACACAGAGATCCCTTGAGCAGCGGCTGCGAAGGCCCGCTCCTCGATAGTGAGGACAGCGTCCACCGGTGGCCGCTGACCCGCGGCGACGGCCTGCTGCACCTTCGTTTGAATCTCGCTGAAGCCGGTCACGTCGAACTCGACCGGGATCCCTGTCTTAGCTGTGAAGCTCGCTCCGGCACCATCCGCGTAGGTGGATTTCCACGGATCCCCCCAGGTACGGACGATGATCTTGTCGGGTTTCCCAGGGATGGCGCCTGCAGCCAGGGTCGTGGTGGCCGTAGACGATGAACCACAGGCCGCAGCTAGAAGCGACAACGCCGGGATCGACACGCCGGCCAGCGTGCCCATACGAATGAACTGACGCCGGGACATGCCCGCTCTTTCGATCCTCACGGTTCCCTGATCCGTCGTCTTCGACGTTCCAGCATTCCGGTTCTGGTATCTCGCCATGGTGCCCTCCTCGTGTGCACTGTGCCGATGACACGTCCGGTTCCGGATAAATGGATAAATCAACGACGCTGGGGGCACTAACGATATCAAACACATCTCGCAGATGCATCCTGCTTACAAACGCCGATGGCGTCCGCGCCATCGGCGGGCATCGACGCACGCCGCTGATCCACATGCTCTTCTTGGAACGTGAAGGGCCGCGCCCGAAGGTGCACCCCTGCGGGATTGAGACGTTGGCTTCCGGACTGCGCCTGGCTATGCCGGAATGACGTCGAGCGTCACGGTAACCGATACGTCGGCGTGCGGCTTGAGAACGACCTCATGCAGACCGATCTCTTTGATCGGTTCATCGATCGCGACGATCTTCTTGTCGATGTCGACACCTGTGAACTTGACGATCGCCTCAGCAACATCGGACGCTCCGATGGACCCGAAGAGGTTGCCGGTGTCCCCGGCCCGAGCGGCGACGACGACACGGGTGCCGGAAAGGGCCTCCGCGAGCTGCGTCGCGTCTTCGAGCGATTTACGTGCCGTCTCTTCCCTCGCGTGACGCATGTTCTTCGCCTGCTGCAGCGCACCGGGCGATGCCTTGACGGCGAACCTCTTGGGTACCAGGTAGTTGCGTGCATAGCCGTCCGAAACCTCGACGATGTCTCCCTTTTTCCCGAGATCCTGGACCGCTTTGGTGAGGATGAGCTTCATCGTCACGACCGCTTCTGCGTGTAGGGAAGCATTGCCATCTCGCGAGCGTTCTTGATCGCTTTGGCAACCTCGCGTTGGCGCTTCGGCGACAGACCGGTGACGCGACGCGAACGGATCTTCCCGCGGTCGGACATGAATTTGCGCAACAGCGCCACGTCCTTGTAATCGACGACATCATCATCAGCGAATTTGTGAACAATCCGCTTCTTTTTCCTCGGATTCATGTCGGGACGGCGACGCCTCCGACGTGACGAATTCGGCTTCTGTGCCATGGTGAATCTCCTTGAACCAGATCTGACCTAGAACGGCGCCTCATCGGGGCCTACGTCGCTACGAGCAACAGGTGCAGCCGGCGCGACATCGCCGGCGCCATAGCCACCACCACCACCACCGAAGTCGCCGCCGCCGGTGCGGGGTGTCTTCGTGACAGTCGCGGTCGCCCACCGCAGCGACGGACCAACCTCATCGATACGGACCTCGACGACAGAACGCTTCTCGCCCTCGTTCGTTTCCCAATTCCGCTGCTCGAGGCGACCCGTGATGAACACACGATCACCCTTTGAAAGGGACTCAGCGACGTTCTCTGCAACATCACGCCAGCAGGTGCCCCCAAAGAAACTCGTATCTTCCTGCCACTCGTTGTTCCGGTCGCGGTAGCGACGGTTCACAGCAAGACGGATACGGGCCATGGCCACACCGCTTGCGGTGAACCGGAGCTCTGGGTCCTCTACGAGATTTCCGACGAGGGTCACACTATTGCTCATTACTTCTCTCTTCTCTCGGCCTACTCACAGTGTGAGCGACCACTGTGACACGTTTCGACCTACGCCGACACCCGCACGATTTTGTGGCGAACCACAGCATCGAGCAGTGAGAGGGATCGATCGAGGGTGTCCTGAAGATCAACGTCTCCGTCGAACGTGATGACCGAGTAGTACCCCTCGCTCATATGATCGATGTCGTAGGCGAAGCGTCGCTTGCCCCAAAAATCGGAATCCTTGACGGTTCCCTGTCGGTCGGTGATGGCCTTCTCGACCTCTTCCACTGCGGCACGGACGTCTGGCTCTGCCATGTCGTACCGATGGATCACCATCAGCTCATACGAGCGCATCTGATATTCCTCCTCTGGACATCCGCTGTGCGGAAGGCCCCCACGAGTGGTGGGAGCAGGACGGTTGCTTGCCTCATCAGGCAAGGCGACACCACGTCGGTGCCGTCTGGATACCCCAAGTGTAGCGAATACCCGCTGCTGGCGTCTGGCGTAGATTTCGGCACGATCATGCCGTTTCCTACGCTGGAACCCGTTAGTCCCCCCATATCGACCTGAGAATCTTGAGAACGGCCTCGGGTTCGTCCACGAGTTGACGCCAGGTGAAGCGATAGACGGTCCATCCGAGGGCGTGAGCCCGGTTCTGTTTCTCGCGGTCGCGCTGGAACGAGACGGGATCCATGTGGAAACCCTCACTGTCGAGCTCGATGAGCGCCAAGCGGGCCGGATAGGCGAAATCGAATCGACCCACTTCGATGCCGGCGCTGTCGTAGACAACGTACTGCGGGTCGGGCATCGGAACGGGCGACGGCCCCACAAGCGCTCGGAAGGCATCCTCGAGATCACTCTCGGTGAGTCCGCGCCACTTGAGCCGCTCCTCGACCAGGGGCCGGATGGTGCCAACACCCGTTCGACCGGGTCGAGCTACCCTCGCGATGAAGCAACGTACGTCCCACGCAGAGAAGAACATCATACGGAGCCCGGTGTCAAGACATTTCTCGACGATCCACGGCGGGGCAGATGCCCCGAGATCCACCACCGTTCGGACCGGGGATGTGGCGGGAATCCGATCCACATCAAGGATGTCGGACGCACGGAAATCCTTCGATTCGTGAATGGTGAAGGGATACCGGTGCACACGTCGGTGCCGACGGGCGATGACTTCGATGACCTCTGGCCTACGGGATGTCAAGCCCCAGAGGAATGCAGCGGTTCCATGCGATGCCGCCACAGGCTCAGGGGCAGACAGCACGGCGGCCACGACATCCCGATGCCAACTTTTCTCCGATCCCGGGTAGCCGAACACACCCGGATGAATCCGCTCTAAGACGCCACGACAGACCCGGTCACGCACTGCCCGTTCGGACAAGCCCGCCGCCATGGCCTGTCTCAATGTGAACAGCCCCCGCTGATCCCTAGCGATGGCGGCCAGGAGTCGTTCTCGATCTCTCACACCCTTACCGTGCCACATCCATGACACCGAAAGAAGACCTCTGGGTGTCTGGCGTAGGAATCGGCACCATCCTGCCGTTTTCCACGCCAGACGCCTGAAGTCAGTCGTCTACGTAGGTGATGACCGTGGAGGGGGTGATCCAGTCGAGGGTTCCGGGCGGCGCCTCGATGGCGTAGCGGAAGTCCAAGCCACCTTCGGGTACATAGCCTTCGCACGGGTCCTCGGTGCATGGCACCATCGATGCTCTGTCCTTGTAGGTACCGTCCTCGTTGAACCACACGATGTCGAGCGGAATGACGGTGTTCTTCATCCAGAACGAGTCACCGTCGTGGCGCCAGAAGAAGAGCATCCCGTCGAGATCTTCAAGATCGGTGACCTCCATCAATCCTTGTCTGCGCAGGGATGGGTTGTCAGCGATGGCAAGCGTCAGTTCACGATCACCCACCTGGACGGATTTGACACGGTACGTATCGATCTGTGGCGGCATCTTGATCGTCCCTAGCGTCGATGACGCACTGTCGATGACTGCCGTGGTCGAGGTTTCCCCGACCGCGGCCGTCGTCGGTGTTCCGACGTCGTCGCCCGCAGTCGTGCAAGCCGCCGCGACCAGGGCGACCACCAGGAAAAAGCCATAACGCATGCCGGGAACCTATCAGCGATCTATAGATAGCGCGACGGACCGTCACTACCAGTACGGTCGGACCATACGAAGGGCAACCGACGCCGACCGATTCGGTCGCCTTCAGCAGCGGCGTCATGAAGTTTCTCCAAACAACACGCTCCGGCTAGCCGGTCACCGTGACCGATGCCCGCATCGAGGGGTGGATCGAGCAGAAGTACGTGTACGTACCGGGCTCTGTGAAGGTAAAAGAGTATGTGTCGTCCGGGTTGAGCGTCCCAGAGTCCCAGAGACCGTCGTCCGCCGTGGTCGTATGAGGGATCCCGGACTCATCATTAGTCCACGTGATCGTGTCACCGACCGACACGGTCAAGTCGGCAGGACCGAACGCGAAGTTCTCGATGGACACCTCGCTCCCGCCCCCAGATGGCGGCGTTGCCGCTTCCACAGTTGTCGTAGTTTCCCCGATCGATGAGCTCGAGCAGGCTGCGAGCAGCAGTGCCCCACCCATGACGCCGACGAGCAAGATCATGCGCTTTGTCATACGTTCCCCTGTCTCACGCGGCTTCCCGCATTTAGAGGTAAACGAATGAAACCGGTGTTCGAATTCCCATAGATCGCGGCTTGCCCGAGATCTATGGAATGTCGACCCATCTGCGACAGCGCCCCCTCAGCCCACAACGGGGACGAACGCCCTACGCCTCCATGGCTTCGTCGGCCATCAGGTGATCAGACGGGCTCGACAGGTTTCGCAGGATCTCTGCCGACTCGGCCGACATGTGATACGTCTCGGCTTCGGACGGGAACACACCGGCTTCGACGTCTGCGAAGAACGCTTCCAGAGCAGTCACAGCGTCGTCTGCGAGATGCGCATACTGGCGCACGAACTTCGGGAGGTATTCGCCGGCGCCGAGGCCTGTCACGTCGTGGAACACGAGAACCTGGCCATCGCAGTTCAATCCTGCACCGATTCCGATCGTCGGCACCGGCACCTCGTTCGTCACGATCTCAGCAACGATGTCCGGCACACCTTCAAGGACGATCGAAAAGACACCTACGTCGGAGAGGGCGCTGGCATCCGAGATCATCTCGTAGGCAGCCTGGGCCTCTTTGCCCTGAACCCGATACCCACCCATCGAATGCACGGATTGCGGGGTGAGGCCGAGGTGGCCCATCACCGGGATTTCCGCGTCGAGCACTGCCTCGATCATCGGGAGCCGCTTCCTGCCGCCCTCCAGCTTCACAGCACTAGCCCCGCCTTCGCGGATGAACCGACCGGCATTGGCAACCGTTTCCTCCGTGGATGAGTGATACGACAGCCACGGCATGTCGCCTACGACAAGTGCATGCGGCTTCGTTCTCGCGACCGCAGCCGTGTGGTGGACCATCACGTCCATAGACACAGCGAGGGTGTCGTCGTGACCGAGCACGACGTTGGCGACCGAATCGCCAACGAGGATGATGTCTGCCCCAGCACGATCCGCGATGCGTGCTGTCGGAGCGTCATAGGCGGTCACCATCTTGAGCTTGGCTCCGCCTTTGCGTGCGAGTACCGCGGGAGCGGTGATGCGTCCGGCGCGTGATCCGTCGGTCATGGTTCGGTTCCCTTCTCTCCACCGCTGAAGGTTGGAGGACTGCGTGCCGTTTCGATCCGTCGTGAACATCGCGGACCTCAGCCGCCCGAAGGTCGCCCGTGCCCTGTTCTCTACGGACAAGGCTAGACGACGCGGAGGTATTCCGGGGTGGGTCCAGGCGTCTGGCGCTGATATCGGCATCATGCTGCCGTTTCCTACGCCAGAGTCCTGACATGCGGGGCGCGGGTGACGCTAGTTTGGGGTCATGGCACGCAAAGACATCACCATGACCGACGCCGAGATCTCGACATTCCTCGCCGCAGGAGCCAAGGTGCTCCAATTGGCAACGCTCGGAAGGGATGGGGCACCGCATCTCGCTCCGATGTGGTTCGTCATGGTCGACGGCAAGATCGTATTCCGGTCGTTCACGAAGTCGCAGAAGATCGTGAACCTCAACCGTGATCCGCGCCTGTCGGTGCTCGTGGAGACCGGCTACGCCTATACCGAACTCCAGGGAATCATGATCCGCGGGACTGCACGGCTCGTGACCGACCCCGAGTACGTTCTCGAGATCTACCGTGGCCTCGCTGCGCGCTACCCGATGACCGGAGATACACCAGTCGAACTCGACGACGAAGCGCTCGAAGCAACATTCGGTCGTTTCGCACCGAAGAACACAGTCGTGATCATCGAGCCGCTCACGATCTCCTCCTGGGATCACACCAAGCTCGGCGGCGCCTACTGACCTGTCAGGCGTCTGGCGTTGGAAACGGCATGATCGTGCCGGAATCTACGCCAGAGTCCTCAGGAGGAGAGGAATACGAATCGCCCGCGCTGTGCTGGAGCCACCATGACAACCGATCGCGAGGAACTCAAGAAATCGAGGCTGCGAGCGCGCATGGCGCTGCTCGTGGTGGTCACCCTCGTTATCGGCCTCGCCGGCTACGTCGGGTTTCGAGTGTTCCGCCAGTTCGATGTTGGTGCTGCCACGGGCGCAGGACTCATCGTCGTCGCAGCGACGGTGGGCATCGCAGCGTTCTTCTCGCCGTGCTCGTTTCCCCTGCTACTCACGACACTCACCCGCCAGGGTGCCACCGAACCGCAACACCGGACACGAGGAGCCTTCCGTTTCGCGATAGGCGCATCGATCGGTGCCACCGCGTTTGTCGCTGGGTTCGGTCTGTTGTTGTCACTTGGAGGAGGGGTGATAGCACGATTGTTCTCCGTCGATTCGCCACAGGGTCGGATCTTGCGGATCGTGGTGGGAGTCGTCTTGATCGTGATGGGCCTCGTGCAGTTGCGTGTCATCAATCTGCAGTTCTCCAGCATGACGAGGCTCGCAGAACCGGTCGACAGACGACGAGCAGCCATCGGGGACGAGACGCAGTTTTCCAGTCATGTCCTGTACGGGTTTGGCTATCTGGCCGCAGGGTTCTCCTGAACGGGGCCTTTACTGGCCGGTCTGGCCGCACAGTCACTCATCGCGGGAAGCGTCGCCACATCTGTGTTCACATTCGCAGTCGCGGCGACGATGATCGTGATCCTGATGTTCGTGACTGCTGTCGGTGCCGCCTTCGCACAGGCCTCGACCCTCAACCGCTTCAAGACATCCGGCCCTGCAGTCAAACGATGGGGTGGCCGCGTCCTCATCATCGTGGGTGCCTGGTTCCTCTTCCTCGCGATCTTCGTCGACACAGCGAAAACCCTCTTCTTCAGCTAGTCCCAGGTGTCTGGCGTAGGAAACGGCACGATGATGCCGAAATCTACGCCGGACACCAAAAGGGGTGGTGGTACTCTCGACTATCCCCCTGGAAGGAGGTGAGATGGGTTCACGATACGAACGGTTGACGACACCGATGGTCCGCGAAGACGGGCAGCTCGTAGAAACGACGTGGGATGTCGCACTCGAACGGGCGGCCGAAGGTTTCCGCCGCAATGACGGGGCAGCAACCGGAGTGTTCTCCTGCTCCAAGGCCACGAACGAGATGAACTTCATTGCACAGAAGTTCGCTCGCACGGTTCTGCACACGAACAACGTCGACAGCTGCAACCGAACCTGACACGCTCCAAGCGTCGCCGGTCTGGCGGCAGTCCTGGGAGCTGGCGGCGGTACCTCGTCGTACGAAGAGATCGAGACCACAGACCTCATCGTCCTGTGGGGTTCCAACGCGCGCAACGCTCACCCCATCTTCTTCCACCATCTCGCCAAGGGTGTCCGCAACGGCGCGAAGATGTACACCGTCGACCCCCGACGCACAGACTCTGCCCAATGGGCGGATGTGTGGCTCGGCATCGACGTTGGCTCCGATATCGCACTCGCCAACGCCATTGCCAGAGAGATCATCCATGCCGGATTGGTCAACACGGAGTTCGTCGAACACTCCACCTCGGGATTCGACGAGTTCGCTGCACATGTCGAGTCGTACACGCTCGAGCGAGGCGAGGAGATCACAGGAGTGCCCGCGGCAGCCATCCAATCGCTCGCCCACGACTACGCCAGGGCTTCGACCGCGCAAATATGCTGGACCCTCGGCATCACCGAGCACCACAATGCTACCGACAACGTCCTGGCGCTCATCAACCTCTCGCTCCTCACCGGCCACGTCGGGCGGTACGGGTCGGGTCTCGTTCCGATCCGCGGCCAGAACAACGTCCAGGGTGGCGGCGACATGGGAGCCCTTCCGAACAAGCTCCCTGGCTTCCAGAGCGTCACGGACGATGAAGCAAGGGGAAAGTTCGAAGCCACATGGGGCACCGAGATCCCTGCTGAAGCCGGATGGCATATCAGTGCGATGTTCGATGCCATGGAACGGGGCGACCTCACCGCGCTGTACATCATCGGTGAGAATCCAGCGCAGTCCGAGGCCGACACCGGCCGAACCATCGAACTTCTCGAAGGCCTAGACCATCTCGTCGTCCAGGACATCTTCCTCAACAAGACGGCCCAGCTTGCCGACGTCGTTCTCCCGGCAGCCGTGGGATGGGCCGAGTCGGAAGGGACCGTCACGTCGAGCGAGCGCAGAGTTCAGCGGATTCGGGCGGCCATCGACCCTCCCGGTGACGCAAAGGACGATGTCGAGATCCTCACCCTTGTCGCACAGAGCCTTGGCCACCAATGGGATCTACGAACCGCAGAAGAGATCTGGGACGAAGTGCGAAGCCTCAGTCCGATGCACGCAGGGATGTCCTATGACCGGCTCGAAGCACTCGGTGGGCTCCAATGGCCCTGTCCGAACGAACATCACCCCGGTACGAAGTTCCTCCATGCATGGCTGTGGGAGGATCCGCTTCCGAGGGAGCCGGCGCCGTTCTCGATCGTCGACTGGGTTCCACCCGTCGACGAACTCGATGACGACTTCCCGGTCCGGCTCACGACCGGGCGTCGCCTCGACTCGTACAACACGGGTGTCCAGTCCAGCGGGTATCGCTCACCGATCCGTCACGGTGCGGTCATCGACATGGCGCCGGAGGAAGCTGCAGCCCTCGGCGTGACCGATGGGGACGTCGTCAAGATCACGTCCAGGCGAGGGTCGATCGAGGTACCGGTACGACTGGCACAGGGCCTGCGAAGGGGGCTCGTGTTCATGGCGATCCATTCACCGGACGACGCCGACGTCAACACGCTCACCCTCGATGCCTGGGATCCGAAGTCTGGGACGGCCGAGTTCAAGGCGACCGCGGTACGTATCGAGCACCTCCAGAGGAACTGAGGTTCACGATCGATTTCCAAACGACGACCGATGCACCCACCGCAGAGGAGCGGGACGCTGTCGACCGTGCCCTCGGGCCTCCAGACTCGCTCTGGTCGGGCGCCGAGCAGCGTACAGCCGCCGACGATCACGTCGCGTACGGCGGCTTCCACGGTTCCCAAGCTCGAAGGCATCTGCTGCTTCCCGCCCTGCACGAGGTCCAGGACACTATCGGATGGATCAGCCACGGTGCACTGAACTACATCGCCAAACGGATCCCCGTGTCACCGGCCGAGGCGTACGGGGTTGCTTCGTTCTATGAACTGCTCGCAACCGAGCCCCGACCACCCAGGGTGGCGCATGTGTGCGACGACATCGTGTGCAAGGCCAACGGAGTCGATGGCGCCCTCGAGCAACTCTCCGCCACCTTCGGTCCCGCAGGCACACCACGTGGTGATGCCATGTGGGTTCGCTCACCGTGCCTCGGCCACTGCGAACGAGGGTCAGCCGCGTTCGTCCAGATCG
>BTQS01000051.1:0-11729 GCA_036985995.1 Acidimicrobiia bacterium
CGTTCACAGGAGCTGTGCCAACCAACGTAGATCTCAGAGTCGATGAGGTCGAGACAGTGATCGAGCAGGTCGAACCGGATCGGATCGTGCTCGACGTGCCCGAACCCTGGCATTCCGTCAAGCCCGCGGTAGAAGCCCTTGCTGGTGGGGGAACACTCGCCAGTTACCTTCCAACGGTTCCCCAGGTTCAGTCACTGCGCGAAGCGTTGGCAGACGCCGGCATCTTCACAGAAATCGAGACGTTCGAGGTGCTGATGCGCACGTGGACGGTCGAAGGTAGATCGGTGAGACCTGATCACCGGATGGTCGGACACACCGGATTCATCACCGTCGCGCGTAAACGTCTCCGGCGTTTTCGTTAGCAGACAAGGAGCCGCCGTTACGGCTCGATGTAGATGCACTCACCCGGGCACTCTTCAGCGGATTCGACGACGAGGTCCATCTGATCGTCCGGAAAGTTCGCCATACCCTGAGCACCCTGCGTGTTGCCTTCGGATGCGGCAAAGATCTTGTCGCCCTCGCGCACATAGGCGAGTCCGTCGTCGAGTAGTACGAACACATCGGGTGCGATCTCTTCGCAAAGTCCATCACCTGTGCAGAGATCCTGATCGATCCAGACCTTCATCTTCGTTCCTTGTTCGGCAGAGTTCCCGGTAGCGTAGCGGGCATGCGACGCTCTCTTGCGCCATCATAGGGACCGCTATGCAAACCAGCACCGCGTCCTACACTCGAGTTGCAGGCCACAGGTGCCGATGACTGATTCGGAGGTCGAGATGCCGGATAACACGGGAGCAGAACAGGCAGCGACCATCAATGTGCTCGAGGAAGAGATCGCTGTCCTACGACGTCGGCTACAGGATGCTCCTCGACGCGTGCGTCTCTTGGAGGAACGCCTCATGGACGTTCGAAACCGCTTCGCACAGGCGACAAGCCAGAACGAGAAGCTCTCCACCGCCCTCGCTGAGACCAGAGAGCAGCTCGCGCTGTTGCGGGACGAAGTGGAGAAGCTCACGGCGCCTCCCAATCCCTTCGGCACGGTATTGCAAGTGAATCCTGACGGCACAGTCGATGTCACTTCATCGGGACGGAAGCTACGCGTCGCTGTCGAACCGACCGTCGAGGTCAAGGAACTCGTCCGGGGTCAGGAAGTGATCCTCAACGAGGCCTTCAACATCGTCGACACGCGCATGTTCGAACCTACCGGTGAGGTTGCGACCATCAAAGAGACGATCAGCGAGAACCGCATCGTCGTCCTCACACGAGGAGACGAAGAGCGTGTCGTGACGCTCGGTGCTCCCGTGCTCGACACGTATCTGCGGGCAGGTGACCACGTCCGGCTCGATGGAAAGACCGGTCTCGTGCTCGAGAAACTCGCACGAGCCGAGGTCGAGGAACTCGTGCTCGAAGAGGTTCCCGATATCACCTATGAGGACATCGGAGGACTCGATGAGCAGATCGAGATCATCCGCGACGCCGTTGAGCTTCCCTACCTACACCGGGAAAGATTCGCTGCGTACGACCTTGCAGCACCGAAGGGTGTGCTGTTGTACGGTCCTCCAGGGTGCGGAAAGACCCTGATCGCCAAAGCTGTCGCCAACTCCCTCGCTGCGGCCGTCGGCGAGCTGAGTGATAGAGGAGATACCCGCTCCTATTTCCTCAACATCAAAGGGCCCGAACTGTTGAACAAGTATGTCGGTGAAACGGAGCGGCAGATCCGACTCATCTTCCAGCGGGCCAAAGAGAAATCCGACGAGGGTGTGCCCGTCATCGTGTTCTTCGATGAGATGGATTCCCTGTTTCGCACGAGGGGCACCGGCATCTCATCCGATGTCGAGTCAACCATCGTGCCCCAGCTTCTGAGCGAACTCGACGGCGTGGAGTCACTCAAGAATGTGATCGTCATCGGAGCATCGAACAGGGAAGACCTGATCGATCCGGCCATCTTGAGGCCCGGTCGTCTCGATGTGAAGATCAAGATCGAGCGACCATCACAGGAGACGGCACGGAAGATATTCGATATCTACATCAAAGCCCACCTGCCGTACAACGAAGCCGAGGTCACGGCACACGGCGGCATAGAGGCTATGAGAACGGCTGCGATCGACACCGCCGTCGAGGCGATGTACGCAGAGGGACCCAGGAATCGTTTTCTCGAGGTGACCTACGCGAACGGCGACAGGGAAGAGCTTTTCTTCAAGGATTTCGCGTCCGGAGCGATGGTCGAAAACATCGTACGGCGTGCCAAAAAGGATGCGATCAAACGAGAGATCGCCGGTGAAGCTCCAGGTTTGAAGCTCTCGGACCTCACGGCAGCTGTCAAGCAGGAGTTCCGCGAGCATGAGGATCTTCCGAACACCACCAACCCGGACGACTGGGCAAGGATCTCAGGGAAGAAGGGTGAACGCATCGTGTACGTGCGCACACTCATCGAAGGTGACGGCGAGCAACGGGCGATCGAGGCCGTCTCACCCGGCCAGTATCTCTAGCCGCTGATGCATACCAGGGTCCTCGGCACCGAGGTCGAATACGGCATAACCATCACAAAGGATCCTTCGTTCAATCCTGTGACTGCGTCTGCGATCATCGTGAACGCCTACGGTGGCGGATCTGGCCGCATCCGGTGGTCCTACGACGAAGAAAGTCCCGGACGCGATGCACGGGGTTTCACCCTTGGAGAGGTTCCGATCGACGAAACCGACTCCGGACTGGTCAACGCGGTATTGGACAACGGCGCCCGGCTCTACGTCGATCATGCCCATCCCGAGTACTCGTCGCCTGAGTGCGCAGACCCGTTGGAGGCAACCCTGTACGACAAAGCAGGCGAGGTGGTGATGCACCGGGCAGCCGGCGCAGCGGCTCCCATACTCGACGAAGGTCAGCGCTTTGCTCTCCACAAGAACAACAGCGACGGCAAGGGCAACTCCTACGGAGCCCATGAGAACTACCTCGTTGATCGCTCCGTGAACTTCGGTGACATCGTCCACCATCTCACCGCATTCTTGATCTCTCGACAGATCCTCACCGGATCGGGAAAGGTCGGCGCCGAGCATGGCCGTGGATCGACCTCGTACCAGATAGCCCAGCGAGCTGATTTCTTCGAGGAGGAGATCGGGCTCGAAACGACGCTCAAGCGTCCGATCATCAACACGAGGGATGAACCGCACGCTGATCCTGCGCGCTATCGGCGTCTCCACGTGATCTTCGGCGATGCCAACATGTCTGAGGTTCAGACGTTCGTGAAACTCGGAACGACGTCCTTGATGCTGATGGCACTCGAAGAGGGAGCCCTCGACGAGCCGATCCGGGTTGCCGCCCCAGTTCCGGCAGTCACCGCCGTCAGTCGCGACCTCTCGTTGCAACGGCCGATTCGTCTGAAGGATGGAACATCTGCGTCGGCGCTCGAGCTGCAGTGGCGTTACCTCGACACAGCCGAGCGATACGCGGCCGCCGCGGACATATCGCCCGTGTACAAACAGGTCCTGAACGAATGGCGCGACCTGCTCACCGACCTCGAGCAAGGGTATCAGGGCGTCACGGACAGACTCGACTGGGCAGCGAAACTCCAGATCCTCGAGGGTTACAGACGTCGGGACAAGCTGGAATGGACGGACGCCAAGTTGCGGCTGCTCGACCTGCAGTTTCATGACATCGATCCGAACCGGGGTCTCTACCATCGCCTCGTGCGATCGGGAAGGATGAGACGTCTTTTCACCGCTGATGAGATCGAATACGCCGTTGAACATCCGCCTGAGTCGACCCGTGCCTGGTTCCGGGGCGAATCCTTGCGAAGATACCGCGATGCTGTAGTGGCGGCGAACTGGGATTCGCTTGTTTTCGACGTCGGTTCATCGAGTCTGATACGTGTTCCTATGATGGACCCTCTACGTGGTACCAGAGACCTTGTCGAAGACGTCCTCGACGAAAGCCCGGACGCAGCGACACTCATCAAGAAGCTTGGAGGCGACGATGACTGAGAGAGAACGATCGTCACGCAAAGACGCACCGGAATCGCCGCAGGCCCAGGACGCGCCCGTGACACGAGGCGAGGAGGTCACAGACAAGATCGATGACCTCCTCGATGAGATCGACAGCGTTCTCGAGGAGAACGCTGAAGAGTTCGTGAAGAACTATGTCCAGAAGGGTGGCCAGTGAGCAGCAAGACACCAGTTGTCGGGCCCTTGCGTATCGGCGAACAGGTAGCCGACGCCTCTTTCCTGTCGATCCTCGAGCAGCGTGGAGTTGCACCGACGTGGGATCCCGGAGCAGTATCGGCGACATCCGTCCCAGAAGCAACGACCGTCCTGGCTCTCACATGGTCCGATGGCGTGCTCATGGCCGGTGATCGCAGAGCGACCGCCGGCAACGTCATCGCTCACCGACGGGTGCGCAAGGTCTATCCGGCAGATGACCACTCCGCCGTCGCCATCTCGGGTACGGCCGGCATGGCGATCGAGCTCATCAAGCTGTTCCAGACCGAACTCGAGCATTACGAGAAGATAGAGGGCACACGCCTGAGCCTCGAGGGGAAAGCCAATTTCCTCGCGCGCATGGTTCGCGGGAACCTCTCTCTCGCGTTCCAGGGCCTGGTCGTGATCCCACTGTTCGCCGGATACGACGCGGATGCAGGAAGCGGAAGACTTTTCTCGTTCGACGTCGTCGGGGGCCGCTACGACGAACTCAACTATGCGACGACAGGATCGGGCGGTATGGAAGCGAAGAGTTTTCTGAAAGCCACCTGGACACCCGATCTCACGAGGAACGAAGCCCTCCGGGTAGCGGTCGAAGCATTGGTAGCGGCTGCCGAGGAGGACGCAGCAACAGGCGGGCCCGATCTGAAGCGAGGCATCTACCCGAGCATTGTATCGGTCACCGCCGGCGGGATCGAAGAGGTAGCAGATGATGTCCTCGCCTCCATCGCCGCAGACGTCGTCGAGGCGCGGCCATGACCGTACCGTTCTACGTACCGCCCGAACAGCTCGTCAAAGACAGGGCAGATTTCGCCCGAAAGGGTGTCGCGCGCGGGAGGCCGATCGTCGTGGCCACCATGGACGCGGGCATCCTCTTCGTGGGAGAGAACTCCTCGCCGTCGCTGCGCAAGATCGGTGAAGTGTACGACCGGATCGCTTTCGCCGGTGTAGGGCGTTTCAACGAATTCGAGACGCTCCGCGTCGCAGGAGTGCGTTACGCAGATCTCAAGGGATACTCCTATGCAAGGCCGGACGTCACTGCCAAGGGACTTGCAAATGCGTACTCCCAGACGCTCGGTCAGATATTCGCGCACGAGATCAAGCCATACGAGGTGGACATCATCGTTGCCGAAGTCGGATCGGTGCTCGCAGATGACAAGCTCTTCCGCATCGGGTTCGACGGAACGCTGCGCGATGCGCACGGGCTCGCCGTCCTCGGTGGGGGAGAGGACGAGATCACAGAGGCCATGACCGGTACCGTCACTCCGGACATGGCCGTGCAGGATGCTCTGAGGGTCATGTGCGACGCTATCGAACAGGCCACAGACCGTCCGATCCCGGATGATGCATGGGAGACGGGTCTCCTCGAACGCAACGGACGTCGCCGCAAGTTCCGAAGATTGAGCATCGAGGACGTCGCCGCCTCACGTTCCTAGCGGTCTGAGCAGCCAAGCATCGTGACATGTGCGGTACGCTGAACGCGTGCAACGACGAATCTTCGGCATCGAAACCGAATACGGCGTCACCTGTGTTCTGCGTGGCCAGCGGCGTCTCTCTCCAGATGAAGTCGCGCGGTATCTGTTCCGGAGGGTCGTGAGTTGGGGCAGATCCTCGAACGTGTTCCTCGAAAACGGCTCCAGGCTATATCTGGACGTTGGAAGCCATCCCGAGTACGCCACGCCCGAATGTGACAGCGTGTACGACGTTGTTGCCCACGATCGTGCCGGCGAGCGAATACTCGAAGGACTCGTCGAATCGGCTGAGCGAAGGCTCGCTGAGGAGGGGATACGGGGTGAGATCTACCTGTACCGCAACAACACGGACTCTGCGGGTAACTCCTACGGATGCCATGAGAACTACCTCATCCGGAGGCACGCGGATTTCCAACGCACGATCGACACCCTCATTCCATTCTTCGTCACACGCCAGATCTGGTCCGGGGCCGGCAAGCTCCTTCAAACCGCACGAGGAACGGTCTACTCGCTTGCCCAACGCGCCGAGCACATCTGGGAAGGCAGTTCGTCGGCGACGACCCGATCTCGGCCGATCATCAACACGCGTGACGAGCCGCACGCCGATGCGGAGCGGTACCGACGGCTTCACGTCATCGCCGGCGATTCGAACATGTCCGAGTACGTCACGTACACGAAGATCGGATCGACGGTCGCGTTGCTCCAGATGCTCGAGGACGAAGTCGTTTTCAGAGACCTCAGCCTCGAGAACCCGATCAGGGCGATCAGGGAGATCAGTCACGACATCACCTGCCGCCGCAAGATCCGGCTCGCGAACGGGAGGGAACTGTCGGCACTCGACATCCAATGGGAGTACCTAGAGCGGGTGATGCGATATACGCGATCGTCCGGAGTGTCACCCGAAGTGGAGCGTGCCGTCGCAATGTGGGAGCACCTCCTCACCGGCCTCGAGAAGGATCCGCTGACCCTGTATAGAGAGGTCGACTGGGTGGCGAAGTACCATCTCATCGAGAGGTACCAGCAGCGTCACAGCCTCCCGCTTTCGTCTCCGAAGCTCGCACTGATCGATCTGAACTACCACGATGTCAACAGAGACCGTGGCCTGTTCTACAAGCTCGAACGCGCCGCCCTTACCGATCGGATCGTCACCGACGAGGCCGTCACACGAGCGATGGTCGATCCGCCCGCCACCACCAGAGCCCGTCTTCGCGGTGAGTTCATCAAAGCTGCCAAGGCGAAGAGGCGCGACTTCACCGTCGACTGGGTACACCTCAAACTCAACGACCAGGCACAACGCACCGTCCTGTGCAAGGATCCGTTCAAGGCCTACGACGAGCGGGTCGAGCGCCTCATCCAGATGCTCTGACAGTACTTCCACAGCGTCAGCCGACCAGATACGCTTCCCATGATGCAGAAGGTCATCGAACGGATACTCAATCTCCTCGCGTTCCTCCTCACCGTTGGCAGGCCCGTAACCGCCGCCGAGATCCGTCACACGGTCAAGGGCTATGACCAGCCGTCCGATGAGGCATTTCGACGCACGTTCGAGCGAGACAAAGACCTTCTCCGTTCGCTCGGAGTACCCCTGGAAATGCGCCACACGGACATGTGGGAGGTCGAACTCGGATATGTCGTGCCCTCCGACGACTACGGGATAACCGACCCCGGCCTCACAGACGAAGAACGATCGGCATTGCTTCTAGCGGCCCAGGTGGTGAAGTTCGGAGGCCAGGCGACGGAAATTGGAGCTATCTTCAAGCTCGGAGGAGCGACACCACCGAGCGAGTCGGGGACCATATATGCCGATCTCGGTCACGACCTCGACACCCTGGGGTCGATGTATGGGGCGGTGACCGACCGAAGGTTTGCACGCTTCACTTACAAGCAACGAGACCGCGTCGTCGAGCCATATGGCCTCATCCACCGAAACGGTCACTGGTACCTCGTGGCTCCCGAATCTGGCGCTCCCGAGCCGGTGAAGGCATTCCGTGTCGACCGGATGACGTCGCTTCAGATCGGTGATACACCGAATATGTTCGCTCGACCCGCTGAGTTCGATGTGGCGGACACGTTGCAAAGCCTTTCCGCAGACGGTGGAGAGGACCAGCATGCGCTCGTCCGCTTCGACACTGACGTAGCGGCCATCGCCATGAGTCACGTACGAGACGCTGTCGAGGTCGAGAGCGACACCGATGGCGTCCTGGTCGACATCCCGATCACTTCGGAACGAGATTTGATCGGATGGATGTTGGGCTTCGATGACCGGGCGGTCATCGAAGGCCCACCAGGCCTGCGTGCAGCGTTTGTCGCCTTTGTGAAGGGACCGCAATGACCTCACACCGAACGGCACAACGCTTGACTCGGATACTCGCTGTGTTGCCATGGATCATCGAACACGATGGTGCGAGCACGACCGACCTCGTGTCGCGGTTCGGCTACACGAGCACGACCGACCTCGTGAAGGATCTGCACCTCGTATTCATGACCGGACTACCCGGCTACGGCCCGGGCGATCTCATCGATGTCGACATCTTCGAGGATGAGGTGTACATCGACGCCGCCGACTATTTCGGCCGACCACTGCGCCTCACACCGGGTGAGGCGCTCGGCCTCCTTGCAGCCGGCATGACCCTCATCGAATCTGACCAAGCACCACCGGCCCTTCGGTCGGCCGTCGAGAAACTCTCCGCCATCATTGCACCCGATGACAGCGACGCTGTACATTTCGACGTGCCGACCCCGGAGGCAGTCGGCACGCTTCGCGCCGCGATCGCCGAACAGCGTCTCGTACGAGTCGGTTACGTCGGTGTCGCATCGAACGAGCGAACCGTACGGGACATCGAGGGTCGGAACGTTTTCTTCAACCTCGGCAACTGGTACCTCTCGGGACTCTGCAGACTCGCCGGTGAACCTCGTGTTTTCCGCGTTGATCGCATCGATTCGATCGACGTACTCGATGAGTCATACGATCTTTCCGACATGCCTGTTCAAACGATGATCCAATACCAACCAACCGAGTCGGACCAGCGCGTATCGTTCACCCTGGATCCGTCCGCTGCATGGGTCGCCGAGTACTACCCGGTCGACCTGGAGGTCTTGGACAGTGGTTCTCTCAGAGTGACGATGAGTGTATCTGATCCTCTCGTCGCCGCTCGCTTGCTGATCCAGCTCGGAACTTCGGCGAGCGATATCGTTGGCGAAGCCGTCAACAACACCCTCGTCGATCTTCGCCGGCGCATTCTGACCAGGTACGAGGTTCCAAAGTGACTACCGATGGAATAGTCCTTTACCTCCACCCTCAATTGCCGATGTCAAGGAGGAAGACGGCACTACTGGAGCAGCTGGATGACAACCATCAGAACCACATGTTCACGATGCGGGGACGTGGAACTGTCGACAATCGACATCAGCCTCGAGCTCACCGGCACCGGTCACGAGGGAACGTATCGGTTCACCTGTCCTTCATGCCTGACGATCCAGTACCGCCCCGCTTCACACCGTGTGGTCAGCGTCCTTCTGGCAACAGGCGTCGCCTATGAGGTGGTCGTCGATGCCGCTCCTATCACCGAATTTGAAATCGGTCGTTTTGTGGCGATGCTCGACCAGGACGACTGGTTCGGGCGGCTGGTGGCATCCGGGGGGTGAGCCGGCCATGTGTGAGGGGCCAGAGGTGCCGTCGCTGCGTGCGGCGGCATCTTCACGCTGAGCACCGGTGACGCTCTACCATCCCAACTATGGGAAGCCTCGGCACAGGTGAACTGATCCTCATCGCCCTCGTGGCGCTGATCGTCTTCGGCCCTCAGCGACTACCAGAGCTCGCCCGCAAGGCCGGCGAGCTCCTCGCAAAGGCCCGTGAGGCAACTCGCTCTATGACGGACGCGCTCGACTCCGAGTACGACGGGATGACGGCCCCGATTCGGGACCTCAAGACCGAGTACGACGCGACGATGAACGAACTCAAGAAGACCGCGTCGTCTGTTGCAGGGCTGTCGGTCGAGCTTCCGAAGGGCAACAAGGCAGACGACAGTCCACAGCCAACAGCCGAAAGCCAACAGCAGGCAGACGACAGCTCGGAAGCGGCCGACAGCCGACAGCCGACGGCCGATGGCTCGGAAGCGGCCAACAGTCAACGGCCAACGGCCGACAGCCCTGCAGCGGCCGACAGCCAACAGCCGACGGCAGGCGAGGCGGACACACAAGACGAGGCGGACACGCCGGACGACAACGATGCCTCCAACCACGATGATGGGACATCGTGACATCATCAAGGATGTCCATGATGGATCACCTCAGGGAGTTCCGTTCACGACTCGTCAAGGCGCTCATCGCGGTCGGTATCGCCACCATCGTTGCGTTCTTCTTCAACGAAGAGATCCTCTCACTGCTCGCTGAGCCATACCGCATCGCCGTACCAGGCGGTTCGCTAGCTTTCTTCCGTCCGACGGAGGCCTTCGCGACGGTCATGCGTCTCAGCCTCTTCGGCGGTGTGATCCTGGCTTCACCAGTGATCATCTACCAGACATGGCGTTTCGCAGCTCCGGCGCTCAGCCCAAAGGAAAAGCGATGGGCCTATCCGATCACCTTCGTCTTCGTCTTCCTGTTCATTTCCGGTGTTCTCGTCGGATACGCCGCCCTACAACGTGGCTTGTCGTTCTTGTTGGACTTCGGGGGAGATGCGCTCGTCCCCGTCATAGGGGCTGATTTCTACATCAAGTTCGCAACTCGGTTCATTCTGGCATTCGGCATCGCCTTCGAGTTTCCCGTATTCCTTTACGCCGCAGCTGCCGTCGGCGCGATCAACAGCAAGAAGCTGAGGGACAACCGCAGGTGGGCTCTGCTCATCATCCTGATAGTGGCGGCGATCATCACGCCGACTGGTGATCCCGTCACGCTGACGCTCCTTGCGGGGCCGCTGTACCTGTTGTACGAACTGACGATCCTCGCCATCCGTTTCACTCTCAGGCGATGACTCCGAGGGAACCGACAAGCCTCACCGCCTTCTTCGACGCGCTCGCATTCTCGCCGGACCCGTTCCAAATCAGAGCTCTCGTAGCCATTGAGGCGGGACGATCCGTGGTGGTAACGGCTCCAACGGGAACGGGGAAGACGCTGATCGCAGAGGGTGGTATCGAGTTGACGTTGGCCAGGGGTGAACGCTCGTTCTACACAACACCGATCAAGGCCCTGTCGAACCAGAAGTATGTCGACCTCGTCGACAGGTACGGTGCCGAGCGAGTAGGCCTGCTCACAGGCGACAATGTCATCAACGGTGACGCGCCGATCGTGGTCATGACGACCGAGGTCCTCCGCAACATGATCTATGAAGGCTCGGCGGCACTCAGAGGCCTCGGAATCGTCATCCTTGACGAGGTTCACTACCTCGCAGACCGCCAGCGCGGATCCGTATGGGAAGAGGTCATCATTCACCTCGACGGCTCTGTACCGATCGTCAGTCTCTCGGCAACCATCGCGAACTCTGAAGAATTCACGGACTGGATGCGATCGCGGCGAGGTCCGACGGAACTCGTCGTCGAGACGAACCGACCTGTGCCGTTGACCTCCATGTACATGTGGCGGGACCGACACCACAACGGCGCACTCGATATGCTTCCCGTGTTCAACCGTAGCGGACGGTCGAACCCATCGATCAGCAAGCTGGTGGCCAGGTCCAGAGGCAGAATACGAAGGTTGTCCACTCCGCGTCGCACAGAGGTCGTCGAGTGTCTTCACCGTGAAGGGCTCCTTCCGGCGATCTACTTCGTATTCTCTCGTAAGGGTTGTGACCTCACTGCACAGCAGGTCGCTTCGGCAGGCCTCGAGTTGACCACACCGCAGCAACGAAAGCAGACACGTGCCATCATCGATCGCCACGTGGGACACCTGAGTCCAGACGATCTCGCAGTTCTCGGATTTGAGAGCTGGCGATCGATCCTGGTGCGAGGCGTCGCCGCACACCATGCCGGGCTCATCCCCGCTTTCAAGGAAACGATCGAGGAGCTTTTCCTGGAAGGCCTCGTAAAGCTCGTCGCGGCCACAGAGACGCTTGCCCTCGGTATCAACATGCCTGCGA
>BTQS01000052.1:0-11700 GCA_036985995.1 Acidimicrobiia bacterium
GGTGTATGTGATGGAAGTGAAGGGTGAAGTGGAGTAGGAAGGCTATCGGTAACGCAGGCGAAGCGGAGCCGACAAGGTGCGTCGCCACGCGCCCGGCGCTGCATTCCAGAAGCTCTTACGCCTTGCGGAGGATCCGGAGTCGGTACCTGTCCATGTGGGTGGCAAACGAACTGCTGTCGATGGCACGGCCCTTGTATGGGGCGCCGCCACGATCGAAGGCGAGGAGGCAGCCAAGACTCAGTATGGGTTCGATCTCGTCTTGAGCGTCGAGGACGCAATCAATGACCTTCGTCGATGGAGACCGGCCGATTGGGTCGAGTACGTTCAGAACCGGCGCTCCTGGGTATCGCAACCTTTCGATTCGCTCGCGTAAGTCCTGTCCTCGTCCTCAGGTGGTCCAAACGAGGAGCGGACTGTCACAATCCGTCCCTTTTGCACCGAGGGCGCGCAGTCCCATGGCTAGGGCAATCTGTCGTAGGGCGCCCGTACTGTCGTGGCATGCCTTGCCGATGTGAATGTAGCCGTGATCCTCGCCGGTCGGCAGTCTCTATGCTGGGAAACTATCGTATTCCGATAGTTATGCAGCTATGCTGGATCCAATGAGCCCACGTCAGAATCCGCTTGCTGTACCCCTCGGCGACATCGCCGACGCCCAAAAGGGGTACTTTACCCGTGCCCAGGCAGCCCGTGAGGGCGTCAACGACATGCGCCTGCAGCGAGCGGTGAACAACGGCTCGATCGAACGACTGGATCACGGCGTGTATCGCATCACGGGCTCGGGACAGGATCCGCATCAGGCGCTCCGGGTGGCTTGGCTCCGACTGTCACCGGACGAATCGCCAAGAAATCTCACGCGGCGGCCGCACCTGTGGGTCTCACATCGCTCCGCAGCGCGACTGCTCGATCTCGGCGTCGTCGCGGCGGACGTGCCTGAGTTCACCTCAGACCGGAGGATCCAGACAGGTGCCGACGTCATCGTGCGTATCCGCTCCGGCGGCCTCGCACGATCCGACTGGATGATCCACGACGGTTTCGCCGTAACGACACCGGCTCGTACAGTTGCCGATCTCGCGGCAGATCGGATGGACGGCGGGCATCTCGGCCGCATCGCCTCAGATGCGCTCGCACGAGGCATGACCTCGCGCCAGGAGCTGGAGCTAGCGGTTGCAGGGAAGGTCGACATCGCCTCGATCATTGCGCAGGCGACCGGAAAGGCGCTGTGATGAAGTCCCCCGATCGAGTCCCGTACGCGACGCCGAAGGACTTCGATCGCGCGCTCACCGATCGCATCGCTCTTGGAGGGACCACTCTGCCGTACAGCACGGCTCAACTCAGGCGCCAGTTCGCATACGGCAGGCTGCTTGCTCGGGTGTTTCTCCATGCGCCCGAACGCTGGGTACTCAAGGGGGCCACGAGTCTTCTCGCCCGGATACCCGGTCAGGCCCGTCACAGCATGGACGTCGACTTCTACTTCTCGGGTGCGCTCGAGGAAGCGATCGGTGACCTTCAAGATGCAACAGACGCGGATCTTGGTGACTTCTTCACCTTTGACATCGCACCCGGCGTCACCCTGTCGGGTATCGCGACAGGGCAGGTGCTTAGGGTCACCGCCTATCTGGGTGACAAGATATTCGAGACCTTCCCTGCGGATGTCGTCGTAACCCACACGATGACCGCGGAGGCCGATCTCACCCCGCCGATCGAAGTCATCGAGGTACCCGGTCTGCGCAGCACACCGTACCGGACCTACCCGATCCCGGATCAGATCGCAGACAAGTATGCGGCCATGGTCAGCACGTACTCTGGACGTCCGAGTACTCGGTATCGCGACCTCGTCGACCTCGTTGTGATAGCCAGGACACAGCGCGTTGAGGCTCACGTGCTTCGCAAGGCTCTCAGCAGCGAGCAGCGGCGCAGAGGCATCGCATCGGATGAAGCCCTCAAGCTGCCTTCGGCAGTCTGGCGGGAGGGATACGAGAAGATCGCAAGCGCCACACCCAATTTTCCACCGCTTGACGCCGATGACGCTGTCGAGCTTGTCCGACGCCTTATCGGGCCGATCGCTGACGCCCAACTCGACGGACAGTGGAACCCGAGAACGCTGCAGTGGGCCACCTAGCCAGCATCGGAGCGGACCGCGCCACAACCCGTCACTTTCGCATGGTCGGTGCACCACCGGATTCGACCCTCTTCCAGTCGCTGCCGCAATGCGATAGAAAGGGTGCATGGCTACGAAGCGTGAGCTCATATTGATCGACGACAGACGACGGGCGTACCTTGGCAAGCTCGGGTTCGAGAAGGGATCGACGCTGGCTGCGGATCCTGTGGAGGGCGAAGAACTCGCATGGATCATTCGACCCGGCCGGGTGGTGACCGACGTCGAGCTGGCGATCCTCGCTGATCCTGTGAACCTGGAATCGCTGGTGAGGGCGTGGCAACAGTCAGCCTCAGGCGCCGACACCGTTGAACTGGCCTGATCCCCTGGTCACGTGGGAGGCATCGTGGATGTCGTAGGGCTTCCTGAGTTCCTGACGTGTTTGGAATCGGTTGCGACAACCGGATCGGACAGTGCACACATCGAGGGCCTCCTTCAACGCCTCTCGACGGAGCACACCTCGCGGGACATGAGGGAGGAGCAGCTGCGGATTCCCGGCACCGACATTGAGTTGTGGCTCACGCGCGAACTACGGCTGGACGATGACGTGCTTCGGGCTGCTTGGCGATACGACGAGTACGAGGGTCGTCGAGTCGTTGCCTGTTTCACCTTTGTCCGAGCGTGACTTCCATGCAGCTCGTGGCTGGCGTGGACCCATTGACCGACGAACCGGATGGCCGTCGATCGAAGACAGAGGGTACGGTGAGCGGAAGAATCGGAGATGCAACCTCGACACTCGACATGCATGGAAGTAAAGAGTATCTTTACTTCCATGCAGACCGTGATGGACCGACTGTATGATCTCGCCGAGCCCCAGGCCGGCTATTTCACGACAGCTCAAGCGCGTGCAGTCGGCGTGTCCAAGCAGGAGCTGTACTACATGCGCGGGCGCGGGGACCTCCGCAATGTGGCTCACGGGATTCAGCGCATCGTGCGCTTCCCTGCAACCAAGCACGAGGACATCATGGTCGCCTGTCTCTGGGCTGGTCCCCGGGCTGTTGCTAGTCACGCAACAGCGATGGTCGTGTACGGCATTGGCGAGACCATGCCGGCGGTCATCCACGTGACAGTCCCTCACCGGTTCCGTGGCAAACGGTCAGGTGTGCTCGTACACCAGATATCGCTCGACAGTGACGAGGTCACGCGCCGAGATGGCATCCCGGTGACTTCGCCGCTGCGAACAATCGCTGATGTTGCGACAAGCAATCCTGCTGGTGCTGTAGCAGGGCTTTCCGACGCACTCGATCGCGGCATCGTTCACACTGCTGATCTGCAGGACGCGGCGGAGAGGTATCCCGCAACGGGCAGGCTGCTGCGGGGGTCAACGTGAATCCTCCGAGCCATGCCACTGCGAGAGCCCAGCGCGCGGCGCTCGACCAGCGCATCAAGACGGCAGCAGAACAGAGCGGAATCACGCACGATCGACTCCGAAAGGCAGTCGGATTTCATCGCCTGGTTGCGCGGTTCGCCGCGACAGGCTCTCATCGTTGGGCGATCAAGGGCGGCGCCGTTCTGCTGTGGCGGCTCGGATACGACGTGAGGGCCACAAGGGACGTCGACGCGAATTGGCTCGGATCGCCAGATGACCTGGACGGATTCCTGAGAGCCATCACGGCTGAAGATGTCAGCGACTGGTTCCGATTCGAGATCGGGTCGTCGACACCGCTTCAAGGCGAGACACTCGGAGCGCTCCGCTTCCCGGTGACCGCACTCTTGGACGGGCGTGAGTTCGCTGCATTCCGGCTCGACATCAACTTCGTCGAGGATCTTGGCCCGACCGAGCTCATCGATGTTGTCGATCCACTCGGAGGTAGTGGCGTGTTTGAACCAGTGGCCGTGACCGTGGTGTCGGTCGCAAGTCAACTCGCAGAAAAGCTGCACGCTGTCAATCGTGTCTACCGATCAGGTGAATCGTCGCGAGCGAAGGATGCGTACGACACGTTCATGCTGGCGAGGTCAGGTCAGATTTCTTGTCTCGAATCCATGAGGGCCAGTGTGGAGCGGACATTCTCGATACGCGACACTGCGATCCCTCGCCAGCCGCCGCCCCTTCCCAAGGCGTGGGACGACGAGATTGAGGGACTACTGGCCGAACAAGTCGCGGTGGACGCGTCGCTCCCAGCCATACGGGAGGCGTGGCAGGTCTTCTGGCAACCGGTACTTGACCGGTCGGCGGGAAGTGATCTGCGGTGGGATGCCGAGACGATGCGCTGGCTCGAACGCTGACACCGACACCTCCCCCTCGACAAGTAGTCCGTCCCTTTGTTCCGGAGAGGTTGAACTGTGGGCAGAGTCAGCGCGCGCGGGTGGAACGGGTCGTGTGAACACGCAGGAATTCGAGGAGCGTTGACCGACCTCGAGCTGTCGATGCTTGCCAACCCCTCCAACCTGGAGTCTCTGATTCGTGCGGGCCAGGAGTTGGCAGCCGACGTCGACACCGTTGAACTGACCTGACGTTCCCTTCACACTGTCTCTGTCATGGATGTTGTCGGCCTTCCTGAGTTCTCCCGATCAATGCGTTCTGTCATCACCAACGCATCGGATGCTCGGCAGGTGGCCGAGCTGCTCACCCGCCTTGCGACGGACCACGACTCGGTGGACATGCAGGACGAGCAGGTGCAGATTCCCGGCACCGGCATCGAGTTGTGGGCCACTCGTGGGCTGCAGCTCTCGGGCGGTGAAGGTCGAGTGACGTGGCGATACGAGGAGCGAAACGGGTATCTCGTCATCGTCTGTTTCTCGCTCGTGCAGGTTGACTCCCGTCTATCGCGGTGATCGCCGTGGTTGACGGGACCGAATGATGGCCGTACGATGGCCGTACAGTACTGGAGTCTGCGATGACAGGTGTACCGCAGCGGAAACGCAGCGCACGAATTGAGATCAGAACCACGCCCGAGGACCGGGAGCTCATCGATCGCGCAGTTGCCGCGTCCGAAACGGATCTGACCCAGTTCGTTGTGTCCAATCTGACGATTGCGGCGCACCGGGTGCTGGCAGACCGTACCGAATTCTCCCTCGACTCCGAATCCGTGAGGGCATGGGAGAAGATCAATCAACGTCCCGCCCGTGATCTCGCTGGCTTGCGTGAGCTGATGCAGCGCCCGTCGCCCTTCGTCGACGAGTGACGCTCCGCTACCTGTCGCCGCGGCTGCTCGAGGCCGAGGACGTTCTCGAGAGCTTCGTCTGCCGATCCGATGAGCAAACCGAATGGTTGCGCCGGCACGCCCGGCAGGCTCACTCCACCGGTACAAGCCGTGTGATGGTCGTCACCGAGGTCGATAAGAGTGAGGTGCTGGCGTGTTACGGATGGTCAATGGCAACGGTCTCGACTGCCGACGTACCCGAGAGGTTTCGAAAGGGTGCAGGCCGGTACCCCCAACCCGTTGCGCTCCTGGCCCGGCTGGGTGTCTCCGTCGAGCATGAAAGTCGAGGCTTGGGTGCCGGGCTACTGCAAGACGTCATCGGTCGCACCGCTCAACTCGGGATCGAGATCGGCTGTCGTGGGCTACTGGTCCAGGCCGAGTCGGCTGAGGCGCGCGGCTTCTACCTCCATCTCGTTCCCGAGTTCGAGCCGTCGCCGACGGACGACCTCCACTTGGTGCTTCTCATGAAGGACCTCCTCAAGACACTTGCAGGGTGACGTTGGCGCCACACCTGTCCTTGTGTCAACGGAGGGATGGTGCGATCGATCAGCTACTCGCTGATGATGCCGCTGAGAAGGTCGATCAATTCAGGGCTAGAGAACACCTGTCGTAGCCTGCCACCCTTGGCGCGTTTGGAGAAGGATCGTTCGGTCAGGATCCCATCCTCGCTCAGTCGACGGAGGGCTTCGTGGGCTGCTTGTCGCGTGATGCCGTAGCGCGCAGCGACCGAGCCGGTATCGACGCGGGGGTGAACGGGCAGATCTCGAATGATCCGGGACGTGGCAGACCCGCCGCGAGTCCGCGAGCGTTCCGCCATATCGGTAAGCAGCGAGGCGACTCGTTGTTCGGTGGTATGCGTCCAGTCGATTGCCTCCACGATCGATGAGCAGGAGAACTCGATCCATCCGTCCGCAACGCCTGCCTGGAATCGCCGGAGGCCTTCGATGTACCGGTCCTTGTCCCGGCTCCACGGGATAGACATGGGGATCGGCGTAGTGATCCCCGTCCTCCCCGCGAGGACGCGCTGAGGCGGCATCCGTCCAACGCGACCGTTGCCATCGGTGAATGGGTGGATCCCTCGAATCGTGCATGTAGCACAACTGCGTGCGCGACGGGGGCGATGTCGGTGCGCGCCGAGTAAGCGGCGAGATCGGACATCAGCGGTTCGACATGCTCTGGTCGCGGTGGGATGAACTCGGCGGTGCGAGGCCCGTAGGCGTCTCCCCCGATCCAGTTCTGCTCGGTCCGATAGGCCCCAATGTGCGTGGGCCGCATCCGCGGATGTCCCTCGGTGAGCAGGCGTTGCCATTGGAGGTAGTCGGCGGAAACAGCGGGGAAGGGAGTACTGAGCGCATTACAGAGTCCCTCGAGATTCGCGATGATCCGTTCAGCGATCGGATCTCGACTTTCGCCGGCGGTCGCGATCTCGGCTTCGAGAATGCGCCGCGGCCCGACGGCGATGTCCTCGATGATCGATGAGACACTTGACTCTGAGCGGAACTACACAGCGGCGATCCCTGCTGCCGGGAGTGCGGGAACGGTCCCGAGACGGCGAGATGCCTCCGCCACGGCGAGGGCAGCGGGCTCGGACAAGCTCAGCGAGACGTCAACAATCGGCTGGGCGTCGTACGGCTCGTACTCGTAGGTCCGACCGAGGTTGTCGGTCCACTGGTAGCTTGACATTCCGGTTCCTTTTGCAAAGGTAGGATATCAATATCCTTGCAAACCTCGACAGATTCTCAGCACAGGTCGTCTTCTTCTCGATATCTCAGGTGTCGTGCGCAATCCTCACTCGGCCTGTGTCGAGTTGGTCAAGTCCATTGCCTTGGTCACGACCGCGTCTGGTACGTCGGTGACGTTCCTCAAGCGATCGCGCAGGATGTTTCGGTCCACGAGATCGCGACTGGCGAAAGCGCGGCAGAACTCCAGATCCTTTGGCCTGCCGGCCAGAGCCTTTGAGACCCAAAGGTCATGAAGCTCCAAGCACCATGCCACGACCCCCATGGTTGTCGGTGTCTCGTATCGAACGAGGCGGTCCCGCCAGCCCTCCGGCAGAATTGCTGTTGACAGAGTGACACCGTCCACGTAGAAGCCGAACTGACGCTGAAACATGGAGGCTTCTCCGATCGCTCCGTTGAGGAGATCAGCTTTCTGGCCGTCTGAGTCGTCGAACGCAGCGATGTCTACCTCTATCGACCGAAGTGCCTCGGGAGGCAGGTCTCCGGAGACGGATCCGTGAGCAGCTTGGCTTCCGATGACGAGCACCTCGTTCACATCAAGGATGCTCCCTGCTGCACGCACTCCGTGATCGAACTCCTCTTTGTTCATCGGCGTCGTTCCTCATCCGCGAATCGGGCATAGACAGCGGATCGTTCGGCGGTGGTGAGCACGCCTGCGAAGGGTGTGACCTGTCTCAGATCGCGTGCGTGCACTGAGGGATCGACCATCGTTTCGTTGATGCTCTCGATAGGACGAGAAAGGATGTCACACCATTCGTTCACAAGCCCACTGGCGTGTGGATGCTGCTTACGCATCCGCTCCAGATTCTCTTCGGCAGCCCTGAGTACGGTCTCCGGATCGCGCCGTAGTCGCTTGGCGATCGCCTGGTGCACGGCGAGACTTCGTCGGTCTTCTCGCGTGAGGGGAGCAACGAAGACGACGACGGCCTCCTTTCCAACGCTCTCGGCAAGGCGTTCGACCGTTGACAGCCTCGGGCTCTTCGATCCGGTCTCGTATGCGGCGATAGCCGGTTGGGAGGTTCCTGCAGCGCGAGCGAGCTCGGATTGAGTTACTTCAGCGAGCGATCGCAGGTTCCGCACGGTTGTCATAGGACGAAGTATATCTGAAAAGATATATCACGTCTAGGTATGTTGACACGTCCAGCCCGTCACTTTCGCCAATGGGACGGGCTGTGATCAGTGGCCAGCGGGTTCGAGAGCCGTGTTGGCCGGGCTATGCGCGGCAGATCACCGTGAGAGCTGGAACGCCTGTGAAGACCCTGTCGTTGGTCACGAGTGGAGAAGAAAGGATGAACGCCGTTGTAGTGATCCAGAGATCGGCCGCGTGTATGCTGGCTTGCAGTGCATGGCCTGTCTGCGGCATTCATTGCGGAGTTCTGCGTAGGCGACCGTCAGGGCCGCGTGGGCCGGAACGACGACAACCATGGCGAGGCGATCCTCGAGTACATCGAGTCGCGTGCCGCCCCAACCTGCCGCGAGTGCACCGAATCGGACCTCGGCCTCAGTTTGGAACGAGATCGCTAGATTCTTCCCTTGGAGGTCGGCGGCATACAGCGTGGCGAGGCCCTCCCTGCCGACTTTCATCGTGTAGACAGCGGCCCTGGAGTCTGTCGCCACGGGCCTACCGCTGGACATGGACGCTGCAAGCCACCGGTATTTACTGCGAACGATCAAGCAGCGCGTCGATCAGCAGGCGTTCCGTCAGGCAGTGCTCAGCGCGTATCGGACGCGGCATGCGGTGTGTCGGCTGCGACACGCTGAGCTCCTCGAAGCTGCACACATCGTTCCACATTCGGAAGGCGGACAAGCAGCTGTGCCGAACGGGCTGTCGATGTGCAAGATCCACCACGCCGCGTTCGACGCCAACATCCTCGGTGTACGGCCCGACCTTGTACTCGAGATTCGAGAGGATGTGCTCGATGAGGTCGATGGCCCGTCCCCTTCTGCATGGTCGAGGCACTCGGAGGTACAGAACCATCCTCACAACCGGTCACGAGCCACACCTCGCGAGATGAATCACGGATCGGCGCCGTCAACGGCTCCCAGGTTCTCGACCGGTTACCAGCACTCGAACGAGGGTCGTGGTGTGAGGGCCGCCTGTGGGAAGTCTTGAATCGTGTTGGTTTGGTCACCGATGTGGTTCGTGAGCTCGGGAACGCCGCGGTGGCCTCCTGGTCGTGAAGGATCAGGTTTATCCGAAGACAAGTCATAATGGCGGCCAACTACTTCACATGTGGGAGGCACGGTGAGAGCCGTTGTAGTGGGAGCAGGAGCGAGCGTCGGCGACCTCATCAGACGCCTTGGTGACTCGTGGAGCATCGTCGTTGTCGATCCCGATGAGGAACGGTTGGAGACGATGCGGCAGATCCGTGAGATCGAAACCGTTCTGGGCGATGGTTCGAGCGCTGTGGTGCTCAAACAAGCCGGAATCGAGAACGCCGTCGTCGTCGTCGCGTCATCAGGATCCGACGATGTGAACCTCGAGGTGACACGGTTGGCCGCGACATTCGGCGTCGAGCAGGTAGTCGCACTTGCCAGGGACCCCAACCGTACCGAGGAATACCGGTCCCTTGGCGCAGAGGTCGTGACTCCCTCCCAGCTCGCAGCGCGCAGCATGGAGGTTGCCATGGAACCTCGAAAACTCACGTCGACAACCTACGCGAATGGAAGAGCAGAAGCGATCGAGTTCGAGATCACTCCAGATTCCCCCGTCCACGGTCGTGCCCTCAAAGAGATCCACTCCGAGTTGTGGGTGGTCGCCGCGATTCTCAGAGACGGGCGACTTGTGGTCCCGCACGGGAACACCCGCCTGCTCACCGGGGATCGGGTCACGGTTGTTGGCTCCGCCACCGACTTCGCTCAGGTCGTACGAACGTTTGCCGGAGGCGTCTCGCGATTCCCTCTGAACTTCGGCCGCAAGGTCGTTGTCCCGCTCGCGAGCCGGGCGGACCGAGACAAGGCCGTCAATGAAGCCGCATACTTCGTGCGTAACTCGAATGCCGCCGGACTGATCGTCGTTCACCGCGATGTCGAAGGGATAAAGAACCAGGCGGAAGCCGACGCGTTCCAAGAGATCGTCGACACTGCCACGGCGGAGGAGCTCGGCGTCGAGGTCGAGCTACGGGCCGTCGAAGGCGACATCTACAAGGCCTGTGTCGCGGTCGCCAACGAGGAGAGTGTCGGTGTGATCGTCGTGCCGCTCCCCGAGCGATCATTGGTTCGGCCCTTTGCGAACATCCCGTCCATTCTCGATTCCCTGAGCGCCGCGGGTGTTCCGGTTCTGCTCACCCGGGGAGACGCGGCATACACCACGCTCATCGCTCCAGCCCGTCGAACAGTATCTGGCGATGTAGCAGGCAGAGCCGCCATAGACATCGCGAAACGGTCGGGAGCGAAAGTGCTCGGTGTGGCGGTCGCGAACCCTCTGTTCATGGGCACAGACGACCTCATGGAAAAGAAGGGTGCAACAGCGTGGCTGCGGCGTGAAGCGGCGGTCCAGGAGGTTGACGTAGAACGACACGTCGTGCGTGGCAATCCGGTCAAGGTACTTTCCGGCGTCACGGCACACGACACGCTCCTCGTCGTATCGATGCCACCGTCGCCTGTGAGCAGAATCAGCCCGGGGATCGCCGTTTGGGCCGCAGCACGCGGAAAGGGATCTGTTCTGTTCGTTCCGGTGACCGATTGATATGCCAACGGTACTTGCAGCGGTCACAGACCAGATTCTCCCCAACGCAACGACGTTCATCGTCATCGGATTAGCTGCGTTCCTCCTTCCGCTTCTCGCAAGACGGGTGGGTATTCCCTCCGTTGTCTTCGAGCTCGTGTTTGGACTGCTGATCGGCCCACAGGTGTTCGGGCTGATCGCGGCGGAATCAACGTCCGAAGGTTTCATCCTCATCCTGGCCGAGGTCGGACTCTTCTTGCTGATGTTTCTCGCCGGCTTCGAGATCGACTTCACATCGCTCGAGCGGGAAGGCAGGGGCCCGATCGTTGTCGGGTTGATCGGGTTCGTCCTGATCGTGGCCATCGCCTGGATCGGTTTTGGGATCATCGGCGTTGTCGAAACCGACGAGCGCATCTTCGCAACGCTCTTGGTTTCGGCTGCCAGTGTCGCTCTCATCGTGCCGGCGATGCGTGCCACGAGCCGAGGTAGCACGCGCCAGGGTCAGATCACCATCGTTGTGGGAATCCTCGCCGAGTTCATGGCAGCCACAGGAATCATCGTGTTCTCCGTGTGGGTCAAGAGCGGTTGGGGAATCGAGCTGCTCGCCGTGCCCCTCTTCGCCGTGATCGCCCTCGCCGCCGTGTGGCTCATGCGAACGCTCGCCTGGTGGTACCCGGAGCGGGCTGAGCGACTGTTCGCGTCAGACGACCCGGACGAGCTCGGTATCCGATTCTCTCTCGCCCTGCTGCTCATATTCGTTGGTTTGTCAATCGGGCTCGGCATAGACCCGATCCTCGGCGCCTTCATGGCAGGTGGCATCTTTGCGTTTGTCTTCAGGAACTCCGGAGATCTCGAAGCCCGGCTTTCAGGGTTCTCGTACGGGTTCTTGATACCGATCTTCTTCATCTCCGTCGGGGTGGGTTTCCCCCTCGACGCGTTGTCTGACCCCGCAGTTCGCACCCTGGCCGTCGGCATCATCGTCGTTGCCATCGTCGC
>BTQS01000053.1:0-11531 GCA_036985995.1 Acidimicrobiia bacterium
ACGATCGACGCTTACCCCGACGATGATGATCCGGTCACGACCACGACGGTAGTGACGAGCACGACAACTCGCCCATAGCCTGAGCCTTGCCTCGACGTAGTGCCCGGCGTGCCTCCCCACGTCGGGTACTGCTGTGCTGAACTCAGCGACGCCGGCCGCGAAGCGGCCTATTGCACCCGCCTGCGAACACGCCGCACGTTCGCCGAGTCGGTCAGCGAGTTGGGAAGGGTGGCTTCTGGCGATCGCGTTCCAAAAGTACGAGCGAGCCAGGAACGCCGCTCGGGACGGGGCAACGTCGAATACCGCTCGAGTTGCCGAAGTCGCAGATACACGGTCGTAGTCCCATCGCCTTCCGTCACCGGTTTCGCGGCAGATGCCCTTGCGACGTAGTCGCTGAGTCTGAGGTTCTCGGCCTGTGGGATTTCGTGCAGCACGATTTCGAGCTGCTGTGTGGTCGACATTGCGCCCAACCCTAGAGCATCGCCGTGTCGGCGATGTGCCTTGGGCTATGGTGCTGTCGGTCGCGCTCAGGGGGATTCTTGTGACAGGCACATCGAAAGGCAAAGGAGGGGTCGTCCTCGCGATCCTCGGCGCCTCAATGTTCGTGTACGTCGTCGACACGACCTTGATGAACGTGTCCATTTCAGCGCTGGTCGATGATCTCGGAACGACCCTGGGCGAGGTGCAGGTAGCGATCACCCTGTACACCTTGACCATGGCGGCCTTCATGCTCACGGGCGGCAAGCTTGGTGACATCTGGGGCTCGAAGCGGGCGTTCAGAATCGGTCTCGTTGTGTACGGAATCGGTACGACGATCACAGCGGTCGCTCCGACGATCGGGTTCGTGATACTCGGGTGGTCCTTTCTCGAAGGTCTCGGTTCTGCGCTCATCGTTCCGGCGATCAACACGCTGGTACGAGCGAACTACAAGGGTGCGCAGAGGGCGTCGGCCTATGGCGTGCTTTTTGGTATCGCTGCGGCCGGTGCCGCGTTCGGACCGCTCATCGGTGGCTGGGTGACGACGTCGTTGAGCTGGCGGGTCGCATTTGCGGGCGAGGCGATCATCGTCGTCCTTGTCTTGCTCTCTTCTGGTTTGCTCGTTGACGCTCCGAAGGTTCTCCCCAAACCACGACTCGACGTCGTCGGCGTGGTCTTGTCGGCTGCCGGCCTCGCCCTTCTGGTGCTCGGTGTTCTCCAGACGAGTACCTACGGCTGGAGTGACCCCCTGGTTGTCGGGCTGATGGCTGGTGGACTCGTAGTGCTTGGTGTGTTCATTTGGTGGATCAGACGGAGGGAGGAGCGCGGGCTCCCGGCGCTCGTACACCCGTCGATCTTCAAGCACCGTGCCATCAGTTCGGGTCTCCCGATCCTTGCAACCCAGACATTCGCCCAGGCCGGCCTGCTGTTCCTCATTCCCGTGTTCACACAGTCGGTCCTCGGCTTTGACGCTTTTCAGACCGGTCTCACGCTCTTGCCACTGTCCATCGGTGTACTCGTGACGTCCGTGCTCACTCCGCCTTTGGGCCGCAAGATCTACCCGAAGTACATCATCCAGGCGGGGCTGGTGCTCCTGTTCGTCGGTGGATATGTTCTCGCCCTGTCTCTCAGTACCGCTCAGCAAGGCTCCGACATGGCACTCGGATTGCTGATAGGCGGTGTGGCCATCGGGCTGATCGCCGGTCAGCTTCCGAATCTCATCCTCTCAGGCGTCGACCAGGATGAGGCGAGTGAAGCCTCTGGGCTTCAGGGAACCTCGCAGAATCTTGGTATGGCGTTGGGCACAGCGGTCATCGGAACGGTCATCCTCAGTGTGGCGCTCGCGTCGATGGGGAATCAGATTCAGAAGTCGTCGTCTATCCCTGATCAGTCGAAGGGCGAGATTGTTGCGATCGCCGAAGGGCTGTTCAAGGGGGCCGACGGTGGCCGGCTCGAGGAAGCCTTTGCAAACCTTCCTCCCGACGACCAGGCCGAGTTGAAAGGGATCTACGACGATGCTGCACTGCGCGGCTTCCAGGGAGCGATCATCGCGGGCGGCCTCGTCGCTCTGTTCGGCGCATTGTTGGCCTTCCGGCTGCCAAGACGGAAACTCGAGTCGGACGCTTCCGTCTCCGCAACAGTGAAAGAGGTGGTTCGGAACCCGACGATCGCCAAGGTGCAGTTCGAAATGGACGATCTCCCACCACCAACGAAGCCCTGAGCTGTGCGGATCGCTCAGCTGCGCTCCTCTGCCGTCCCCCTTGAACCGACGGGAGAGAATCCTTCCACAGGTCTCGGTTGTCACCGTTGACCACAGGACGCGGATTGAGGCTGACGGGGAGGACAGTCGTCTGACTATAACTTGCGCTTGGCGCCGAGCTTGTGCCGCTTGGCCGTACAGGACCAGCCTACATGGAGGGTTCGATCACCAGATGTCCACCCGATGGTCGGCAGGCCGCGTCGCTGGATTGTCATCACCGATCCCGAACGCTTCAGCGAAGGTGGCGAGATTAGAGAATGGGCCGTCGCACCGGAAGTTGTTAGGGGAATGCGGATCGGAGTTCACGATCAGCCTGAGGTACTCATCGGTGTAGTTGCTGCGCCATGTGGTGGCCCACGACAGGTAGAACCGCTGCGCGGGGGTCAACCCTGCGACAGGCTCGGAATTTCCACCAAGCGCTTCTTGCAGTGCGGCGAACGCGATCTTGAGGCCGCCGACGTCTGCGATGTTCTCACCCAGAGTGAGTTCACCGTTCACGTTGAGGCCTTCCTCGATCTCATACGCGCTGTACTGGTCGATGACTACCTGTGCCCGCTTCTCGAACTTGCCCCGGTCTTCGGACGTCCACCAGTCTCGTACGTTGCCGTTCGCATCGTATCTGCTGCCCTGATCATCAAAGCCGTGGGTGATCTCGTGTCCGATGATGGCTCCGATGGCGCCGTAATTGACAGCATCATCGGCATCGAGGTCGAAGAAAGGCGGTTGAAGAATCCCGGCAGGGAATACGATCTCGTTGAGCTGCGGGTGGTAGTACGCGTTCACGACGTGGGGTGCCATCACCCATTCGTGAGGATCGACGGGTCGGCCGAGCATTGCGATGTGGCGTTGGAATTCGAACTGTGCCGCTGCAATCCGATTGGCAAGCCACGTGTCATCACTCACCACGAGCGCGGAGTAGTCGCGCCACTCGTCCGGGTAGCCGATCTTGTAGCCGAACGAGGAGAGCTTGGCGAGTGCCTCCCTCCTTGTCGCGTCGCTCATCCACGTCAACGACTCGAGACTCAGACGCATGGAGGCGAGGAGGTTCTCAACGAGCTGCTCCATGCGCTCCTTGGCCTCGGGCGGGAAGTTCTCGGCAACGTACATCTGGGACACGAGCTGGCCGATGTCGCTCGTTGCGGCCCCAAGGACACGTTTCCATCGATCCTTCTGTGCCTTCTGGCCACCAAGTGTCTTGCCGTAGAAGTTGAAGGCCTCTTCCTCGAATCGCTCAGGCAGCGAAGACGCCGTGCCGCGTACGACGTTCCACACCAGATAGGTCGCGAGGTCCTTGATCGGTATCTCGGAGATGAGGGCGTCGATAGCCGGGTAGAACTCCTCGTTGTCGATGTTGAACGCCTGCTCCGATCCTGCACCGATAGCTTCGAGATACCGATCGAGACCGAACTGTGGCATCAGCGACGGGGCATCCACTGTTGCGACCTTGTTGGTCGTGAGGTCGACATCACGCATCTGGACGTTCGTATACGACACCTTCGCGATCGCTGTCTCGAGGTCGAGCACGGTCGCGGCGGCTGCGGCCGGATCGTCGTATCCGAGGAGCCCGAACATCCCCGCAATGTGGGCTCTATACGCGCCGAGGAGCTGCAGGGAGGTCTCATCGTCACGCAGGTAGTAGTCACGGTCTGGCAGGCCAAGACCTCCCTGTCCGGCATACAACAAGTTGACGGTGCTGTCTTCGAAGTCCGGCATGACGGACACCCCGAAGAACGCTCCAATGCCGCAACGGTGGAGCTCGGCGACAAGCGTTGCGAGTTCGGCGTGGTCGGCGATCGCTCCGATCGCGTCGAGGAGAGGGGTGATGGGTTCCAGGTCGAGCGCCTCGATTCGGTCCAGGTCCATTCCGGAGCGGTAATAGTCGTTCACGGTTCTTTCGGTGGATCCGGGTACGGCTTCTCTCGGCAACGCCCGCTCGAGCAGTTCATGGAGGATGTGCTCGTTCCGGGTGTGTACCTCGTGGCCCGCCCCCCAGGCCCCGTACTCATCGGGGACCGGATTCGCATCGAGCCATCCACCATTGGCGAAGCGGTAGAAGTCGACGACCGGCGAGACGGTCGGGTCTGTGTCGGCTACCTTGAACACCGGATCGTCCGGTGAGATGACAATGTGCGATGCTTCGGTCATGGATCCTCCCGTCTGGATGAACGATATAGGTGAGACGGTTACGAGTTTCGAGGCCTCACCTCCGGCGGAACAGTGGAGGGGGATGGTGTCGGACTTACGGCCGTGCGGTGTAAGAATGCGGCCCACAACGTGAAGGAGGCGACGGCTCGTGGTTGACGACCCCAATGCGGAGACAGAACTCGTCGAGCGGTTCCGTGACTACTACACCTCAACGGCACATGGAGCCCTACGCGAACTCGAGCGCCGCACCCTCGGTGTCGCATACGGTGGGAACGGCTACACCGATGTCGACCAGGTATCCCAGTTCATCGAATTGCTCGGTGTCGGTCCTGGCGACCGTGTGCTAGAAATCGGATCCGGCGCCGGTTGGCCCGGCCTATACCTCGCCAAGGAATCGGGTTGCCGCATGGTGCTGTCCGACATCCCATGGGAGGGTGTCGCGTGGGGACGCCGAAGGGGGCGAGGAGAGGCCATCGACGTCGACGCGGCGGCCTGCTCGGGTGTGGCGCTCCCTTTCCGGGATGGATCGTTCGACGCCGTGACCCACTCCGATGTGCTGTGTTGACTCAGCGACAAGCTCTCCGTGCTGAGAGCATGCAAAAGGGTCATCGTCCCAGGCGGTCCCATCGTTTTCGACGTGGTGTCGATATCAGATCGAATCGCAGATCGAAGTGACCTCACCGATGACTACGGGTTCGTGGCGACCGACGTTCCATACGTCGATCTCTTGACGGAAGTCGGCTTTACCGGTGTCGGAATGATGGACACCACCGCCGGGTACATGACCGTTGCAAGACGCTGGCTCGCCGCTGCTCGAGAGCTCGAGTCCGAGCTTCGGAGCGCGATGGGTGACGGCGTGTTCGAAGACAAACTTGCCAGCCGTGAAGGGTCGTTTTCCTTGCTGGAGGCCGGCGAACTCGGTCGTACCCTGTACTGGGCCACCGGATGACTTTGTGGGTCGACGTGACTCGGCGTCACCTCAAGGTATGCACGACGAGTGTCACACCGGCAGTCGCCGCGATCAGGCCGATGGCGACCCAGGCGGTGGCGTTGGTCATGAACGAGGTCGGAACGTAGACGGAACCGAGGCCCTGAAGCATCCACACCAGTCCCATGATGGTGAGGAGGGATCCTCCGACGATCTTCGCTGCGCGCACTACGGACCCTGCACTCTCACGTTACGGGTTCGACGGTGGTGCGGTCATCCTGTACTGAAGCGGCGATGTACTCGACAACCAACGCGAACAGGATCACAACCGCGATGCAAACGACGATGACTCCAAAAGACGGTGGCGGCCCGAGAATGAGGAATCCGCTGACAACAACTACTGCGGCCCACTGGAGGAGCAGCCGGTACGATGCTACGAAGAGCGCGATACCTGATGGCTCGGAATCGACGTCGCTGTGTGTTCTCGCCAGGCCCGTGAACGTTCGCCGTACGGTTCTGGCCCGCTCGGAATCACCCATCAGCCACGCGGTGGTGGCGATGACGACTCCGAGGATCAGAATGCTCCATGACTGGACGAAGAACTGCTTGAAGATGATTCCCCACGCCGCGTCTGCTCCTGCGTTCTGGACGGGGTCCTCGATCCCGCCAACCACCGCCGAACGGAGCCATCTGTTGTCGATGATCGATACGAGCATCGCAAGGATGGTTGCGCTTCCGACCCATGCGGTCAGTTTTCTCCGGTTTGTCGCAACCACATATGCGGCGCCGAGGAGAGCGGCGGTGAGGAAGAAGGAGAACCAGCGGATCGAGTAGATGAGCCGGGCGAGCCCGGCAACGAGGCCGGTGTCGTTGATCTCGAAGAGTTCGATTGTGAGATCCGGTTCTGCTCCGTCGAGGAGGTCGAAACCGAGCTCATCGAGCCTGTCGGCGACCTGAGCTCCTACCTCGGTCAGGTCGAGCACGACTACCCCATCCTCCGTCGTGATAACGTCACTGTCGATCCCACGGACAAAAGTGATCGCTACACGATGGGTCGTCCTCGTCACGGCGGTCCATATCGTCTTGAATGCATCCGATTGGATGATGTCCGTGGCGCTGTCGGCGATGACGTCTCGGAGGCCCCGGGTCAGCGGCGCCGCGATGAACGCCAGGCCGTTCGGCAGCGTGTCGGTGATGGACTCTCGGACCTCGTACGACTCGATGATGCCATCAGCGACGCTTTCACCCAACGCACGGGAGACCGCCGAATCACTTGGGAGAGGTGCGAGCGTGCTGACGAACGCATCCGTCTCCAGGACGGTGGTTGCGAGCCAGCCTGCGTGATTGGCCGCGACGAGCGAGATGCCGAAGAGGATCACAAGCACCGCGGTGAACCGCATCCGCACGCGACCGTGCGAACGACCGGTAGTTGGTGTCATCTCGGTGTCCCCCACGGATGGAAACATAGCGGTATCCCGACGTATCGGGTCCAAAACATCGGCACAGATGTCGTCGGGTGGATCTCGGACTATCAGACCGGAGAGTTTCAGCCTTCTTCCAGGTGAGCGATCCGCTCCGTATTGCCCATGCCTGCTACGCAGCTACTCGCCGGGGGTGCGTCGCCTGTTCCCGGAGGAAGACCGTGATGTAGACACAACCACACTTGTTCCCGCACGCTGGTGTTGATCTCGAGACGGTCGGCTAGCGCCAGCCCATGATCACGTCAGGCGTCATCGTCTGACGTGGATCCGCCGACGGATCCGAAGCTCTCCTTACCCGGCAGCTCTAGTCCCGCTTCCTTCATCGAGGCGTAGGCGCCGTAGGCGACCGCTGCGGCCGAGATGAAGCCGAGAAACAGACCGTATCGCACGAAGCTGGTTTGTGTCAGCAAGCGCAGGACGATCAGGATGATTCCAGCACCGGCCAGAACGAGGGCAAGCTGCTCGGCGGCGAGGTTGGCTACGGTGACATCCTGAATGTCGAGCGCCTTGAGTATGAGGATGACGGCCCCAGCGATTGCGAGGACGAGACCACCCCAGGCGAGGATGCCCACCGACCAGGCGTTGAAGTTCGCGCTGGCGATGGCGCCGAAGCTGACCCCGTACCACGGGAGGAACATCGAGATGAGAGCCAGGACACCTCCGGCGAGTGCGATCTTGTGGTTCTTGCTGAGCTTGCTTAGGTCCATTGGATCCCCTCACAGTGCCGGCGCTATGGACGAATTCCACAACCGCCTCGAACAGGCTTGAGCCTAGCCGTTCACCACCGTCGCCGCAGGATTGGGCGAGATCACCCACGGTTTCGTGTACGTGCCGAGGAGAGTGCTGAGCAACACCTGTCGGCCATTAGACGACCGTCCGCTGCCACTCGGTGCTGGGTAGCTGGCGGTATACGCGATATAGTCCCGGAGTAGCCGAGTTGGGGAGTAACCAATGGAGAATATCGACTGGCAAGACCTGTTGCTCAAGTTCGATGGCAGGATCAACCGTGCGAAGTTCTGGATCGGCATCGTTGCGGTCTGGGCGATCACATGGCTCGTTTTCATAATCGGTGGAGTCGTCAACTCGTCGATCATTTGGCTACTTGTGTTCCTCGTCTACCTTGCTGCGATCTGGATGGGTATCGCCGTCAGCGTCAAACGCTGGCATGATCGCGGTAAATCAGGCTGGTGGGTGCTGATCGGACTGATCCCGATCGTCGGCCCGATCTGGGCACTCATCGAGACAGGTTTCCTCACGGGGGACTCGGGCGACAACCAGTACGGTTCTGACCCACTCACCCCAGCAGCGGCCTAGACCAGGATCCAATACGGTTCTTGCACAACTCAGCACCACCCGGTGGACCTCTCCCACCTGAGAGCGGATCTTTCGCCGGGTTCTCGCCAGGCCATCGGAGGTCGTACCATTGACGCGGTGGAACCATCTATGCGGTTGTCTCCGGAAAGGGGGATGTCATGAGGTTCCGTTCGCTCAGCGATGAGCACACCGGTGCCCCGTATCTATCGGTCGACATCAAAGGGGAAGCGGTCCTTCTCGACGCCTTTTTGAACAAGGGCGAGGCCTTCACGCGCGAGGAGCGCGACGAACTCGATCTCGTAGGGTTGCTGCCGGATCACGTTTCGACGATCGATCAGCAACTCAGAAGGGTTCGCGACCAGTACAGGCTCAAGACGACGGAGATGGGGAAGAACATCTACCTGAACGGTCTCATGGACCGCAACGAAACGCTTTTCTACAGGTTCGTCCTCGAGAATCTTGCCGAGACGGTGCCGGTTATATACACACCAACCATCGCGGCCGCGTGTTCGCATTGGAGCCGCATCTACCGCAGGGCACACGGCCTGTACATCACCCCGAGGGACCGCGGGCGGATCGCCGACATCCTTCGAGTACGCCCTGCGATGGATCCGCCGGTGATCGTGGTGACCGACAACGAGCGCATCCTTGGTATAGGAGATCAGGGGGCAGGTGGGATGGGTATCCCGATCGGGAAACTCGCGCTCTACACCGCGGCTGCCGGCATTCACCCTGAGCGTTGCATCCCGATCTCGATCGATGTTGGAACGAACAACGCCGAACTACTCACCGACCCGCTCTACATCGGGTACAACGAATCGCGTTTGCGCGGTGCCGAGTACGACGAGCTCATCGATGAGTTCGTCGACGCGGTCCGTGATGTGTACCCAGGGGCGCTGCTCCAGTGGGAAGATTTCGCAAACGTCACGAGCTTCAGGAATCTAGAGACGCACAGGAAGCGGATAGCGTCCTTCAACGATGACATTCAGGGAACGGCAGCCATGGTCGTCGCGGGCGTGCTCTCGGCCAGCGATCATCTCTCAACGGTTGCCCATGACCACCGCATCGTCATCTCCGGCGCCGGATCAGCCGGCTACGGCATCGCTCAACAGCTGGCGTACGTGATGACTGTGAGCGGTCTCAGCGAAGAAGAAGCCTGGAAGCGTCTCTACGTTCTCGACAGCCGGGGCTTGTTGCTGTCGAATCGTGGCGGGCTGAAAGGCATCAAGGCGAAACTCGCGAGCGACGCCTCAGAGACGACCAACTGGGACGTCGTCGAGGATCCACCGTCACTTCTCGATGTCGTGCGAAACGTGCGCCCAACCGTGCTCATCGGTGTCAGTGGCAAGGCCGGGCTCTTCACGAGAGAGGTCATCGAGCAGATGGGCAGTACGTGTGAGCGTCCCGTCATCCTTCCTCTGTCGAATCCGACGAGTCATACGGAGGTCACCCCTGCCAACGCGATCGCCTGGACCGATGGGCGAGCGATCGTCGCGACAGGTAGCCCGTTCGCTCCCATCGAGTACAACGGTTCCATGCACTACGTCGGGCAAGCGAACAACGTGTTCATCTTCCCCGGGATGGGACTGGGCATCATCGCGGTCGGTGCCAGAGAGGTCACCGACTCGATGTTCCTCGAAGCAGCCAAAGCGTTGTCTCGCATGACGGACCAGGATCTCGTCAACAAGGGCCAGCTCTACCCCGACATCGATGATGTTCGAGCAGTATCTCGTGCTGTTGCCATCGCCGTCGCCAAGCGCGCCGTCAAAGATGGGGTTGCCGATTCCGTCGACGACATCGAGGCGATCATCGACGCCGAGATGTGGTATCCCGAGTACGTTCCTGTGCGCGCCGGATCCGTGTAGGAGTACGTCACGATGCGCTGACGAGGTTGTGGACGGCGTCAACGACCCGATCCACTTCCTCTTCGGTGTTGTAGTAGTGGGGAGAGGCGCGCACGACCGAGTCCACTCCCACGGACTCGAACATCCACCTGCTGTCGCTTGCCCCGGGAGCTGACGTATTGATCGAGCGTGAATGGAGAGCAGCGGCAATGTGTGACGCCGGCATCCCGCCTGCAACGAATGAGACGATGCCGCACAGTTCAGGACCGCGGTCTGTGACCGTCACACCGGGTACGGCACGTAGCTGGGAGCGGAGCCGATCGGCCAGCATACGCACGCGGTCCTGGATCTCGTCAAGACCGAGATCGAGTGCATAGCTGATCGCGACGCCCAGGCCGACTTTGCCGGCATGGTTGGCTTCGCCGAACTCGAAGCGGGTCGCTCCGGGAGCGAGCCGGTACGTGTTCGTGGAATCCCACAGCGCTGATCGGCCGTCGACGAAGATCGGGTCCACGAGACTATCGAGGACGGAGCTTCGCACGTACAGCAATCCGGTTCCCCGAGGCCCGCGAAGCCATTTGCGGCCGGTAGCGGTGAGGAAGTCGCACTGGAGGTCGTCGACGTCGAGCGGCATCTGTCCTGCAGCCTGGCAGGCGTCGAGGAGGTAGAGCGCACCCGTCGCCTTGACGAGGGCGCCCACCTCGGCTGCAGGGTTGACGAGTCCGTTCGACATGCCGATCTGTGTGAAGCAAACGAGCTTCACCGAGTTATCGAGCATGGCTCCAAGCGCATCGAGGTCCACCTGTCCTGTGTCGTCGTCCGGGATGAGATCGATGATGATGCCCCGACTGCGCGCTTGCATCAAGCCGAACGCCGCGGACTGGAATTCGGTGGTTCCGGCAAGGACCCGGTCACCGGGCTGGAGGTCGACGGCCAAGAACGCACGCCACCACGCTTCCGAGGCGCCCGACTGGAAGGCGACCTCAGCGGGTTCGCAACCGAGCAGGGAGGCCGTGGCTGTGTAGAAGACATTGAGGTCATCGGATGCTGCCGCCATGGCCTCGTAGCCACCGATCGACGCTTCGAGTTTGAGGTATCCAAGGTGGGCGTCAAGGGTCGTGGTCGTGGGTAGCGAGCTACCCGCGTTGTTGAAATGCAGCACTTTCGTGCAGGAGGGTGTGTCGGCACGGACCCTGGCGATATCGATAGAGGTCATGCGGCGAGCCTATGAACAGGCCGCTCGCTATCGCTGAGGATCACCCTTCTCTAGGTCTGAAAGCTGTTGGCTGCCCCTCGATCCATTCCGCGATCGCCTGTGCCGGGCCTTCCCATCCGGGCTCGAGCATCATGTCGTGTCCCATGTTGGGGAACATGACGGCCTCGGTTCCATAGGCCAGCGCGGTGGCATGGATCTCCGGTTCCGAGAAGATGGAATCCAGCTCGGCGCCAAGGACCAGGACCGGATCCTGAACCCGTGAGGGGCGCGGCACGTCGAGGATCATCTCGAGGTACGCCAGGTACGACTCGTCCTGGAGCCTGGCGGCATAGCGGGCAGCATCGGCGGGATCCATGTGTGGACCGAA
>BTQS01000054.1:0-11244 GCA_036985995.1 Acidimicrobiia bacterium
CATCACCGTGTCCTCATCGCCGCTCGCCAGGATGTAGCCCCTCTGCTCGAAGAGGTACCCGACCGATCCGGGTTCCCCGAGGTTGCCACCGTTCTTGGTGAACGCAGCTCGCACGTCCGAGGCCGCTCGATTGCGGTTGTCGGTGAGGATCTGCACGTACAGCGCCACTCCCCCCGGCGCGTAACCCTCGTAGAACGCCTCTACGTAGTCGACCCCGTCTACGTCCCCAACGCCGCGGGCGATCGCCCTGTCGATGTTGTCTCTCGGTACCGAGTTGTCCTTGGCCTTCTGTACCGCCGTTACGAGCGTCGGATTCGAAGCGAGGTCCCCTCCACCATTGCGTGCTGCGGATTCGATCACCTTGATCAGCTTGGCGAACAGCTTCCCACGCTTGGCGTCCTGACGGCCCTTGCGGTGCTTGATGTTGGCCCATTTCGAATGTCCGGACATGCGATCTCCTCAGCCGGCGTCCAGAAAATCGACCAGCATCCGATGAAGACGCGTGTCACCGGTCAACTCCGGGTGGAACGAGCACGCAAGGATACGACCCTGGCGAACCAATACGGGGTGCTCGACACCCTCTGGATCTGTTACTGCCGCAAGCACCTCCACGTTGGATCCGACCTTCTCGATCCAGGGCGCTCTGATGAACACAGCGTGCATCGGCGTGTCGAGGCCGACAACGTCCAGATCCGCCTCGAAGGAATCGACTTGCCTTCCGAACGCGTTACGTTCGACGACCGCGTCGAGCACTGCTAGTTGGGGTTGATGGCCCGAAACCGTGGACTCGGCGAGGAAGATCATCCCTGCGCAGGTACCGAGCGCCGGCATCCCGGCGGCACAACGTTCCCGGATCGGGCCGATGAGGCCGTAGCGGTCGGCGAGCTTGCCGATCGTCGTCGATTCCCCTCCGGGGATGACCAGCGCATCGACCGTCTCGAGATCCTCCGGCGTGCGAACCTGCGTCGCAGCGACCTGGATGGACCCAAGCACGGCGATGTGCTCCCGGAAGTCGCCCTGGAGCGCAAGGACCCCGACCGTCATGATCCCCGGAGCTGCATCATCTCGGTGTCGGGCAACGTGTCGATGTTGATTCCGACCATCGCCTCGCCGAGGTTCCTGGACACCTTGGCGATTTTGCCTGCGTCGTTGTAGAAGGTCGTTGCTTCCACGATCGCCTCGGCACGTTCGACAGGATCTCCCGACTTGAAGATGCCGGAACCGACGAAGACGCCGTCACATCCGAGTTGCATCATCAATGCTGCGTCGGCAGGTGTCGCGATGCCACCGGCAGCGAAGTTGACGACAGGCAGGGCTCCCGTGCTTGCCACTTCCTTCACCAGCTCGAACGGCGCACGGAGATCTCTCGCTGCGTTCATCAGCTCATCTCGTGTGAGCGTCGTCAGGTTCCGAATCTGTGTGTTCATCGTTCGCATGTGCCTCACAGCTTCGATGACATTCCCGGTGCCGGGCTCGCCCTTCGTCCGGATCATCGCTGCTCCCTCTCCGATTCTTCGAAGCGCCTCGCCCAGATCCTTCGCTCCGCACACGAACGGCACGGTGAAAGCGTGCTTGTCGATGTGGTTGTCGTCAACGGGTGAGAGCACCTCGGATTCATCGATGTAGTCGACTCCGAGAGATTCGAGCACCTGTGCCTCGACGAGGTGACCGATCCGTGACTTCGCCATGACCGGTATCGACACACGGTTGATGATCTCTTCGACCTTCACTGGATCCGCCATTCTCGCGACGCCTCCGTGTGCGCGGATGTCGGCGGGTACACGTTCGAGCGCCATGACTGCGCATGCGCCTGCGGCCTCGGCGATCTTGGCTTGTTCGGCATTGACAACGTCCATGATGACGCCACCCTTGAGCATCTCGGCAAGCCCCCGCTTGACCTTGTCGGTGCCGTGTTCAGTTGTTGGATTCGCCATATCTGTTTCCCTTGGTCGTCACAGTTCAATTCTACATGGCAGCGGCGCAGGTCAGGACTGATGCGCAATGATCGCGTCGTTATATGCCTCGATATAGGCATCCGTCACCAGCGCGCCGTCGAACCGTTGCACGCGGCGGCGCGCCCGTTCCGACAGCGTACGTAGACGCTCGGGATCTCCGAGAAGGGCGCTCACCCTGTCCGCAAGGGCCCCGACGTCACCCGGCGCAACGATCTCTGCGGCGTCTCCGAGAACCTGAATGAACGCGGGGATGCCGGACGCCACGACCGCACAACCGGACGCCATTCCCTCAGCGACGACGATCCCGAACGACTCGCCGCGCAGGTTCGGCGCAACGAAGACTTCGGCTTCAGCCAACTCGGCGTACTTGTCGTCATCGCTCACACGGCCGAGGAAATCCACGCCCTCGACCGGCCGATCGCGTCGGGCCCCGAGTACTCGCAGCGATGCGCCGCCGACCGCCTCGCGTACCCCAGGCCATGCTTCGAGCAGCACATCGAGACCCTTGCGTGGATCGTCCCGTCCGAGGAACACGACCCGACCTGCCACCTTGTCGGCCCGTCCATACGACGGGACATCTATGCCGTTCGGAATCACCCTGGCCGCAACCACCGGTTCGATCGCCGAGTTCGCAACCGGGCTGACGGTCGTGACCACATCGAGCTTCCGAAGGACCCGCCGCAAAAACGGGGACAGAGTTGTGTACCCCTTCCTGACCCATCGAGGTGGGTCGGCGTGGAACGTCCCAACAGTGGGAAGACCACCGATCCGTACCGCTGCAAGCGACACGACCGGCATCAACGGCTCGTGGATGTGCACCACGTCTGCACCTTCGACGGCTGAGAAAATCCGTGACCGGACCCGGGGGTCGATCGCGATCGGTGTTGCGGCTGCGTTCGCAGTGATCACACTGGTCGATCCGACGAGTACCGCTCCCTGCGGTCCTTGTGTTCCCGGACCGATGATCGTCGCGGGATGGCCACGCGCTTCGAGCCATCCCGCGAGCCGGATCACCTGGTCCTGAACACCCCCGGGCTTCCCGAGGTCGTACGGGCACACGAGGGCGACTTTCACTCCTGCTCCTCACTGACGGCGTCCGACGGCCAATTGGCCCCAAATAGGTGCCATTGCGACGGTGATTCCCGGATCATGTCTTCGAGCACGTTCGCTACTTCCTGGGCACCGCGTGAGACCCGTTCGGCCCGACTGCCGCCACCGGGAAGTACCACGGTGTCGTGGACCACGATGCGGTGCCCTGCACCCTCCTGAAAGTAGACACCGACCGGTATCAGTGCAGAGTCGGTCAGATCGGCAAGGGCGACGGGCCCGGCAGGAACGGTGGTTCGCTCCCCGAAGAAGTCCACTTCGATGCCTCGCCCCGTTATGTCTCTGTCTGCGAGCAGGGCGATCGCTCCCCCACCCCGCAAGGTTCGTATCAGTCTCGACCGCCGCTTGGGATCTGTGGTCAGGACGATATCGATATCGAACTTGTCGCGCACCGCGATGAACCAGTCCGTGATGTGTTCATTCGAGAGATCCTCTGCAACGGCCAGAATCGGCACTCCGATCTCCTGGGCGATGATGCCTGCGATCTCCCAGTTGCCCATGTGCGGAACAGCGAACACGATGCCTCTGCCTGCACGCTTCGCCTCGAAGATGGGGTCGAAGTTGATCCGTTCGACCCTCCGGGTTATGGCCTTCTTCCTCCGTGGCCGGAACCAAAAAGTCTCCGTCCAGTACCGCCCATAGGAGCGATACATGCCCTTGACGGCGGCATCGATGTCGGCTTCAGGCGCTTCCGGCCCGAGAACGCGCCGCATGTGCCGCGCAAGCAACGGTGCGCGACCCGAATCGCGTCGGTACAGGGCACCACCACCGCGTTCGCCGATCCAGCGAATAGCGGGCTCCGGGAGCAGACCGAACAAACCCGCAGCGATCCGAAAGGGGATGTAGATGAGCCAGGATTTCACGCTTCGAGCTGCTGCCAGGTCTTTCGGATGCGCTGCAGCACGGTGAAGCCGGTGAGAACCACGAACACCCACAACACCGGCTCCATGATCGGTACCCCGGCTCCGACCACAATCGCGCCCAGGAGGATGAGGATCATGCGTTCGGCCCTCCCCATCCAACCGCCCCTACCTTCGAGACCTGCGATTTCCGCCTTGGCGCGAACGTACGGAACCAGCAGCGAAAAGGCGAGAGCAACGACGCAGAGAACGAGAAGGCGGGGTTCACTCCGAAGGTACACAGCAAGGCCGACCCAGATCGCGATCTCACCGAACCTGTCCGACATCGTGTCGAGGAATGCCCCCCGGTCCGATGCCGTGCCGAGCTTGCGGGCTAGTGGTCCGTCGAGCGCATCGAGAGCGACGCCTGCCCCCGCTACGAGGCCTCCCGCGAGGAGGTATCCGGTGGCCATCAACGCTGCACCGGTGATGGTCACCAAGAGGCCGACGATCGTCACAACGGCCGGTGTAAAACCGATCTTTGCCAGGGCTGCCGCAACCGGCTCGAGGATGGGAGCGACTCTCTTTCGTCCCTTGAGGTCCAGCACAAAGGCCTCCTTCGCCTTGCAAAGTTACCACAGACGGGAAGGGTCCATCCGTCGGCTAGAATCCAAGTAGCTATGAGCGCTCGGACACTCCCCTCCTGAGCAGCTCCCAGCCTGACAGATGAAGGGTCACATACGCATGAGTGGAAACACCGCACGACTCGATGTCGGGGCCGGGCCTGTGGAACTCGACGTGTACGAGTCAAGCGTCGGCCAACCAGGTATCGACATCCGCAAGCTCCGAGCGACTACCGGATACGTGACCTACGATCCAGGGTTTGGCAACACTGCCACAGCCAAGTCTTCCATCACCTACGTCGATGGTGCCGCAGGGGTGCTCCTGTACCGCGGCTACCGGATCGAGGACCTGGCGCAGAATTGCACGTTCCTCGAGGTCGCCTACCTGCTCCTCTACGGCACGCTGCCGAACGCCGGGGAGCTCGATGCCTGGACGCATCAGATCTCGACACACACGTTGCTCAACGAAGAGATGCGATCCTTTTTCGATGCGTTCCCGCGTCGAGCGCACCCGATGGCGGTGTTGTCCTCGGCAACCAACGCCATCTCCACCTTCTACGACGTGTACCGCAGGCCGATGCGCAAGGACGAGATCGACTCGGGTGCGCGTACGCTCATCGCGAAGCTCCCGACTATCGCGTCGTGGGCGTACAAGAAGTCCATCGGCGAACCATACGTCTATCCGCGAAACGACCTCACCTACGTCGAGAACTTCTTACACATGATGTTCGCCATTCCGGTTTCCGACATCACGATCGACCCTGCCATCGTCAAGGCGCTCAACGTCCTTCTGATCCTCCACGCGGACCACGAGATGAACTGCTCGACGGCTACGGTACGCGGCGTAGGGTCGAGCCGGGCGAACATGTTCACGGCGGTCGCCGCGGGCATGGGTGCGTTGTGGGGCCCACTCCACGGAGGTGCGAACCAGGCGGTCATCGAGATGCTCCAGGCGATCCATGACGATCCCGATGCGACTATCGCGTCGACGCTCGAGCGGGCGAAAGACAAGAACGACGAGTTCAGGTTGATGGGCTTCGGACATAGGGTCTACAGCAACTATGACCCGAGGGCACGGGTGCTGGTGTCGTTCGCCGAGGATGTGCTCAAGGCGATGGATCGGGTGGATCCATTGCTGGAGATCGCGCGAGAGCTCGAAGCCGCGGCGTTGGCCGATGACTACTTCATCGAGCGGAAGCTGTTCCCGAACGTCGACTTCTACTCGGGGATCATCTTCCGTTCTCTCGGCTTCCCGCTTCGCATGTTCACCGTCCTGTTCTCGATCGGGAGGCTTCCCGGGTGGATCGCGCACTGGATGGAGATGAACCTGGACCCCGACACCCGGATCATGCGACCACGTCAGTTGTATGTCGGGGAGACCGAGCGTCCGTTCGTGACCATCGAGGATCGCTGAGCCTCAGGGCAACTCGACGGTCTCCTCGTAGATACCGGTCACATCCCCGGATAGCCCATCGATGGTGACCAGTGCCTGATGGTCGGGTGTTGGGCCGTCGGCGAACACGAGAACCTGCCACACCGGCTTCGCCAGCGGACCTCGAAAACCGAGTGTCGCAGAGCCGTGGCCGAAGCTGAACGAGGCAGCTGCACCGGCGCGCTCTATGGCCTCCATGTCGGACACCTGGATCCTCCAACCGGCAAGGAACTGGTACGCGGCGATCGCCAACAGCAGTGCTGCGGCGGTGAGCCACAGCGCCGTCACTCCCGACAGGGTTGCAAGCCCACCCGCAACACCCGCCATCACCACGTACACGACGCCGGCCTGTCTGCGCTTCGCCGTGTCGAGGCGGCGATACGGAACTATCGGATCATCGTGCGGACCGGCTGTGGGGTCGTCGTCCGCCATCAGCGATCACGCATCCTCGCCGGAGAGACCAGCCACAACCGTAGCACCGAGATCCTCGTCGCCCCGTTTCCGGTGCCATCTGTCCCACAGGACGAGCATCGAGGGCAACACCAGTACCGCAGCGACCAGGGCAAGGAGGATCGTGTACGCGGTCACGAAGCCGAACTGACGGAACGGGATGGTCGTCGAGGTGACAAGGATCCCGAATCCGAGGATCGTCGTGATCGCAGAGCCCGCAAGCGCACCACCCGTGTGGGTCAGCGTGTGTTCGATAGCTTCGTTCTCATCAGGCCATTTGTGACGCTCTTCGAGATATCTGTGGGTGACGTGGATCATGTACGGGATCCCAATTCCGATGCCGAGTGCCGAGATGGTTGCCGTCACCGGTCCGAAGGGGATGCCGAGCGCAGCCATGATGCCGAACACCCAGATCACAACGATTGCGACCGGAACCGTGGTGATGACGCCGAGCATGGGCCGACGGAATTCGTAGAGGAAGTTGATCACGAGGAGCAAGAGAGCCGCACCCATCGTGAGAAGGAGCGACGACACCTGCGAGTCGCGGAGAGAGTTGATGACGAGGTTGTTGATGATGAACGTCGACGTCGCCACAGATGCGAGCCCGGCGTCTGCGGTCGGTGCGAAGGCCTCGTTCAATCCCGTCGCCAGCTCCGATGCCTGAGCCTCCCCGGCGACCGTGTCGAAGTTGAAGAGCGCAGCGTCGTAGACGCCATCCGTCTTTGCGAGCACGGCTGCCATCTCGTTGGGGTATTTCTCGAAGGCCGCGTCGTAGAGCCGCGACACGTCGGCATCGGGAGGGAAGACGCCTGGCTGACCGAAACCGATCCCGAGTGCGACACCCAGGAGCTCCTGATCGAGCGTATCGGAGGTGGGATCGAGCAACCGCAACATGACGGACATGAGCGAGTTGCCCGTCGGGAAGTTTCCTGAGGGTCTCGGTACGGACTTGACCAGCGGTGCGGTAGGTGTCGGCACGTCGGCCGCCGCGACATACGAACCGAGCATGGCGTTCCACGCAGAGCCGGTTGTTACGTCACCGCGCACCAGCACCGACGTCGTCTCAGGGAAGTCGAACCGTTCGTTCACGGTTACCGCCGTACCGCGCAGCGGAGAGTTTGTAGGCACGAAATCGAGGAACGAGAAGTTCGTCGAGAGCCCGGTCATGCCGTATCCGCCGAGCACGGTGAGTGCGAGTGCAACGGCCACCGTGGCGGTGGCGAACCTCCGTGGGAGGATCGAGGTTCTGCCCATGATTTTGGGAAGCGCTCGAGACTCACCGGCGTTGAGGCCTTCGGGTTCGAGGCACATGTTACGTTCGGCTTTCCTATCGAGGAGCTCGCGCACCGCAGGTACGAACGTCAGCATCAACACGAACGAGAAGACGATCCCGACCGCAGCCAGTTCGCCGAACTCGGCGAGAGCAGGGATGTCGTTCGTGACGTTCGTCAAGAACCCGACAGCGGTCGTGAGCGTCGCCAGAACGAGCGCGATGCCGACAGTACGAATCGCAGTCGCGATCGCGTCATCGACCGACTTGCCTTCGTGGACTTCCTGGCGGTACCGGGTCGTCATGTGGATCGAGTAGTCGACTCCGAGACCGATGAGAAGGATCGGTAGGATCTGCACCATCTGGGACATGTCCCCGAATCGCAAATATCCGTAGCCCATCATCCATTGGATGGCCATGGCGATCGTGAGGAACGTGACGACGGTGTCGGCGGTGGTGCGGCGAAGACGCTTCGATGTGAACGTCCACATCAAGAAAGCAACGACGTAGAAAGCCAGCGCGGAGAGCAGCACCGGTCCAAGCTCGAGATCACCCCAGGACTCAGGGAACAGATCCGGGAAGATCTGCGCGAGGCCCGGTACGACGGCGATTCCCGACCCGATGAGCATCAGAACGACACCGAAGATGTACAGGACTCTGTCTCGCGTTCCCTTTGGCCTCACCAAGAAGATCGCAGCGAGCACGAGGAGGATGATCAACGCGGCTGCGATGAGCAGCCTCGAAACTTCCTTCTGGAACTCTTCGTCGGAGCTGAAGATGAGTTCCACGTTGAAGGGTTCCATCGTGATCGTGTCCGGCGCCTCCGACATCTGGACGGCCTCGGCGATCCCCAGTGCCCGTTGCGCGAGCTCGTCGAAGTTGTCGCTCGATTCGTATGTGATCGAGCTGAGACCGAGCTCTGCTGTTGCCGTTGCGAAGTCGGCGTCGTCGGACAGGAGCGCCGTGAGGAACGACCGGAACTCCGGGGGCATCTGGTCGAGCCCTGCGAGGTATAGAGCCTTGACCTCGGCGTCGCTCGTCGGGTACGGGGCACCGGCCTCGATAGCGAACTGCACCGGTGCGAGGTAGCTGAGAACGGCCGGGATCTGTTCCATGTCCGCGAGGTACTTGGCGCTCTCACTCGAGCGCACCGCCGAATCGAGCGCCATCGCCCCATTCAGTGCATCGAGCGTGATCACGTCTCCAGCGGTCGACGACGTGAGCACCTGCATGCGTGACACCGCGCCGAAGGTCGTTGCGATGAAGGTCGACGCGGTCAGTTCAGGCGCATCAGGCGCGAACGAGGAGTTCTGGTCTTCCGCCGGCTTGAACTGTCCCGCCAACGAGCCGAGGATCCCGGTGAGAACGATCGTGACGACGATGACGACCCATGGCGCTCTCCTCACGGCGAACGCGAGACCGTTGACCAGTGTCTTCATGAGTTTCCTCCCACTCCGCTGGGTTGAGGCGTGGCCTCAGGCGCACAGGTTACCGATGCGTGGTTCGCATCCCGACGCGCTGTCGGCGTGGGTGGATTTCGAACGCGTCCCGTAGCCCGGGCGCATCATATCGGCCCTGTCGCTGCGGCGTCACCGCGGTGGTTCTGCCATCTCCGTGAGTCGGCCGACCATGTCGTCGACAGGGATTCCTCGATGTTCTGTGTCTTCCCCGCGTAGGCGGAGCCCCACCGTGGCGGCGTCGACGTCGTTGTCGCCCACGACGATGACCGCAGGGTGCTTGTGGGTGATCGCTCTGCGGATCTTCTCACCAACGGTTTCGTCCGCCGCATCAACGTGCACACGAACGCCGTTCTCTCTCAAGCGGTCTGCAACGCTCCCGGCATACTCGTGATGGCGGTCGGCGACGGGTATCACGGTCGCCTGAACCGGGGCAAGCCACATCGGGAACGCGCCCGCGTAGTGCTCGACGAGGATCCCGACGAACCGTTCGATAGATCCCAGTAGGGCCCTGTGGATCATGACCGGTCGTTGTTTCGTGTTCTCGTTCGTGGCGTACTCCAGATCGAAGTTCTCGGGTTGAGCGAAATCCAACTGGATGGTGCTCAACTGCCAGCGCCGTCCGATCGCATCCTTGATGTGGATGTCGATCTTGGGCCCGTAGAAGGCTCCTTCGCCCGGGGCGAGCTGATACGGGAGGTCGGCGTTGTCGAGCGCCGACGCGAGGTACTCCTCGGCCTTCTTCCAGAGGCCGAGCTCGCCCACGTATTTTTCAGGCAGCGTCGAGAGGTCGGCCTCGAACTCTTCGAAGCCGAAGTCGCGAAGCACCATCAGGACGAAGTCGAGGAGGCTCTGGAGCTCATCGGCGAGATCAGCTTCGGTCGTGAAGATGTGGCTGTCATCCTGGGTGAACCCCCGGGCGCGCATCAACCCGTGGAGAACACCGCTGCGCTCGTACCGGTACACGGTGCCGAGTTCGAAGAGCCGAAGAGGCAATTCCCGATATGAGCGACTACGCGAGCGGTAGATCAGTATGTGGAAGGGGCAGTTCATCGGCTTGATGAAGTACTCCTGGCCCGGTCGGCCTTTTCCACCGTCGAGTTCCATCGCCGGGTACATGCTGTCCTTGTAGAAGTTGACGTGCCCGGATGTCTGCCAGAGGTCGGCCTTCGCGATATGGGGCGTCACGACGTACTCGTACCCGTGGGTCATGTGCGTGCGACGCGAGTAGTCCTCGATCGTACGCCTGAGAATGCCGCCATTCGGGTGCCACACCGCCAGGCCGCTCCCCAACTCGGGAGGGAACGAGAAGAGGTCGAGCTCGGCGCCGAGCTTGCGATGGTCTCTCCGTGCGGCCTCTTCGAGCTGGTGCATGTACGCGTCGAGCGCTTTGTCTGATTCCCAGGCCGTTCCGTAGATACGTTGAAGCTGGGGCTTGGATTCGTCGCCCCGCCAGTACGCTCCCGCTGAGCGCATGAGACGGAAGGCTTTGAGCCGACCCGTTGAGGGAAGATGAGGTCCCCGACACAGATCGAGGAACTGATCGTTGCGATACGTGCTCACCGTGTCGCTATCGACCCCCTCGTCGGCGTTGACGCCTTCGATGATCTCTCGCTTGAAGGGGTGATCGGCGAAGGCTGCGAGCGCCTCGTCGATAGACACTTCACCTCGCTCGAACGGCTGATCGGCCTCTACGATCTCGGCCATCTTGTCCTCGATCCGGTTCAGATCGTCCGGGGTGAACGGTCGTTCGACGCCGAAGTCGTAGTAGAAGCCATCCTGGATCGCCGGCCCGATGGCGAAGGTGGAACCGGGGAACAGATCGAGCACCGCCTGGGCCATGATGTGGGCGGTCGAGTGACGGATCACGTGGCGCCCGGCCTCGGTGTTGTCGGTGACGATCGACACCGTCGCGTCCCGGTCGATCGGCCGGTGCAGGTCGTACATGGCGCTGTCGACGGTCACCGCGACGGCGGCTTTCGCGAGCCGTGGCCCGATGTCGGATGCCACGTCGTAACCCGTGACGCCGTCGGGGTACTCCCGTTGAGATCCGTCGGGAAGGGTGATGCGTATCGGCACGGTCTCTGCTTTCTGTGCTCGGAAGCGATAAG